>CAYVRB010000092.1:0-19861 GCA_964453375.1 uncultured Alcaligenaceae bacterium
TCGTTGACGGGTCGCTTGATCTCGGTCGTTGTGCGCCTTTTCCCCCTCCCCCATGAAGGGGGAGGGACGGGGTGGGGGTGACGAGAATCGCGACCCGTAAAAATCCCCCCCACCCTAACCCTCCCCCTCAAGGGGGAGGGGACAAAACCGCTTCGAAAAATAAACGCGATCTTGATATGGGCTCGTCGCGCTGACGACCCACCAATCCTTACGCGTCTTCCAGGTAGAACAGCACGTCGCTGAGGTTCCCGGTCGCGGTCGCGAGGTCGCCCCAGCGGCGGTCGGCGAGCGCCGCCCGCACGTCGCCCACCAGTCGCTCCAACTCCACCTTGTCCTCCGCCACCGCCTTTGCCACGATCCGTTCGGCCTTTTCCAGCAAGGCCCGCGCCTGCACCGATTCCCGTTGCCCCTCCTGCGGCCCGGGGTCGAGCGCCGGCATCGAACCGAACACGCGGTTGACCTCCTCCGCCGGCTCGAAATCCGGCGCGAACTCGGACGGCCCCCAGAGCCGTTCGAGCCGATCCTTCGCCGCGCCGCGCTCCTCCACGGCGAAGCGCGCCATCGCGTTCTCGATCGTGATCTGTTTCGACAACCCGGTGGACTTCTCGCGCGCCGTCACCTTCAGCACGCCGTCGAGGTTCAGGTTCAATTCGACCACGAGTTGGTTGCCCGCCGGCACGCGCGCCAGCCCCTCGATCGTGAACTTGCCGACGCGGTGGTTCCGCCGCACGTCGGCGCTCTCACCCTGGTACACCTCGATGTCCACGCGCGGCTGGTTGTCCCCGACGGTGCAGAACACCTCGCTGCGCACCGCCGGCAGGGGCGTGTTCCGCGTCACGATCGGCGCGAAGCGGAACTCGTTCGGCGCGTAGGCGAAGTCGGTCGGCCGTTCGAGCGTCTTGATGCCGAGCGAGTGGGGGGTGATGTCCACGAGGACGGAATCGACCTTCTCCGCGCCGAGGATCGCCCCCTGGACGGCGGCGCCGAGCGCGACGCAGAGGTCGGGGTGGATCTCGCGGTGGGGCGGCTGGCCGAAGCGGTCTTCGAGCAGCCGGCCGACGAGGGGCGTGCGCGTGCTGCCGCCGACGAGCACGACGCGCCCGACCTGCGACGCCGTCAGCCGCGCGTCGTCGAGCGCCTTCTGCACGCATTCCATGGTCTTGCCCAGGAGCGGGCCGATCAGGTCCTCGAAATCGCCGCGGTCGACCTCGACGCTCAGGTGCAGGGGCACGCCGTCCTTCTCGGCGATGAACTCCTCCTCGATCCGCGCGAAGGGGTGGTCGGAGAGTTTTTTCTTGGCGTCCTCGACGGCGCGGAGGAGGCGGGCGCGGGCGACGCGGTTCCCGCGCAGGTCCACGCCGTAGGCGTCCTGGAAATCGTCGGCGACGCGGTCGAGCAGGAGTTCGTCGAAGTCGTCGCCGCCGAGCTTCGTGTCGCCGTGGCTGGCGAGCACCTCGTACACGCCCTCCTCGAGTTGCACGACGGAGACGTCGAAGGTGCCGCCGCCAAGGTCGTACACGAGGAAGCGTTCGCGGCCTTCGCGCTTCGGGTCGTAGACGAGCGCGGCGGCGGTCGGTTCGTTCAGGATGCGCACGACGTCCAGCCCGGCGAGCGCGCCGGCTTCGCGCGTGGCCTGGCGCTGCGCGTCGTTGAAGAACGCCGGCACCGTGACGACCGCCTTCGCGACCGCGCGGCCGAGATATTTCTCGGCCCGCTCCTTGAGCGACCGCAGGATCATCGCCGAGATTTCCTGCGGCGAATAGCGCGCGTCGCCGAGCGGAACCTTTTCCTCCCCGCCCATCCTGCGCTTGATGGATTTGATCGTGCGTTCGGGGGCGAGGACCCACTGGTTGCGCGCCGATTTGCCGACGAGGAGTTTGCCGTCGTCGCCGAGGCCGACGATCGACGGCAGGATCGGGTCGCCGGAATCGTCGGGCAGGACGATCGGTTTGCCGTCGACGACGATGGCGACTTCGCTGTTGGTGGTGCCGAGGTCGATGCCGAGGATGGTGTCCGTCATGGATGGCTCGCGGGGGAATCGTTCCGGGGAGGCCATTCTATTTGGCGACCCGGACCTGGGCATGGCGCACGATCGCGCCGTGGCGGCGGTAGCCGTGGCGGACGACCTCGACGACGGTGCCGGGCGGCCGGTCGCCGGCGGGCGCGGTGTCGACCGCCTCCATGCATTCGGGATCGAACGGGAGATCGCGGGCGGGGATCGCTTCGAGGCCGAGGTCCGCGAGGCCGCGTTCGAGGCGGCGGAGGCTCATGGCGTAGCCATCGGCGGCGCCGGCGAGGCGTTCGCGCAGCTTCGCGTCGTCGGCCGGCGGCGCCGGGCCGAAGAGTCGGGCGAGGAATCCGGGCGCCGGCGGCGGCGATTCGACCGTCCGCACCGCCTTGTCGAGTTGCCGGTGCGCGATGCCGAGCGCATCGTGCAGGTCCAGCACGAGTTTCACGATCGGTTTCGGTTCGAGGCGTTCGTCGCCCTCCTCCTCGACGACCGTCGATTCCTGGAGTTGCTTCAGGACGGCGCTCGATTGCTCGACGGCGGCGCGGGCCGCCTTGGTCTGCATGTTTACGTCGTGCCGCAGCGCCGTGAACTGCGCCGCGAGCGCGTGCATCGAGAGGACTTCCGCCGGCGGGGCGGGCGCGGGGTCCTCCGGCAGCGTCCGCAGCCAATCGCGGAACTCGGCCACGATCGCGTCGATCCGTTCGTCGGTCATCGGCCGGACACTCCCGCCACGCGGAACAGTTCGTTCAGGGTGATGCGCCGCGCCGGGGCGATGCGTCGCGCCTCGTCGATCAGGGCGTCGATGGTTTCGTCGTCGGCCCCGCCGAAGAGCCGGTGCTCGGCGCGGGCGTCGAGGTCCTTCAATTTGTCGTAGGCGGCGCGCACCGCGGCGGACGTTTCGGGGTGCTGCTCCGGCGGGAACTCGCGCGTCAGGTGCAGGTAGCGCGCCCGCACGGCCGCGTCGTCCGCGTCGGGCGGCAGGCCCAGGACGGTGTAGGGGTTCGCCATCAGTGGTCGTCTCCATCGAAGTCGTCGAAGGGGAACGATCCGCCGAAGAGGAACCGGCCGCCGAACGGATCGAGCACGGATTGGATCTTCTTGATCGCGTCGAGGAGATCGGCGCGGTCGGGGCGATCGCACGCGTCCGCGAGCCGGCGCGCCAGATTGAGTTTACCCATCACGGCGTTCGTCGGGCGCTTGCCCGGTGACTTCATCACGATCGCCTGGAGTTCGAACAGGGGGAAGATCGGCGACTTCGGAAATCGCGCCGCGAGCCGGGGCGCCATGGCAATGACCGGCTTGAAGTGCGCGCCGTGCATCAGCATCCGCAGAATCATCTCGAAGGTCGCCTCGTCGCCCTCGGAGGCCGTCGAGCGTTCGGCCAGCGCGAGGATCTTCTTCTCGATCGAGGCCCGGCCGCGATAATCCACGCCTTCGCGCGCGAATTCCGTCAGCGGACTCAGCAAGTACAGGGTCTCGTCCGCCGGGAGATGAGTTTGGGTGAGCAAGGCCTTGAGTCGCTGGTCCGCGGGCTTGCGCTGGGCCGGTTTCAGCCCGGCGAGCGATCCGAAGACGGACAGGTAGAGCGTGGCGACCGGGCCACGACCGGGAAGGGCGAACAATCTCGCTTCGATTTCCTCGGCTTCGGCGGTTCGCTTCCGACAGTGCGCGAGGATCGCGCGGAGCGAACCGAACGCCGCGGGAAAGGCCGCTTCCCGATCCGTCCCCGCGTCGGCGAGGATGCGCTCGCACGCCTCGAGATCGGACTGGATCAGGTGCATACGGGCGACCGTGACATAACTTTGGGTCAATTCGCCATCCAAACCCTTGTCCAGCGGGTTGACGGCCGCTGCACGCCGGGCGGCCACCAGACGCTCCTCGCATCGGCCTTGCATCCTCAACACTTGCGTTAGCCGTTTCAACATCTCCAGATCGTCCGGCCGGCGGGCGAGGTAATCGACCGCGACGCGTTCGGCGGCCGGCAGGCGATCCAACTCCACGTACCGATCAAACAGATCGTTCGCCACCATCGGCCATTCCGGCGCCAATTCCAGGCTCTTGCGATAGTAGTCGTCCGGGTTGCCGAAGTTCGAGGGTTCGAGCGGTTCGCCGAACATCTTGCTCATGGCGCGGCGCAGATCGGCCGGGGCTTCGTCCTCGATGTTCATGTCCTCGATCAGGCTCCCCACGCGGTGGAGCACGATCGCCCGCGCCCGCGCCAGCAGGTCCGGCGGCCAGCCCGCCGGCGCGGTCGCCAGCCACTTCTCGTACGCGATCCAGTACTCGATGGCGTAATCGTCTTCGCCGGTGCGTTCGCAGCCGCGGGCGCGCATCCGATCGAATTTCGGATCGTCCGCGGGCGGTGGAAACTGCCGGCGGTAGGCGTCGAGGTCTTCCGGCCGGCCTTGGCGGATGATGACGTGGTACAGCGCGGCCGCGAGCCGCGGCATCATCGCCGGCTGCGCGGCGCGGAGCTTCGGGAGCAGGATTGCGACGTGTTTCCAGATCGGCGCGAGGTCCCGGTCCCGTCCGGTGTGTTTTTGAATCTCCCGAAGGTCCCCGACGAGTCCGCCGCTGAGCAGATTCTCCGTCGCGCGGTCGAAGGCGGCGGCGCGGTCGGCGGGCAAGGCCTTGCGGAAATCGGGATCGATGCGGCCGCGCAGCGGCGCCGCGAGTTGAGCCGCGAGGCCGTCGGCGGGGAGCCGTTGCCAGTTCTCGAGGGCGCGGGCGGGATCGTTCGCGGCGAACGCGAGGAGACCGCGCAGCAGGAGCTTCCACGATAGATACGACGAGGTGAGGCCGAGCTTGCCGAGCGCGTCGCGCGCCGCGTCGTCGCGGCCGGCCTCGTAGTCGCGGAAGGCCGCCTGCACGATCGCGAATTCGGCCTTGATCTCGGGCGGCGCGCCGTCGGCGCGGTTCCGCCGCACGCAGAGGTCCGCAATGTGCATCCGCGTCGTCGCCGAGTCCGCGAGCGCGAGCGCCTTGGCGAACTCTCCGCAACGCGCGAGCGTGGCCGCGATCGCCGGCCGCTGCGATTCGTGCTTCTGCGCGAACGCCTCCGCGAGCCGGATCGTCTCGGTCGCCGCCTTCACCTTGTTCTGCGCGAGATAGCCGTCGATGCAGCGCGCGAGCGTGCGGGCATAGCCGCCGAGGTGCTCCAAGGTCGGTTCCGCATCGACCAGGAGGCCGAACAATTCCAGCGCCTTCGTGAACTCGAACTTCTTCAGTTCCGCCTCGACGGACTGGATCGTCGGTCGCGGCGCCACGGCGGCGGATCGCTTGCGGGCCACGGCGGACCTCCCGAATCGTATGACAGTACTATAAGTGCGACCGACACCGCGACCATCCAACGAACTCGATACCGGCCCATGACCGAACGCAGCGCCTTCCTGCTCTCCCCGTACCGGCCACCGACGTCGTACCCGGTCACGCTCAACGCGAACGAGTGCGCCGCGTGGCTGAACGGCTACGCCGCGCTCTGGCACCCCGCCGTCCTGGCGCGCCTGGTCGGGCCGCCGATGCCCGCGTCGGTCTACGACCACGATCAGCCCGGCGCGGGCTGCGTCTTTGTCGTCCCGGAAGGGCCGACCGTCTACCAGGCCGACGATTGGCACGACCGCGTGAAGGCCGCAAACGCCGTCGCGTTCGCGGCGTCGGAGCACCGCGATCACACGTATGGAAACTTGAAGGAGGCGCTCGCCGCCGTCGACGGCTGGCGCGACGCCGACGCCGACCTCGTGCGGCTCTTCGCCGGGCTGGGCTTCGGTTATCTCGCGATCGAGACGCTCTTCGAGGCGATGAGCCACGACCGCCTGCTGGATGCGGCCGGGTTCTGGCAGGACGTGTCCGAGGCCGCGGCGCGCGTCGGCGAGCCCGTCGAATGCCGGCGGAAGCTCCAGGACGCCGCCGAGAAGCTCCGGGTCGCCCGCGAAGGCGCGCACAGCGGCGCGATCTTCCTGCTCGAATGGATCCTCCCGGACGCGGCGAACCTCGGCGCGCCGTGGCCGGCATCGATCGCCAAGCGAAGCCCGGCGACCGTGATCGCCGACGCTGCCACGCTGCGAAGAATGAAGGAAGAACATTCCGAGCGCTTCGCGGAATTGCAGGCGTGCCTGCCCGCCGATCTGCCGGCGGCTGTGGAAGTGTGCGTCGGCGCGGAACGGGAACGGGACGATGCGCTGTTGCCGATTGAATCGCAGCTTTGGAACCTTCGCGCCGGCCGCGCGGCCGCGAAGGAACTGCTCGGAGTGGAGCCGACGATCTTCGCACGACGGACCTCGACTTTCCACCCGCAGTTGCCGTCGTGGCTCTCGCTCGCCGGCTATCGTCACGGGATCGCTACCAGCCTCGACGGCGCCACCGTGCCCACGCGCTACTCCGCCGTCGTCGGCTGGCCGGGGCCGGACGGCAAGTCGATCGACGTCTTCACGCGCGAGCCGTTGCCGGCGGGCGATCCGCAGACGTTCTTCAACTTCGCCTATCACCTGCACCAGGCGATCACGCACGATTCGACGCCGACGCTGACGCTGCTCCACAAGCGCGAGCCGGGCGAGGGCTACGCCGACCACCTCGCGCTCGTGGAACTCGGGAACGTGTTGGGCGAACCGGCGACGATGGGCCGCTACTTCTCCGAGACGCACGCCGGCGACTACACCGGCGTCGCGAGCGCCGACGAGTTCTTCGCCGACTCTCTCGACGACCGCGTGACGAACCGCCATCGGCCCGACGCCGTCGGCGGCTTCGCCCGGCACCACCGGCTGCGCCGCCGGCTCGACTCCGCTTTCGCCCTCGCCGTATTGCACCGCACGCTCAACCCGGTGACGCCCGACGAACTCGATCGCGTCCGCCGCCTCGAAGCGCTCGAACGCGACATCGAAACCCGCGGCCCGGACCCCGGCGCCGAAGGCCTACCCGACGACGCGACCGACCGATTGAATTCGCTGGAGTCCGCGATCGCCCGCCCGCTCGCGGAACGATTGCAGGTGCGCGCCGTCGAGAACAAGCCCGGCCACATGATCCTGAATTCCTGCGGCTTCACCCGCCGCGTCCTCGTCGAGCTGCCAAACCAGCTCGGTCCGATCCCGGTCGACGGCCCCGTGAAATCGTGCGAGTTCTCCGACGGCACGCTCCGCGCCGTCGTCGAGGTCCCCGGCCTCGGCTTCGCCTGGATTCCCAAAGGATCCGCGTCGACGCCGCCGTTCCGCTCCAAGATCAAGACCGCCGAACTCACGACGGTCCGCAACGAATTCTTCGAGGCCGAACTCGACCCCGCCACCGGCGGCCTCCGCGCCTTCCGGGACATGAAGACGCGCATCAACCGCCTCGGGCAATACCTCGTGTACAACCCTGGCAGCAAAGCCGTCGCGACGAAAGTGGACGTGACGAACGCCGGCCCCACGCTCGGCGAAGTGACGGCCCTCGGGCGCATCGAGAACGAGCACGGCGAACCGCTCGCCGAGTTCCGCCAGCGCCTCCGCGCCTGGATCGGCCGGCCGGCGCTCGAGCTGTCCATCGAGATCACGCCGAAGCAATCGCCCGCTGGCTACCCGTGGCACGCCTTCTACGCCGCCCGCTTCGGCTGGCGCGACGACCGCGCCGCCACCTACCGCGGCGTCAACGGCTCGAATTCGCAATCCACGCACGCCCGGCCGGTCTCGCCCGACTACCTCGAATTCCGCCTCGGCAAGGAACGCACCTTCCTCTTCACCGGCGGCCTGCCGTTCGTCCAGCGCCACGGCGCCCGCATGATGGACGTTGTGCTCGTCCCCGAAGGGGAAACCACCACGCGCTTCGACCTGCTGCTCGCCTTCGACCGGGAACACCCGATGCAAACCGCCACCGGCTGGACGCTGCCGCCGACCGTCGTCGAGACGGCGAAGGGGCCGCCGCACATCGGCGCGACCGGCTGGCTCGGCAACATCGATTTGCCGAGCCTGCTCCTCACGTCGCTCCGCCCCGTCGGCGAATCGCGCGCCGTCGAAGCCCGGCTCGTCGAGACCGCCGGCTTCGCCGGCTCCGCCGAACTCCGCTTCGCGCGCGATCCGGCGAGCGCGAAACTCGTCGACCTGATGGGGGAACCCTTGCAGGACATTACGCTGCTCGAAGGCGCGGTGCCGCTCGAATTCTCGGCCGGCGAGGTCGTCACCGTCCGCGCGGAGTTCGCATGACCCCCTGGACCGCGCCGCCCGGCACGCACGCGCTCATCTTCGATTGCGACGGCACCCTCGCGGACACGATGCCCGTCCACTACCGCGCCTGGACGGCGATGCTCGGCCGGCACGGCTTCGCGTTCCCCGAGACGCGCTTCTACGAACTCGGCGGCGTGCCGACGAAGCAGATCATCCGCATCCTCTCGGCCGAGCAGGGCGTGCCGATCGGCGACCTCGACGCGATGGTGCGGGAGAAGGAGGAGATCTTCCTGACCATGATGGCGGACGTGAAGCCGGTGCCGGCGGTCTACGACATCGCCCGCGATCACCGGCACGTCCTGCCGATGGCGGTGGCGAGCGGCGGCTACCGCGACGTGGTGGAACGGACGTTGAAGTTCATCGGCGTCGAGGAGTGGTTCCGCACGGTGGTGTGCGCCGAGGACACGGCCCGCCACAAGCCGGAGCCGGACGTGTTCCTGGAAGCGGCGAAGCGATTGTGGGTGCGGCCGGAACTGTGCGTGGTGTTCGAGGATACGGACATTGGATTGGAGGCCGCGCGACGGGCGGGGATGACCGGCGTGGACGTACGGGGGTGGTATTCCCGCTGACGATAAGCAAATACAGTCGGAAGTCACTTGGCTTGTATCAACCCCTCGGTCGGGCTGCTCGCGTTGGCGTAGAGCTTCTTCGGGATGCGGCCCGCGAGGTACGCCAGGCGTCCGGCGTCGGTCGCGTAGCGCATGGCCCAAGCCATGCGCAGCGGGTCGGCGGCGCTCGCGATGGCGGTATTGAGCAGTACGCCGTCGCAGCCGAGTTCCATCGCGACGGACACGTCGCTCGCCGTGCCGACACCGGCATCGACGATCACGGGATAATCGGGGTCGCCGTCCTTCAAGTATTCCAGGCAGATGCGGATGTTGTTCGGGTTCAGGATGCCCTGGCCCGAGCCGATGGGGCTGCCCGCCGGCATCACGCTCGCCGCCCCGGCGTTCTTCAGCCGCTTCGCCAGCACCGGGTCGTCGCTCGTGTAGACGAGCACCGTGAAGCCTTCCTTCACCAGTTGCTCGGTCGCCCTCAGCGTGTCCACCGGGTCCGGCAGCAGCGTCTTCTTGTCCGCGAGGCATTCGAGCTTCACCCAGTCGGCTCCGGGGTTCTCCAGGTTCGTCAACAGTTCGCGCGCGAGGCGTGCGTGGCGGATCGCGTCGTCGGCACTGAAGCAGCCGGCCGTGTTCGGCAGGATCGTCAGGCGCTTCAAGTCGAGAAAGTCGAGGAGGTTCTTGCCGTCCTTGTCGATGAGCCGTTCGCGCCGCACGGCCACCGTCGTCACCTCGCAGCCGCTGGCGTCCATGCACTCCTGCATCAGGGCGTGGCTCGCATACTTGCCGGTGCCGGTGAAGAGCCGCGAGCGGAAGGTGAACTTCCCGACCTTCAGCGGCTTGTCCATCGGCGGATCGAGAGCCGGCGAGCCGCCGCCGACGAGCGTGACGATCTCGACGGCGTCGCCGTCGCGTAACTCCGTCGTCGGGTGCTCCGCCCGCGGCACCACGTTCAGGTTCACCTCGACGGCCAGCTTCTTCGGATCGCGGCCGAGTTCGGCGAGCAGATTCGCGACGGTCAGCGGCTGAGCGAAGGAGCGGCGTTCCGCGTTCACGGTAATGGTCGGCATGGTGGCATCCGGTCGGAGATACGGTCAGGATACCGGTTCGCCCTAGAGCCGGAAACTTCGGAGTGGGTCCGCCGTCCCTGCGCCACCCTCCGGCGGACCCACTCAATTTTCCGGACCCACTCTGGTGCGACACCGACACGCGATGAGAAGCATGAAGAGCCGGAATCCCGAAAGTCTTATTGGAGAAGCGATTAAGGCGGAGGATTGCGGAAGAGGTGGACGCGGACCGTCTTTAATTTCGAGTATTCGGGGAGCAATTCGATCTGTGCCGACTTGCTGCCATCCGGCCACTCAGCGAGTACGACGAATTGTTTGCGGTAAATTCGCTTGTAACGCAAAAGAGTCTCTTCGGATGTTCCTTGTACTTCGTACGGAATCGGTTCGCCTCGAAATGGCTCGACATAAGCGAAACCGTATCCGAGTTGACGGTCCACAAGTTCCGACCAGGGTTCCGGATAATCCATTACGTCGCGAGTGATCCGAAAGTTGTGAGCAGAGAGAATGCAAATACGAAGGGGCAGTGGCCCGTCTAAGGATTCAACTTCCACAGTGAACCTGAAGACGTTGGAACCGAGCATCACGAACGCTTCGCTGAACATAACGAATAACAAGGCGACGATACCTGCAACACAAGCAAGGCGAATCGGACGTCGCCATCGCCAGTCTTGTACGGGTTCGCGATCCCGCGGCGTGAACGGATTTGGTGCCGACATGACCGCTCCCCCCTCGACCCGGAAGACCGCAAAATCACACAGCGGCCTGTTTCAGACTGATTCATTTTCCCCGAACCGACCGATCCCCGTTGCCGGACTTTCTCCCTAAACGGAATCATCACGATGTCGTAACCACCTGTTTCATAAGATTTTAACTCAATTTATCAGGACCGGTTAACCGGTGGTGTTCGCTTTGGCATCCCCTGTGCAAGTAACTTCTCCGGCGACGCGGTATGCGAGTCCCGCCCGCCACGGTTGGAGAAATCCAATCGCTCCCCTCAATCCAGTGGGCGAGAGACTAGCCGGGTATGCGAGTCCCCGGCCGTATCTCTCGCCCCACTTCTTTTTACCCTCGCAGTTCCGCCCGATTCGTCTCCGCCGCCAGCCAGACCGACACGATCGTGACCGCGGCCAGGCCGATCATGTAGACCGCCACCGGGAGCGGATTGCCGCCGCTCTCGGCCAGGAGCGCCGTCGCGACGAGCGGGGCGAGGCCGCCGGAGAACGGCGCGGCCAACTGGTAGCCGAGCGACGCCCCGGTGTAGCGGACGCGCGTGCCGAAGAGTTCGGACAGGAACGCCGCCTGCGGGCCGTACATCGCCGCGTGGCCGATTAGGCCGAAGACGACCGCGAACGTGACGGCGGCGGTCGTCTTCAACGCGAGCAGTTCGAAGAACGGGAACGCGAAGGCGGCCATGAAGAGCGCGCCGCCGAGGTAGACCGGCCGCCGGCCGACCCGGTCCGAGAGCGCGCCGAACAGCGGCGTCGCGAACGTGTGGACGACGGCGGCGTAGATGATCGCGTTCAGCATGACGCCTTGCGGGATGCCGAGTTGCTTCGTCGCGTAGCTGAGGCCGAAGACGGAGATGAAATAGAAGTACGCGTTCTCCGCCATCCGCGCGCCCATCGCGAGCATCACGTTCTTCGGATGGGCGCGGAAGACTTCGACGATGGGCGGTTTTTCCATCGGCGCCTTCACCATCGCGTCCTGGAAGAGCGGGCTTTCGATCACCTTGAGCCGGATGAAGTAGCCGACGCCGGTGAGCACGATGCCGAACAGGAACGGGACGCGCCAACCCCACGACAGGAACTGTTGCTCGTCCATCGATTGCGACACGGCCTGGAACACGACCGTCGCGAGCAAGAGGCCGACCGGGGACCCGGCCTGCACCCAGCTCGCGTAGTATCCGCGTTTGCCGCCCGAGCCGTGTTCGACCACCATCAGCACGGCCCCGGCCCATTCGCCGCCGACGCCGAAGCCCTGCACGAACCGCAGCAGCACGAGCAACAGCGGCGCGGCGATGCCGATGGACTCGTACGTCGGCAGCAATCCGATGGCGAACGTGCTGACGCCGACGAGCATGAGCGTGAGGATGAGCATCGACTTCCGGCCGATCCGGTCGCCGTAGTGTCCGAAGACGATCCCGCCGAGCGGCCTTGCGATGAAGCCGACGGCGTAGGTGGCGAACGCGGCCATCGTGCCGGTGAGCGGGTCGACGGTCGGGAAGAAGAGTTTGTTGAAGACGAGGGCGGCGGCGGTGCCGTAGAGGAAGAAGTCGTACCACTCGATGGCCGTGCCGATGAAGCTGGCGGCGACGACCGTGCGGAGGGAGGTGGGCGATGGCGACATGGGGTTACGCGGTGCCGTGGGCGATGATGGCTTCGAGGATGCCGACGATCTTCCCGAGGTTGTCGATATGGTATTCGATCACGTCGATCGTCACTTCGCTTCCCACGATCCGCAGGAATTTCCAGAGCGATCCCGTCGTCACGGCCCCTGACACGGCGCCTTCTCCGCCGTTCACGATCGCGGCCGCCATCATCGTGGCGATGCATTGGCCCAGCCCCGATCGGAGGTTTTCGTTCTTGGCTTCGACCACGGACAGGATCGGCGTGCTCACGACGTGCTGCCGCGGCGACTTCGTGATGAGGAAATCGCAGACGCCGTTCAATCCCCGATTGCTGTCGGCGTTCAGTTCCACGCCCGAGAAGAGGCCGAACGTTCCCGGCTTGCGACGGCGCATTTCGTAGAGCACCGGGGCGATCACGAATTCGGAACGGGCCTTCTCCGTGTTGATCGCGCTTGCGAGGTTCGAGGCGTCCAGGATCGCCGCGACGAAATCGGGGCGCAATTCCGCCGGTCGCACCGACCCGAACAGGTCCGCCTCGGCGAGTTTCAAGCCGAGATCGTCCGCGACCTGCGGAAAACCGAACTGCTGAAAGGCCATGTCTCGCGTCCTTTATCGTTTGCCGCGAAACCAGCGGGCGGCACGGGTCAGGATACCACGTTTCGGCCGTTCGCGCTCCTCCTGCGGATACGGCGTCGCGCCGAGTTCCGCCGGCGGCGGCAGGCCGGCGAGCTGGTAGTGGCGCACGAGGTGCCTCAGCTTCGCCGACGGCACGCGCGCCTGCTGGCCCGCGTCCAGGTGGATCGGCAGCACGCGCCACTCGTCTTGCAGGACCGTCTCCGCCCAACTCTTCACCAGCGGCCACATCCCCAGCGGATCGATGCACAAGTTCGACGACCCGTGCGGCAGTCGCTGGATTTCGATCAACAGCACCGGGTTCATTTCCCCTTCGAGGATCGAGACGGCGCTCATCGTGATCTCGCGGAACTCGAAGATCGGCGCGTCCGTCTTCAGCCGCAGGATCGGCACGCTCGCGTGCGCCTTGCGGGCGCCCAGGGCGATCGTCCGGGCCGCGTCGTACAGCAGCCCGATCGACATTTCGCCCGATCGGTAGTCGAGAATCTTGATCCGATCGAGGCCCCATTCGCGGAAGTCGACGTCGAACGGGGCCACGGTGTCGGCGTCGACGTGGACGACGAGGTGGTCGATCGGCCCCACGAACTTCGGCAACCCTCGCATCGCGTTGATCGAATGAGCGTCCACCTCCAACGACGACACGAATCCACGCCGATAGTTCCAACCGACGACATCCGTGCCGAAGCGGAGATTCGGGAACCGATCGCGCAGTTCCCCGCGCAGGGTTTCGTCCCACCGCTCGCGGTGTTCGGCCAGCAGCGCGTCGGCCCGCGCGGGGTCCGCGCCGGAGCATTGCAGCCGGATGAACTCCGCCCGTGCCGCGTCGCCGCGCTCCTCGACGTAATCGGCGTACACCAGCCGCGGCACGTCGTCGGCCGGCGCGGCGCGGATCGCCTGGAACAGAGCGAACTCGTCGGAGGACATGATGGAAGGATAGTCGAGGGAGCATCCCCGCTCCACAAGCCGGCGCGGCAATCGGAGAACGCTATGGACTCTTTTCCCAGGAATTGATCGCCGAAGCTGAGGACGATGCGAACTGCGATCGGGACTCTTGGTTTTTGCCCCGAACGGGGCAACGGCTTGTAGCCACGGGTGAAGCGTAGCGCAACCCGTGGATGAACAGGTGCGATCACTCGCCCCGGATGGGGCGAAGGGACAATCGTCGGTCCCGCGACCCCTGCCGGGGTCGAGTACCGTCATCATCGCCCACGGGTTGCGCTTCGCTCCACCCGTGGCGACACTCCGCGGCCCCTCCGGGGCCAAGACTTGAGCGATCGTGGCGGTTCGCAACGTATCCGGCAATCCATCGTCGGGAAACACGGTGGATACGATCAGGCCCACGCCCTTGGCTGGCGCTCCGGGTTGGAGTGTTCACTACTGCCAGCCGCGCCGGCGGAAGAGCCAGCCGGCGAGGGTGAGCCAGATCGCGGCGAGGCCCATCGCGGCGAGGAGATGCAGCCAGTGGACGCTCTGCACCGAGCCGGAGAGGGCGGCGTGCAGAACGCGCGGGACGTGGTATTCGAGGGCGAAGTTCGAGATGACCGGGATGCCGTTGGTCGACGCGATGATGAGCAGCATCGACACGGAGAGCAGGTAGCACATCGCGCCCATGAAGGCGGCGCGCTGCGTCTTGGCGAGCGTGGCGATCGTCATGCCGATGCCGAGGAAACCGCCGGCGACCGTGAACAGGCCCATCCAGAAGAAGAGCGTGGAGAGGACGGCCGGCTTGTAGATGCCGGCGATGACGGCCGCGAGCGCCCCGCCGACGACGGGGTAGAACAGGAACTTCGCCAGCAATATCTCGAACGGCGAGGCGGGGCTGAGCGCCTGCGCGAGCAGCACGCCGCGCTCGCGCTCCTCGCAGTTGAGCGTCGGTAGCAGGTACACGCACGAGAAATAGAGGGCGAACACCACGAGCGCCGTGGCGATCGCCGAGCGCAGTTCCAGCACCTGCCCGCCGAGGCCGCGCCGATCGATCTCGACCGCCGGCACGATCGCCGCGCCGGGCTTCGCCTCCTCCACGTCTTCCCGCAGGCGGGCGAGCGCGTCGCGCACGGCCCAGAGGTCGTCGTCGTCCGGCCCGATCGTGCGGATCGCCGGCTTCGCCACGCCGAGGGATTTCAACTTCCGCTCCGCGATCCCTTGCAGGCCGACGCGCAGCTCGCGCCAGAGCCACGCCTCGTAGGGCGCCATCGCGGCGGCGTCGCCCGGCGGGTGGAAGATCTCGACGCGCAGTCGGCGCTGGCCGCCCACGATCGGCGCGGTAAGGCGGATGCTAGCGGTGCCGGGGGAATAGTCGATGCCGGCGCGGATGCGGTCCGGCGCCATGTTGCGGATGCGGACGTGCGATTCGAGTTCGGGCGGCAGGGATTGTTCGAGGTGGTTCAAGAGCGGCGACATCAACTCGCCGTCCTCGCGGGTGTAGTAGAGGTCGCAGCGATGCACGCCGCCGACGAGGCCGGTGCCGCCCTCGTTCGCGGAGCTGCCGCCGGCGCCGAGGCCGGCGGGGTTGAAGACCGAGAGCATGATCGCGGCGACAACGAGCAGGAGGCCGAGCGCGATGCCGCCCCGGTTCGCGCCGTGGCGCCGCAGTTCCTTCCCGACCAAGGCTCGCAGGATGTGCAATCGCATCACTCGAACGCCTGGCCCGTGAGTTTCAGGAAGGTGGCGTGGAAGTCGAACTCGCGCGTTCGCAGGCTGGCCGCGCTGCCCGCGCGCACGAGGTCGGCGAGCTTCGACCGTTCGGTTTCATGATCCATGTCGAAGGTCATCCGTTCGCCCGAGCCGAGGATCGCGTCGGTCTTGCGCTCGGTGTGCTGCTGCTTGAGATTCATCGGCGAGTCGAGCGCGACGAGCTTCCCCTTGCACACGATGCCGACGCGGTCGCAGATCTTCTCCACCTCGTCCATGTCGTGCGTCGTGAGCACGACCGTCGCGCCGTCCGCGACGAGTTCGCGGAGGATGCGGTGGACGACCTCGGCGGAATGGATGTCGAGGTTCGCCGTCGGTTCGTCGAGGTAGAGGACTCGCGGTTCGTGGAGGAGGGCGCGGGCGAGGAGAAGCTTCCTTCTCATGCCGAGCGAATAGCCGCGGACGGGCGCGTCGCCGGCGTCGTCCAGCTCCACCATCCGCAGGCACTCGCGGACGCGCAGCCGGGGCACGGCGTACAGGTCCGCGAAGAACTCGAGGTTCCGCCGACCGGTGAACTCCTCGAAGTGGTTCTCGCGGTCCGGCACGTAGCCGAACAGCGGCTTGATCGCGGCCCACTCGCGCACCACGTCCTTGCCCAGCACCGCCACGCTCCCCGCCGTCGGCCGCCGCTGGCCGATCAGTACGCGGATGGTCGTGCTCTTCCCCGCCCCGTTCGGCCCGAGCAGGCCGAAGAGTTCGCCCTTGCGGATCGTCAGGTCGAGGCCGTCGACGGCCGTGAATCGGCCGTAGCAGACGCGCAATCCTTGGATGCTGATGGCCGAATCGGTCATGGATCCGTTCGCGGGCGGTGGCGGAGCGTCCGGGGGAAGTTTAGGACGGGAATTGGACCCCGGTAGGAATTCTCCACGCGATCAGGACCGTCGGGCGGCCGGAAAATGTTCTTCGATCCAATAGCGGACGGTGTGGAGATAGTCGGGCATGTTATGGAGATCGTACAGGGTCAAACCCAACTCGGACGTCAGGGCGGGAATCTTGCCGTTGAACTCGACGAAATAGCCTACGATCGCGGCCTTTCCGGGAAGGGGCCGCTCCGAATGAATCGAGAGCCAATCCCGAACCTGACCGACCACTCGCAGCGAATCGTTGTCGTGGCCGAGAATGTCGGATCCCGCGAGGTCCGAAAGAAAGTGTCGGAAACGATACGGGTCTCGGTCGAAGACCGCGGCGGATTTCGATCGTTGAGCGCGGTCGCCGACGGCCCGCATGCCCAAGAAAAGACCGAGTTCGAACGGCATGTTGAATCGGGGCAACCCGTCCGCGTTCGATTCGGTTCGCGAAATGTCGTGGATGCCAAAACGCGACTCCCGGACGATGCGGGTAATCTTCTCGATGCGCGGTTCGCCCGCGTTGCTCGACTCGAGCACCGTCCGCGCCGCGAACCAGCAAGCCTCGACCGAAAAGAGGATCGCCCGCATCAAAGGGCGGTAAGCATCATCGAAGGGGCAGTTCACGAAGACGCTTCGCGAATAGGCCGGCGAACGAGCCATGTTAATCGTCCATTGCCACGCTGGATTTTTCGGCATCCGCGGCCATGACTTTTCGTATGGCGGCGCGCAACCGTGCCGGATCGATCTTGCCGGGACCGCCAAAATAGTAAGGCGACAGCAAGAGCCCCGTAATCTCTTTGGCCGGCTTCTTGGCTTTTGGTTTCGTCGGCTTCTTCGTTTTCACTTTCGCCATGATCGCACCTCCCGATGCCATCCTACACGCCCGGTCACTCGAACTCCAGTTCGCCGCCGCGCGTCACGTTGAAGTACTTCGCGTGCGGGTGGTGGAACACGGTCGCCGTCGTGCTCTGCTCGGGTTCCAGCAGGAACTGCTCCGTCAGCGTGATGCCGACGCGCGTCGGATCGATCAGATGGAACAGGCCGGTCTGATCGTCGAGGTTCGGGCAGGCCGGGTAGCCGAAGGCGTAGCGCCGGCCGCGGTAGTGGCCTTTGAAGAGCTTTTGGATCGTCGGCGAGTCCTGGCCGCCGATGCCCCACTCGGCGCGCATCCGTTTGTGGAAGAATTCGGCGAACGCTTCCGCCGATTCGACGCCGAGGCCGTGGAGGAAGAGGTAGTCCTGATACTTGTTCGCCGCTCGCAGTTCGTTGCAGACGCGCGTCACTTCGGGTCCGACCGTGACGGCCAGGAAGCCGACGTAGTCGATCGGCCCGCCGTCGCGGAGCGGTTCGACGAAGTCGCTGAGGCAGAGGTAGTCGCCGTACTCCTGGCGCGGGAAGGCGAACCGCTGCCGGACCGTACGGCCGTCCTCGGCGTAGACCGTGAGCGTCTGCCCGTCGGAGGCCGCCGGGAAGAAGCCGTAGGTCGCCTTCGGCCGCAGGATGTTCTCGCTCAGGCACATCGCCTTCAGGCGTTCGAGCGCCGGCCGCGCCGTCGATTCGATCTGCTGCGCGTAGACCTTCGGATCGACGCCGCCCTTCACGAAACTCCACTGCGTGCTGAAGAGAGTCAACTCGTTCAGGTAAGGAAATACGGCGGACATCGGAACGCCTTCGACGACGCGCGAGCCGAGGAACGGCGGCGCGGGAATGTCGGGGCTTCGCGGCAGGTTCGGGGCGCGCGGCGGGAGATCGAGCTTCGGCGCGTGCAAATCTTTCGCGCTCCGCTTCGCGTCGCCGCTAAACGTATTGTCTTTCTTGGATGTCGACTTCAAAACGCCCTTCAGCGCCACGCTGCCGACGCTGGCGATCTTCTTCTTCGCGACGATGTCGTCCATGATCCGCAGGCCGTCGAAGGCGTCCTCGCCGTAGAAGAGCTGGCCGCGATAGATCTCGCGCAGGTCCTTCTCGACGTACCTCCGGTTCAGCGCGGCGCCGCCGAGGATCACCGGCGGATCGAGGCCGCGCTCGTTGAGCGTGACGAGGTCCTCCTTCATGATGACCGTCGACTTCACCAGCAGGCCGCTCATGCCGATGGCGTCGGCGTCGGACTTCTGGAACTCGGAGATCATCGCGTCCACCGGTTGCTTGATGCCGATGTTGAACACCTTGTAGCCGTTGTTCGTGAGGATGATGTCCACGAGGTTCTTGCCGATGTCGTGGACGTCGCCCTTCACGGTCGCCAGCACGATTTTCCCCTTCTCCTGCCCCTCGACCTTTTCCATGAACGGCTCGAGGTACGCGACGGCGGCCTTCATCACCTCGGCCGATTGCAGCACGAACGGGAGCTGCATCTGCCCGCTGCCGAAGAGGTCGCCGACGACTTTCATGCCGTCGAGCAGGATCTTGTTGATGATGTCGATGGGCGAATACTTCGCGCGGGCGAGGTCCAGGTCCGCCACGAGCGTCTCGCGGCGGCCCTGGATGATCGCCTGCTTCAGCCGCTCCTCGACACTGTCGCCGAGCGACTGGGCCTCCTTCTTCACGCCCTTCTTGTCCGCGTAGTGTTCGATCAGCATCTGGAGCGGGTCTTCGATGCAATTCCCGGCCGCGTCGAAGACCCGTTCGTCGAAGAGCAATCGCCGGCAGAGTTCCTTCCCCTGCTCGTCGATGCTCGCCAGCGGCATGATCTTGGCCGCGTGCAGGATCGCCGAGTCGAGGCCGTACTCGATGGCGTAGTGCAGGTAGACGGAGTTCAGCACCTGCCGCGTGAACGGGTTCAGGCCGAAGGAGCAGTTCGAGAGCCCGAGATGCGTGAGCGCCCCCGGCAGGTGTTGCTTGATGAGCCGGATCGATTCGAACGTGGCGATGGCGGACTTCCGCGTCTGCTCCTGACCCGTGCTGAGCGGGAAGACGAGCGTGTCGAACATCAGGTCCGTCGGCGGGATGCCGTATTCGTTCACGACGATGTCGTACATCCGCTTGGCGACTTCGAATTTCCACTCGGCCGTGTCGGCCTGGCCCTTCTCGTCGATGGTCAGCGCGACGAGGCCGGCGCCGTACTTCTTCGCGAGCTTCGTCTTCGGGTCGAGCGTCTTGCGGCCGTCCTCGAGGTTGATGCTGTTGATGATCGTCTTGCCGGAGCAGAGCTTGAGCGCCGCCTCGATGACCGGCACCTCGGTGCTGTCGAGCATCATCGGTTTGGTCAGCACGGCGTTGTAACGCTTGATGACCTCCTTCATGTCCCGCACGCCGTCGCGGCCGACGTAGTCCACGCAGACGTCCAGCAGGTGAACCCCTTCGCGCTCCTGCTCCTGGGCCATCTCGACGAGGCCGTGCCAGTCGTCCTTTTCGAGGAGCTGCTTGAACTTCTTCGAGCCGTTGGTGTTGGTCCGTTCGCCGACGAGTAGCGGTTTGGGATCGACGATCAGGTCCTGCGATGTCTGCAGGCTGGAGACCATCGGCAGGTATGTCGGCGTGCGCGGCGCCGGCTTCGCCCCGCCGAGGCGCTGCGCGACGGCG
>CAYVRB010000093.1:0-19562 GCA_964453375.1 uncultured Alcaligenaceae bacterium
CCCCCCCCCCCCCCCCCCCCCCCCCCCCCCCCCCCCCCCCCCCCCCCCCCCGCTAAACGGTCATGGCGCATTTCATATCGCGCACGGCGCGCTCCATGCCGACCATCAGCGCGCGGCCCACGATGCTGAAGCCGATGTTCAACTCCTCCACGCCGGGGATGCGCACGATCGGCCGCACGTTGCGGTAGTCCAGTCCGTGGCCCATGTGGACGTGCAGCCCGGCGCGCGTCGCGTGGACGGCGGCCGCGTGCAGCTTCGCCAATTCGTCCGCCACCTTCGCCCCGCGCGCCTCGGCGTACGTTCCCGTGTGGAACTCGATCGCGTCGGCGCCGACCGCCTTCGCCAAGTCCACCTGCTCGATGTCAGCGTCGATGAAGAGCGAAACGAGGATGCCGCCGGCCTTCAGGTCGCCGACGGTCTTCCGCACCGCGTCGAGGTTTGCGGCCACGTCGAGGCCGCCCTCGGTCGTCAGCTCCTGGCGTTTCTCCGGCACGAGCGTCGCCTCGTCCGGCTTGGTTTGCAAGGCGAGCGCGACGATCGCGTCCGAGCAGGCCATCTCGAGATTCAGGCGCGTGTGGACCGTCTGCCGCAGGGCGAACAGGTCGCGGTCCTGGATGTGCCGGCGGTCTTCGCGGAGGTGGATCGTGATGCCGTCGGCGCCGCCGAGTTCGGCGAGCACGGCGGCGGCCACCGGATCGGGCTCCGCGCCGCGCCGCGCCTGCCGCACGGTCGCGACGTGATCGATGTTGACGCCCAATCGGATCATGGAATTCTCGGAGTGCGGAGTGCGGAGTGCGGAGTGCGGAGTGAAATCCAAGACCGGGTTTTCATTCCGCATTCCGAATTCCGCATTCCGAATTGGGTTCACCCATATCGCGCCAAGTAAGCCAGCACTTCCCGATACCGGGCCACCTCGCGGACCAGCACTTTATACAGCGCGAGCGTCAGCGGGATGTACATGATCCGTTCGGCCACCTGCGGCACGATCGGCAGGGCGCAGGTGAAGTTCCAGAAGAAGTAGTTCGCGACGTAGAGGACGAGGAGTACCGGCACGCCGATCTGCCCGACGCGGCTGAGGCGGTAGCGCGGGTCGAAGTACATGCGGGCGACGGTCTTGATTTCGCCGAGGATGCCGGCGACGAAGAATTTCCAGAGGCTCTGTCCATTCGGCAGGCCGATCTCCGGCGGGATCGGCTTCGCGGCACCGTACATCTTCTCCGGCGGCACGAGGCCGGCGGGGGCGGCGCCGTTCGCGGCACGGTGCTCCGCCGTCTTGGCCAGGATGATCTGCAGGAGGCGATCCGCGAGCTGCTCTTCGCTTGGCGTCGGCGCGAGGGGCGCCGGCGCCGGCCGCGAATCCTCGATCCGCTGGAGGCGCACCTCGACCGGCGGCGGCACGATCTCGGCGTCGGGGGGAGAGGGTGGTTCGTTCATCTGCGGCCGTGCCTCGGAACGCGGGCCGCGTCATGCGGTCCCGCCACCGGGAGATTCGCTCCCGGTGGGTGATTCTTCGATCATCTTATCGGGCCGTCGAGTTTCACCCCAGCAGCTTCTTCACCACGGTCCCGTGCACGTCGGTCAGGCGGAACGGGCGGCCCTGGAACTTGAACGTCAGCTTCGTGTGGTCGAAGCCGAGTAAGTGCAACAGCGTCGCGTGCAGGTCGTGGACGTGGACCTTGTCCTCCACCGCGTTGAAACCCAAGTCGTCGGTCTTGCCGATCGTCTGGCCGCCCTTGATGCCGCCGCCGGCCAGCCAGTAGGTGAAGGCGTTCGGATGGTGGTCGCGGCCGTCGGAGCCGCCCTGCACCATCGGCGTGCGGCCGAACTCGCCGCCCCAGATCACCAGCGTGTCGTCCAGCATCCCGCGTTGCTTCAAGTCGGTGATGAGCGCCGCCGAGGCCTGGTCGGTGTTCTTGCAGTTCTTCTTCAGGTCGTTCACGAGGTTGCCGTGCTGGTCCCACGCTTCGTGGTAGATCTGCACGAAGCGGACCCCCTTCTCGACCAATCGTCTCGCGAGTAGGCAGGCGTTCGCGTAGGTGTTCTTGCCCGGCTCGGCCCCGTAAGCCTCCAGCGTCTTCTTGTCCTCCTTCGCGATGTCCATCACCTCCGGCGCGGCGCGCTGCATCCGGTAGGCCATCTCGTAGCTGCTGATGCGCGTGGCGATTTCGGGATCGCCGACGGAGTCGAGGCGGAGCTTGTTGAGGGCGTTGACGGAATCGAAGGAGGCCTTCTGGGCGGCCGCGTCGACGCCGGCGGGGTTGTTGAGGAAGAGCACCGGCTCCGCGCCGCCACGGAACTGGACGCCGTTGTAGAGCGTCGGCAGGAATCCCGATCCCCAGCAGGCGTTGCCGCCGGACGGCCCCTTGGCGCCGGTGGAGAAGACGACGAACCCCGGCAGGTCCTTCGAATCCTGGCCGAGGCCGTAGAGCGTCCACGCGCCGAAGCTCGGCCGGCCGAACTGCATGGCGCCCGTGTTCATCATGCACTGGGCCGGGGCGTGGTTGAACGCGTCCGTCACCATCGAGCGCACGATGGCGATGTCGTCCGCGATCTTCGCCGTGTGCGGCAGCAGTTCGGAGAGTTCCGCACCCGATTGGCCGTGCTTCGCGAACTTGAACTTCGGTCCGAGGCACTTCGAGTTCGGGTTGATGAACGCGGCCCGGTAGCCTTCAAGGAGCTTGGGCGGCGGGAGCTTGCCGTCCTGTTTCGCAAGTTCGGGTTTGTTGTCGAACAGTTCGAGATGGCTGGGCGCGCCGGCCTGGAAGAGGAAGATGACGCGCTTCGCCTTCGCCGCGAAGTGCGGGACCTTCGCGGTCAGGTCATTGGCATAGCCATCGTTGGCGAGCAGCGTTCCGAGCGCCGCGGTGCCGAGGCCGACGCCGCATTGCTGGAGGAACCACCGACGGGCGAGGGGGGAATGCATGGGGGAGGTCTCAATGTATCAGTTCAATCTGCGAGTGCGGTGAATCCAGGAACTCGGACGGCGGGAGGCGTGATGAACGGCGATGAACACGAGTTCATTCGGCTGGACGACGTAGATCAATCGGTACTTGAAACGTTTGATGTAATACTCGCGAGTTTCCAATCTCTTGGGGCCGTCCATCGTTCGCGGGTACATGACGGGGTTGGCAATCACGGCCCGGATGCCTTCGTTGACCAACTCCATGAACGCCGTGCCATATCCTGGATGTTCGTCTTCCAACCGTTTTTCTGCGCGGTTGAAATCGTTTCGAGCCGTGGGATGAATGCGATAGTTCATACCGACTTCCGGGCTTCGATCCGTTGCCGCAATTCGGTCAGGAAGTCTTCGAGCGGGATCGCCGGCTCCTCCCCGCTCTCGTAGCGGTCCCAGCGACGCTGGATTTCCGCTTGAAGCTCGGGGTCTTCGGCTTCTTCGTCCTCAAGGCTCTCCAGCAACAGGTTCGCGAAGCGCTCCCGTTCTTCGGGGGCCAATCGCATTCCTTGTTCGATCAATTCCTGGGACAACGTCGTCACGGGTTGACCTCCGAAGCAATCGCGGATCGTCATTCTACCCGAGATTGCCGCCCGCGCCGAGCGCCACTTTGCAAGCGGCCGCGCTCGGCTCCGCGACTCCGCCTCGCGGCTCAACGGGCCGGTACAATTTCAAATTCGATCCGCCGCGCCGTCCCCTACAATGCACTGCCCCTCTCGCGGCGGAGATTCCCCATGGCCCTCACGGCGGCGCAGGTCGCGGAGCAGAAGAAGGACGTCGAAGAACTCCTCGGCGCGGTCGACCAGCTCGGCTTCGCCAAGGCGCTCTTCTTCGGTAAGGTCCGCGGCGACCTCGTGTTCCCCTACCCGCGCCTCTCGCCGGACCAGGAGCATCTCGCCAGCACCGCCGCGAGCAAGGTGCGCCAGTTCGCGAAGGACCGCATCGACCACATGCGGATCGACCGCGAGGCGACGATCCCCGACTCGGTGGTGCGCGGCCTCGCCGACCTCGGCGTTCTCGGCATGACCGCGCCGCGCGAGTACGGCGGCCTCGCGTTCAACCAGCAGCAGTACCTGCGCATCATGGAGATCCTCGGCGGGCACTGCTCCAGCACCGCCGTGTTCGTGAACGCCCACCACAGCATCGGCATCCGGGCGCTGCTCCTCTTCGGCACGAAGGAGCAGCAGGACCGCTGGCTGCCGGACCTCGTGGCGGCGCGGAAGATCGCGGCGTTCGCGCTGACGGAGCCGGAGGCGGGGTCGGACGCCGGGAACGTGCAGACGACGGCGACGCCCGACGGCGACGACTTCATCCTGAACGGCACGAAGCACTACATCACCAACGGCGGCATCGCGGACGTGCTGACGGTGATGGCGCGCACACCCGACAAGGACGGCAAGAGCAAGGTGACGGCGTTCATCGTGACGCCCGATCTGCCGGGGTTCGAGGTACTCGAAGTGCGGGCCGAGAAGTGCGGCATCCGCGGCACCGCCACTGGGAAGCTCCGCTTCACGAACATGCGCGTGCCGAAGGCGAACGTGCTCGGGCCGATGGGCAAGGGCCTCAAGGTCGCGCTCACGGTGCTGGACTTCGGCCGCGTGACCTTCGGCGCGAGCTGCACCGGCCACGCGAAGGCCTGCATCGAGGCGATGACCAAGCACGCCAAGACCCGCAAGCAGTTCCAGCAGACGCTCTCCGAATTCGAGCTGGTGAAAAAGAAGATCGCCTTCGCGGCGGCGCACGCCTTCGCGATGGAGGCGGCCACGGCCGTCTGCGCCGCCGGGATCGACGGCGCGCACGACGACTTCATGCTCGAGACGGCGATGCTCAAGGTCTTCTCGACGGAACACCTCTGGACGATCGTGAACGATTGCATCCAGATCTTTGGCGGCAAGGCGTACTTCAGCGACCAGCCCTACGAGCGCTGGATGCGCGACGCGCGGATCAACCTGATCGGCGAAGGGGCGAACGACGTGCTGAAGGCGTTCGTGGCCGTGGTCGGCTGTCGGGCACCGGGGGAGTATCTGAAGCAACTGCGAGACGACATGCTCGGCGGGCGCTGGAGCTTCCGCAAGATCGGCGCGGCGCTCGGCGTCGGCACGCAGCTCGTGATCCCGTGGGCCAGCACGCCGAGCGTGCCGGTGAAGAGCGCGAAGCTCGACGACGAGGTGACGGCCTTCGCGAAGCAGGTGAAGAAATTCGGCCTGGAGCTGCCGCACGTCTTCCTGCGGCTGAAGGACGAGACGAAGTTCGTGCAGGCACAGCTCATCCACGAGCGGATCGCGGACATCGCGATCGACCTCTACGTCTCGGCGTGCGTGCTCTCGCGACTGGATCATTTATTGGCGAACCCGAGCGACGACGTGCATGCCAACGTGTCGGCGGGGCGGTACTTCTTGAAGATCGCGAATCGGCGGATGACCGCGAACTTCGCGGCGCTGACGGATCACGACGACGCCGACTGCGTGAAGGTCGCGGACATCGTGTTGGAGAAACTCGTTTAGCGGCGAGGCGCAGTCTTCGGAGCCGAGCGCGGTGGGCCTGCGACCGAACTAGAATAACTCGGTGGGCCAAAGACGGAATTCAACTTTCACCGCGAACTGACCGCGTGACGCGCTCGGCTCCGAAGACTGCGCCTCGCGGCTAAACGGACTCCCCGCGAATTCAACTTTTGGCACTGCAACCGCCGCGCTCGACTCCGAAGATTCCGCCTCGCGGCTAAACTGAATACCATGCTGATCGACTCCTTCGGCCGCGTTCACGACAACCTGCGGATTTCCGTCACGGATCGCTGCAACCTGCGATGCGTCTACTGCATGCCGGAAGACGTGACGTTCCTCGACCGCGGCGAACTCCTCAGCTTCGAGGAGATCGCGAAGTTCGTGCGCGTCGCCGCGCCGCTCGGCGTGACCAAGCTCCGCCTCACCGGCGGCGAACCGCTGATGCGCAAGGACCTGCACAAGCTCGTCCGCCTGCTCGTTCCCATTTCCGGCATCACGGACATCGGCCTCACGACGAACGGTATTCTTCTGAAGGGTCAGGCCGCCTCCCTGCGCGAGGCGGGATTGACGCGACTCAACGTTTCGCTCGATACGCTGGACGCCGGCCGCTTCCGCGAGCTGTCGCGGCGCGACGGTCTCGACGCCGTACTCGCCGGTTTGGAGGAAGCCAAGGCGCTCGGCTTCGCGATCAAGCTGAACGCCGTCGCGATCCGCGGATTCATCGAACACGATGCCGTCCCGCTCGCACAATACTGTCGCGAGAACGGCTTCGAGCTGCGCTTCATCGAGTACATGCCGATCGGCGCGGAGGCGTGGGAGCGCGCGAAGTGCTTCCTCGCGCACGAGCTGCTGGAACTGCTGGAACGCGAAGTCTCGCCGCTCGCGCCATCGCCGGACTACGACCCGCGCGCCCCGGCGATGGAGTTCGACTACGCCGATGGCCGAGGCCGCATCGGCATCATCGCGTCGGTGTCGCGGCCGTTCTGCAAGAGCTGCAACCGCATTCGCCTGACGGCCGACGGCAAGGTCCGCAACTGCCTCTTCGCGCTCGACGAAATGGACGTGAAAGCGCTGCTGCGACGCGAGGGCACGGACGCGGCGATCGCGGACACGATCCGCCGCAACGTGGCCGCGAAGTGGGAAGGCCACGAGATCAATTCCGCGAAATTCGTGAAGCCGCTTAGGACGATGCACGCGATCGGGGGATAGTCACGCTTCGAGGACCGACTTGTACTTCTTCGGCACGCCCCGATAGGCGGCGAGGTACGTTTCTTCCAGCGGCACGTTGACATAGCGCTCTTCCGTGAGGAACAGCGGCATCTCGGCCAATACCCGCCCGACGGCGGTTGGCTCGACGTAGGCGCGCTTCGGATTCCCGGCCGAATAGGATGCCAACGTCAGCGGCGAGTCTTTTGGCAATGCGAAGGCCTTGTCGTTGAATTCGTGCCAGATCGCGGAGTGGATGCCGTCGGGATCGCGCGGCGTCGGCGGAAAGAGATCGACGAGGAGCAAGTGGAAGCCGCGGTAGAGCGCTTCGGCCGCCTTCTCGACGAACTTCCGCATGGCGTGCTGGGACGACTTGTTGCCGGGGGACACGATTTCGAGCAGCGCGACGATTCGGTCGCCGCTCGTGTGCCGGATGACGATGGTCCGGCGTTTGAGAACGTAGTCGTTCATTTCGCCTTCATCGACGAGCCGGATGCGGGGCTTCGCGGTGGCGATCGCGACGCCCCCTGTATCGCCCGCGGGGTTCCACGCGCCGTTGCTCTCAGCGTCCGGCGCGCCATTCATTTGAAGCGTCAACACGTCGGGGCCTAGCGGGCCGGCGATCTGCTCGGCCTGGGCGTAGTAGTCCGGCGGCAGAACGCCGTCGTTGAGCCGAGTGCGAAGCTCGCCGCACCAGGCGACGTGCAAGTCGTGGAACGTGCCGTGGGATACGCGGGTCCAATCGTGGATCGGCATCTCTTTTCCTCCACCCGCGATTATAGCCGACTCACGCCAGCACCGCGTTCACCACGCTCCCGCCGTGGTTGATCGGGTAGGGCCGGTTCGCGTGGTCCGGCACCGTCGCTTCGGGGTCGACGCCGACGAGGTGGTAGAACGTGGCGGCGATGTCGCCGGCGGAGACGGGATGATCCTTCGGATAGGCGGCGATCTTGTCGGACGTGCCGTGGACGTAGCCTTGCTTCACGCCGCCGCCGAAGAGGAGGCAGAAGCCGCACTGCGGCCAGTGGTCGCGGCCGGCGGCCTTGTTCACGTTCGGCGTGCGGCCCATGTCGCCGTGCACCATCACCAGTACGTCGTCGAACAGGCCGCGCTCGGTCAGGTCGTCGATCAGCGCCGGCACGGCGCGGTCGAGGAACGGCAGCAGCACGTGCTTCAGGAGCTTGAAGTTGTTGTTGTGGGTATCCCAGTGGCCGCTCCCCTTCGCCTCGGTGTGGACGGTGACGAAGGTGACGCCGGCCTCGACGAGCCGGCGCGCGAGCAGGACGCAGTTGCCGAAGAGGTCGCGGCCGTAGCGGTCGCGCGTGCGGGGGTCTTCGCGACCGAGGTCGAACGCGACCTTCGCCTTCGGCGACGTGAGGATGTCGAAGGCGGCGCGGCGCTTGTCCGCCAGCGAGCCGGCTTCGATCGTGCGCTCGGCGGCGTCGAGCTGCTCCACCAGCGTGCGGCGGCTATTGAGGGCGTCGAGCGTCACGCCGCCGTCGAGTTTGGGCAGCGTCGGCTCGCCGCCGGCGACGAGCGTGTGGTCGTAGAAATACGAGAGCGAATCGGTGACGACGCGCGGCCACTTCGGCTCGCACAGGCTGAAGAGCGGATCGTACTTCGGGCCGAGGTAGCCGCCGTAGGGGCCGGCGCGGCGCAGGCCCTGGCTGTAGCCGGGCAGCGCGGGGAGCATGACGTAGCCCGGCAGTTCGCGGCCGACGCCGACGCCGAAATACTGCGCCACCGACGGCATGCTGGGGTGGTTCGTCGGCTTCGAGTAGTAGTCGGTGCGGTCGTCGCCGCCGTCGAAGCCGGTCATGACGCCGTACGGATTGTGGCTGTTGTACCGGTGCGAGACGGTGCGGATGAGCGTGGTGCGGTCGAGGCGCTTCGCGAGGTTCGGAATGTGCTCCGTGACGCGGATGCCGGGGAGTGTGGTGGGGATGGTGCCGAATTCGCCGCGGATTTCGGCCGGCGCGTCCGGCTTCGGGTCGAAGGTGTCGATGTGGCTCGGCCCGCCGAAGAGGTCGATGAGGATGACGGCCTTGGCTTTGCGGGGGAGCGATCGCGCTTGCGCGGGCAGGCCGGCGACGAGCGCGAGCGAGCCGGCGCGCAGGAGGTCGCGGCGGGAGAGGCCGTCGCAAGCCCGCGCGGGGCGGCCGAGGAGACGGAGCATGACAGCACTCGAATGTGACGACCGGCAGATGGGTGCAAGATAACCGGGAAATGAAGGAATCGCAACCAGAAAGCCCCGCCAGAAAGCCCCGCGCCGGCCGTCGCGGGGCTTTGTGGCGGGGCTTTCTCCACTCATTTCTTCTCGATCGACGCCTTGTAGAGGAAGAAGTTCAAGTCGTATTCCCCCTCCTTGAACTTGTCGTTGAGGAACGTCACCGTCAATTTCGATTCGCCCTTCTTCAGCTTCGCGGTGAAGGTGTATTCCTTCTGGTCCTCGGTCGTCAGGTCGAACTTGTCCTTCACGACGGTGTCGCCGACGGCGAGCTTGATCTGGGCGTAGTCCTTCTCGGCCTTCGTGCATCCCATGTCGAGCTTGATGGTGTATTCGCCGTCGTCGGGGATCTTGACTTCGCAGGTGCCGGAGCCGTTGGCGTAGAAGAAGAGGCGATTCTCGCCTTCGTCGTGGCCGACGAGGTCGGCGCCGCCGTCGAAGGCGGGCTTGAGTTTGAAGTTCTTGAGTTCGAGCTTGATGGCGTCGGCCGCGATGGCGACGCCGAATCCGAACGCGACGGCGACGGCGGCGACGAGAGAACGCTTCAGCATGATCGGCTCCGTGGGGGAAAAAGCGGACCGGAAAGGGCGGGGACATTGTAGGTCGGGCCGAGTCCGCGAGGCCCGACAGGGTTTCGTCCACGGCGTCGGGCCTCGAAGACTCGGCCCGACCTACAGGAGCGCCCGCTCGCCGAAGTGGTTGCGGAGCATCCGCGCGCCCAGCGGCGTCAGCGGGTTGTTGGCGAGGTCCAAGATCTTCAACGACTTCAAGCCCGTCAGCGTGCTCAGCATCGTCGCGCCGTCGGCGCGGATCAGGTTGTCCGAGAGGTCCAGCTCCTCGAGCGCGTCCCGGAACACCGCGTCGCGCAGGGCGCGCTCGAGCAGGCGCACGCTGTCGTCGTCGAGGGTGCAGCCGGCGAGCGAGAGCCGGCGCAGGTTCGCGAGGGACGGGTAGCGCGCGACGATTTGAAACGTCAGCCGCACGCCTTCGCCGCTGCCGCCGAGGCGCACCATCGGGCCGATCTCGAATTCGCGGATGCGGCCGAGATCGGGCAGCACACCGGCGATCGGCTCGAAAAGCGACGGATACCAGACGGGCCGGCCATCGCGCGACGCGACGGCGAGGCTTTGGATCGGCGCGGCTTCGAAGAGCCGGCCGCCGCCGTAGTGCAGCTTGCGGAAGTTCGTCCGCAGTTGGAACGGGAAGCCGCGGCGATAGACGAGCGCGCTGTCGTACCACTCGTCCCACGTCGGCAGTTCGAGGTTCCAAATCCGTCCGAAGCGATTGAAGAGTTTCGCGGCGTCCGCCTGGAGCGCCGTGCGCCGCGGCTCATCGGCGGTCTCGGCGTCGATCTCGCCGCGGATGAAGCGCGCCCGCGCCTGGTCGGACTCGCCCGGCGCGTGCTCCTCGAGCCAGTCGGCGTACACCAGCCGCGGCGCGTCGGCGTCCGGGTCCGCCCGCACCGCGGCGTACAGGGCCTCGCGCTCGCTCATGCCGCTACTATATCCTTCGCGCGCCGAACCTCCCGACCGCGAGTCCGCCCATGATGATCCCCATCCGCACCGATGCGCCGATCTACCACTTCCCGTTCGTCACCATCGGCCTCATCGTCGTCAACGTCTTCGCTTTCGTCGGCGTGCTCGGCGCCTCCAAGGGCGACCTGCAAGGCTTGATCCTGCAATACGGCGACGGCCTGCACCCGCTCCAGTGGATCACCTCGAACTTCATCCACGGCGGGTTGATGCACCTGATCGGCAACATGATCTTCCTCTGGACCTTCGGCCTCGTCGTCGAAGGCAAGGTCGGGCCGCTCGTGTTCCTGCCGCTGTACCTCGGCATCGGCTTCGTCCAGTGCGGCGTCGAACAGGCGATCATGTCCACCGGCGGGGAGGGCGGGTCGTACGGCGCCTCGGCGATCCTGTTCGGCCTCGTCTGCATCGCCATGTTCTGGGCGCCGAAGAACGACGTCACCGTCGCCGGGCTGATCGTCTTCCGGCCGTTCGTCGTCGATCTGCCGATCGCCGTCTTCGCGGCCCTGTTCGTGCTCTGGGAGATCGTGCTGGTCTGGTTGACCGGCTTCGGGCCGACGACGCCGGTGCTGCACCTGAGCGGCGCGCTGGTGGGCGCCGTCGTAGGCTGGGCGATGTTGAAGTGGAACGCCGTCGATTGCGAGGGGTGGGACCTCTTGAGCGTGATGTCCGGCGGACCGAAGGAACCCAAGCGGAAAAAGAAGCGTTGAGGGTCAGTCGGCGTCGGCGTTCCAGCCGGGGTTGTCGCGCTGCTTCCCCACCACGAACCCGACCTCCGCGAGCGCGGCGACGCCGATGGGGGTGAGGAAGTTGTATTCGAGCGAGAGCGATTTCAATTTGTGAATCTGTGATGATCCCGAAAGACAGATCGCACCTTCATCCGTGATCGAACAGTCATTGAGCGCCAACGATTCCAGGCGATCAACGACGTTATTTTCCAATAATAATTCGATTAACCTGTCGCCAAAGCGCTGAAAGTGGTCGAGTCTCAGATTGCGAAACGGAATCGGAGCGAGGTTACGAATTATGTGCTCCGAGTATAGCCTCCCACTGTGCAGATGAACGAATCGCAAGAGTCGAATCGTGGGGCATCGAAGGATTTTCACAATGTCGCTTTCGCGGACATGGGAAATAATGAGTGCATCGATCCAACCGCGGATCCACGAGACTTTGACGTTGTCTTTCAGGATAGGTCCCAACCATTTCCGTTTGTGTGCGTGGAGTATTTCCTTGGCCCGTCGCATTGATTCCTTTCGTTCGCCTTCCGTCAGCCCATCGTCCTCCAGTATCAACTCCAGCCGGATGTACTCCCCCCGCGGGTCGCCTTCCTCGATGAGGAGGTCCGCGTAGGCCGAGTGCAGCGCGACGTTCTCCGGGTCCGCCGCCAGGGCGGCTTCCAGGCTCTCGCGGGTCGTCGGCATCGTTGCGCCTCCGGCGGAATTCTCGCGCCCAAGAACATTTTGCCGCGCGGGAATTCTGTACTACGTTTCGTCCGGTGGTATTCTCGCCTGCCGGTGAGCCGTGAACAACATCTGGAACAACCGCAATCGACCGTCCGGTCCGCTCTTCGCCAAAAAAGGGGCGACGACCGACACGCCCGCGCCGTCGGGCGCGGTCGCGAAACCCTCCACCGCGCGCACCCCGGCCGTCGGCGCCGCGCCCCCGGCGGGCGCGAAGCTCTCGGGCGTCCAGCTCTCCGCCAGCGGCAAGATGCGCTTCGACCACGACATCGCCTGCGGCGTCTTCGTCGGCGCCTTCGACGTCCCCGGCTGGGTCATCAGCCTCGACGTGCTCGAGATCACCGACCCGACGAGCGGCCGCGTCGAGCGCTGCGAAGGCTGGCTGCGGCCGAACGACATGCTCGCGATCCTCACGCGCGAGTACGGCAAGTCGCGCCAGAAGGCGAGCGCCGTGGCGATCGCGCCCGACGCCGCGCCCCAGCTCCGCGCCCAGCTCACCAAGGAGCGCGACGAGGCGAACCGCCGCGCGACCGAAATGCGCGATCAGGTCGTCTGCCTGCTGCAATCGCGGCACGCCTACGTGAAGGCGGGCGAACTCGGCCTGAAAGTGCTCATCCCCGCGCCGTAGCGCCGGCGTCGCTACAATCACCTCCGATCGAACGCCCTCGCGATACCACCGGGAAGCCTTCCATGCGCCTCGCGCTCTTCGCCCTGCTTGCGTTCGTCCCCGCCGCGCGCGCCGAGTCGCCGGAGGAACTCTTCGCGAAGCGGATCGAACCGATCTTCCAATCCCCGAATCCGTCGAGCTGCACGCGGTGCCACCTCGGCGGCGTGGACCTCAAGGACTACATCCGGCCGACGCACCGCGAGACGTTCCTGTCCTTGCGCGACCAGGGATTGATTGATCTCGATCATCCGGAAAAGTCGAAGATCCTGCATCTCATCGACATGGGCAAGGACGCCAAGAAGGCGACCGACATCCAGCAGAAGAACCGCGCGGCGGAACGCGAGGCGTTCGCCGCCTGGATCCAGGCGAGCGCGGCCGACAAGACTCTGCGCACCGCGCCGAAGCTGAAGGCGGAGTCGTTGGCGAAGCCGGCGAAGCCGGACGCGGTGATCCGGCACGCGCGGAAGGACCGCGTGCTGGTGTCGTTCGAGAACACCGTCTGGGCGCTGCGCTTCCGCTGCGCGAGCTGCCATACGGAGGACGGCGCCGCCGAGCGGGCGAAGAAGAAGCCGACGGAGTCGGTCGGCGAGCACATGGCCTGGATCCGCCCGACGGCCGAGGAGACGCTCGCGTACCTGGCGCGAACGCGACTCATGGATACCAAGAAACCGGAGCGCAGCAAGCTGCTCCTCAAACCGTTGAACGACGAAATCTCGCACGGCGGCGGCGTGAAGTTCCTCGTCGGCGATCAGGGCTACAAGGCGTTCCGGAGTTTCCTGGACGACTACGCGGCCGTCGTGACGGGGGCGTATTCCAAGGCCGACGAGCTGCCGAAGACGCCGAAGCAGGTGCAGTTCGGCACGCAGTCGTGGCTGAAGATCCAGAACACGCCGCCGGCCTGGGCCGACAAGTACGTGGCCGTGACGCTCTTCGCCTGGAACGCGAAGGACGGAAAGTGGGACGCCGAGCCGATCGCCACGACCGACCGCAAAGTGTGGGGCGGCGGCAAGCTCTGGCAGCACAACCTGACGCTGCTGACGACGCCTGGTTCGGCCGACGCCAAGCGATGGAAGGCGAGCCGGCCGGAGCTGTCGCCGGGGAAGTATTTGATGAAAGTGTATCTGGACGCGGACGATAAGTTGGCGAAGGACTGGAAGGCCGAGTTGAGCGAGGCCGAATACGTCGGCCAGGCGGTCGTGGAGTCGAAGTGGCCGACGGGCTACGGGAACATGACGGTCGTCGACGCGGCGAAGGTGAAGAAGTAACGAGGTTGAGCGGCGAAGCGGAGTCCGCGGAGGAGAGCGCGGGGCCGATGTCAATCGACATGACGCGCTCGGCACGGAAGACCGCGCCTCGCCGCTCAACGATCAGTAGTCCCCCACGACTTCGCCCGCGTTCATCGTGCAGAGCGTGGCCATCGTCGTGAGCGGGATCGAATCACGGACGAACTGCACGTGGCCGTCGGCGAACAGACAATTCCCGCCGCCGCCGTGGAACGCGTACGGCTCGTTGTTGTTCCGCTTGTTCATCGCGACATTGCAATTCACGCCACAGCCTTCGACCGTTCCGTCGGCGCTCGCGCCGTCGAGGCTGAACGGCCCTTCGCTGTCGATCCAGCCGATCCCCTGATCGTTGCTGAGGCCCGGGTTCGCGCTGCGGCCGTTGTAGACGAGCGGCCGCGCGCCGGTCTCGACGACCATGATCGTGTTCGACGTGCCGTCGAGGATCGACACCATCGTCGTGCGCGAGTTCCGCGACATCACCGAGAAGCGGTTGCCGGCGTTGTAGAAGGACGTGTTCGCGAGGTGCGGGTTGATCGACGCCGGCTGCACGCCCATGATCGCTTCGTAGTCGGTCGGCTGGAGCGCGTTCGTGAAGGTCATCGCCGGCCGCGGCGACTTCGCGATCGCGCTCAGGACCTCGGCGCGCTGAGGCACGCTCGGGCACTGATAGGTCTTCACCGGCACCGCGCCGGCGGTCGGGTTCGTCCCTTCCCACCAATTCACCTTGAAATCGTAGAGCTTCTGGAGGTTCTCCTGCTCGATGTACGGCAGCGTCAGCGGCCGCCAGCCGACATATTTGCCGGCGGGGTTGCCCGGCCCGGCGACCGTCCAGCCGGAGGCGGGGTAGACGTTGTTCGAGTCGTGGAAGCCGTGCAGCGCGAGGCCGAGCTGCTTGAGGTTGTTGACGCACTGGGTGCGGGCGGCGGCCTCGCGCACCTTCTGCACGGCCGGCAGAAGCAGGCCGATCAGGATCGAGATGATCGCGATCACGACGAGGAGTTCGATGAGCGTGAAACCGGGACGACGGCGTCGCATGATGAAACTCGAGACGGTGAAATGGCGGCGGATCGTCGAATTCGATTCTAACGGCTACCGTTCCGTGAAGGGATTAAAATTGGTTCGACCGCGCGGAAACCTGTGCCGGTTGGACGGATTGCACGGCCGCTACGCTTCGAGAACCGGCTGGGCCGTCGGCGCGGCGGGCGGCTCGACGGACACTTCCGTGATGAGCAACAGATCGAGAATGCTGAAAGCGTCCTTCTCGCCATACACGATGACCGTCCGTCCGCCGGGCGACATCGAGAGGTAGTCGCGGTGGTGGATGCGGTATTGGCGGCCGTCGGCCAAGTGAACGGTGAACGGCCGAAACGGGTGGGCCTCGCGCACGCTTCGCAGTTCGTCGGCGGTCATGGTGGCCTCCCGTTGCGCATAAGTTACCGTGGATCATAATCGTCGGTTTATCGTCGGTCAACTTGCCCGGTACCGAACGGCTTCCGAGATTCGTTGTCCGATGCGCCCGGACGCGATACGCTGTACGGACCTGCCTCGTCCGCGTTTCGGAGTCGTCATGTCCCGCTGGATCCGCTCGCTGGCCGTCGTCGCGCTCCTCGGCCTGGTGGCGTTCGCCGTGCCGCCGGAGGAGGAGAAGAAGCAGAAGAAGAAGGCCGAGAATTCGCCGGAGTCGGGGGCCGCGCGGGCGCAGATCGAGGGCGGACTGAAGGCGACCGTCTGGGCGGCGGAGCCGCAGTTCCAGAACCCCGTCTGCTTCGCGTTCGACGAGGCCGGCAAGTGCTATGTGGCCGAGGCGAACCGCTACCAGAACGGCGTGCCGGACACCCGCGGGCACATGTACTGGCTGGACGAAGACATCGGCGCGAAGTCCGTGGCCGACCGCGTGGCCATGTACAAGAAGCACAAATTCCCCCAGCACGAGAAGTACGACGACAAGATCCGCGTGCTCTGGGACGGCACCGGCAGCGGCGTCGCGAACCGGGCCGAGACGTTCAGCGGCGGCTACAACCGCTTCGAGGACGGCATCGGCTCCGGGCTGCTCGCGCGCAAGGGCACCGTCTACTACACCAACATTCCCGACCTCTACGCCCTGAAGGACACGAAGGGCGACGGCAAGGCCGACGTGAAGACGTCGCTCGCCACCGGCTTCGGCGTGCGCGTCCAGTTCGTCGGCCACGACATGCACGGCCTCCGCATGGGGCCGGACGGCAAGCTCTACTTCAGCATCGGCGACCGCGGCCTCAACGTCACGACCAAGGAAGGCAAGCACCTCTACAACCCCGACAGCGGGGCCGTGCTGCGCTGCGATCTCGACGGTTCCAATATGGAATTGGTGCATACGGGACTGCGGAACCCGCAGGAGCTGGCGTTCGACGACTTCGGCAATCTCTTCACCTACGACAACAACTGCGACTCCGGCGACGCGGCCCGCTGGGTGCAGATCGTCGAGGGCGGCGATAGCGGCTGGCGCTGCGGCTACCAGTACGGCACGCACATGCACACCCCGGCCGTGCCGCAACAAAACCGCGGGCCGTGGAACACCGAGAAGCTCTGGCACCTCCAGCACGAGGGCCAACCGGCGTACATCGTGCCGCCGCTCGCGCACTTCGGCAACGGCCCGTCGGGCCTCACGCACTACCCCGGCGTCGGCTTGAACGACAAGTACAAGGACCACTTCTTCGCCTGCGACTTCACCGCCAGCCCCGGGAACAGCAAGATCTGGACGCTGGCCGTGAAGCCGAAGGGCGCGAGCTTCGAGGTGGTGGACTTGCATCCGTTCGCGCAGCAGGTGGTGCCGACCGACTGCGAGTTCGGGCCGGACGGCGCGTTCTACTGGAGCGACTGGATCGGCGGCTGGGACAAGCCGAACAAGGGCCGCATCTTCCGCGCCGTCGACCCGGAGGCGATGAAGAACCCCGCGATCGAGGAAGGCCGCAAGCTGCTGGCCGAGGGGCTGGAGAAGCAGAGCGTCGATGCGCTGGTGAAGCTGCTGGCGCATCCGCACCAGAACGTGCGGCTGGAGGCGCAGTTCGAGCTGGCGAACAAGGCGAAGGACGACCTCAAGACCGTGGCATTCAAGCTCGCGGCCCTGGCGCAGGGCAAGAAGGCGAACCGCCTGGCCCGCCTGCACGCGATCTGGGGCCTCGGCATGATCGAGGGCGGCGGCAAGAACTCGACGCTGTTGCTTCAGAGCGCGAAGACGCTGTTCAAGGACGAGGATGTGGAGGTTCGCGCCGCGGCGGCGAAGACGCTGGGGAAGTACGCGGGGGCGTGGAGTGCGCTGGCGACGCAGCTGAAGGCGGAGTCCGACAATCGCGTGAAGGCGAACTTGCTTGTGAGCATGGGGCCGCTGCTACCGGAGAATTCGGCGGACAAGCTGGGAGTCAAGTCGGCGCGATTCGCACCGGCCTTCGAAACGTTGATGGCAAACGCCGGCAAGGACGTGTACCTTCGACAGGCTGCGATCCAAAATCTCGTGTCGATCTTCAACGTCATGCCCTGTCGATTATTCGATATTCTCAAAGCCGATGTCGTGGCTCGCGAATCGGCCGAGGTCAGGTTGGGAGTCGTGATCGCGCTCCGTCGGCAACCGTGTCATCGCATCTATGACTTTCTGGACGATCCGGATCCGCGTGTCGTGGCCGAAGCGGCTCGGGCGATCCATGACGACATAACCGGTTTCGGCGCGTCGATGGAATTCTTGGGGGCACTCGCCGACAAACCCAATCTCCCCGAAGCGGTCGCCTTCCGCGCCGTCAGCGCGAACCTGAAGCTCGGCACGCCGGAGGCCGCGGTCCGCGTCGCGAACTATGCCGCCCGCGCCTCCGAGCCGGACGCCGTGCGCATCTCGGCCCTCAAGCTGCTCGGCGAATGGGCCAAGCCGTCGAAGCGCGACGCCGTCACCGGCTGCCGGCAGGAACTGCCGGACCGCGACCCGGCCATCGCCGCGAACGCGCTCAAGCCGGTCGCCGCGAAGATCTTCGCCGGCTCCGACGCCGTGCGCTCGGAGGCGGTGAAGGTCGTCGCGAAGCTCGGCCTGAAGGAAGTCGGCGCGCTGCTCGCCGGCATCGCGACCGATTCCAAGCAATCCGGCTCGACGCGGGCCGAGAGCCTCTTCGCCCTCGACGCGCTGAAGGCGAAGGAACTGGCCGAGACGGCGAAGGCGGCGCTCGCCTCCGACGAGCCGCGCCTGCGGGCCGCGGCGCGGGTGGTGCTCGCGAAGGCGAACCCGACCGCCGCCGCGACGGAACTGCCGGCACTCGTGAAGGACGAAGCCGCCAGCCTGATCGAAAAGCAGATGGCCTTCGGCGTGCTCGGCACCATGAAGGAATCGCAGGAGATCGACGCGGCCCTCGCCGGCTGGCTCGACCTGCTGATCGCCGACCAGGTCGTCGGGGAACTCCGACTCGACCTGCTCGAAGCGGCCGAGACCCGCACGCGGACGAAGGACTTGAAGCTTCACGCACCGCTGCGCGAGAAGCTCGCCGACTACGACAAGCAGACGCGGGCGAAGGCGGCCGGCGACATGGTGAAGCGCAATCTCGAAGCGCTCGCCGGCGGCGACGCCGAGAAGGGCCGCGCGATCGTGCTGAACAACGCGGCCGTCTATTGCACCCGCTGCCACAAGCTCGACGGCCAGGGCGGCGACGTCGGCCCGCCGCTCAACGGCATCGCCGCCACGAAGGACCGGATGTACCTGCTCGAGTCGATCGTGAACCCGAACGCCAAGATCGCGATGGGCTTCCAGAGCGTCATCCTCGACACGCTCGACGGCCAACAAGTGAGCGGCATCGTGAAGACGCAGACGGCGAAGGAGATCGTCCTCATCACGGCGGAGAACAAACTGGTGACGATCCCGACGGCGGACGTGGAGGGCAAGCCGAAGCCGGACAAGAGCGCGATGCCGGACGACCTCTACAAGAAGATCTCGAAGCGCGAGCTGCGCGACGTGGTGGAGTTCCTCGCGACGCTGAAGGAAGCGAGGAAGTGAGTTCAACGGCGACGCGAGTAGAATGATTTCGGCAACATTGGAGTAATGATCGATGAGTACCGCCACGTTTGTCGAACCGGCGACGATTCGACTGGATGCCGATGGCGTCTTGCGGGTCGGTCCGTCGCGCCTCTCCGTCGATGCCGTCGTCCACGCCTACAACGAAGGCGCGTCGCCCGAAGAAATTCACATGCGGTTCGACTCGGTCTCACTCGCCGATATCCATAGCGTCATCGCGTACTTCCTGCGACATACCGGGGAAATCGACGCGTATCTTGCACGGCGCGAAGAGGACGCCAAGGAGATTCGCAAGCGCGTCGAGGAACGGCAGGGGGTTCAGAATATCCGGGAACGGCTGGAAAAACGGGTCGCCAGCCGCAAGCAGGATTGAATCATGCGGTTTCTGACGGACGTTAATTTCAACGGCCACATCATTCGAGCCTTGCTCCGCCGTCACCCCGATCTCGATCTCGTAAGGGCGGTTGACGAGGGCCTGAGCCAGACGCCCGATCCGGAACTCCTGCAATGGGCCGCCGAACACGATCGCATCGTCGTGACCCACGACGTCACGACGATGGTGGGACACGCTTACGACCGCGTTGACGCCGGCGAAGCAATGCCCGGCGTCATCGAGGTACCGGAACAAATGCCCGTCGGCCGCGTGATTGACGATTTGACGATTACGAGTTACGCAGTCGCTCCGTGTTTGGGCAGGACGAGCGTCGGTTGGGCGA
>CAYVRB010000094.1:0-19529 GCA_964453375.1 uncultured Alcaligenaceae bacterium
GGTGTGCGCGTGCCCCTACCTGAAAACAAGAAGTTAATTTATGGGAAGCGTATGAGGCCGATTTACGAGCCGCATCGCAATGCGTCCGTTTCGGAGGGTGGGTTGATCCAAGACCGATACTTCGGAAGCACGGTGTTTTTCCCCCTCCCCCTCGAAGGGGGAGGGACGGGGTGGGGGTGACGGGAACCGCGAGAAGCGGGTCGCGAGATCGGACCCCCCACCCTAACCCTCCCCCTCAAGGGGGGAGGGACAAGACCCCTTCGTCGTTCACAAGCGGTATTGGAATCAAGGCGCCAGTGGCACAGCCCACCTTTTTTGGTCGAAGGTCGAAGGGCGTCGAGACGAGTCGTCGTCCGCGGTGGGCCTCGCGAAGCCTCGCCACCCCCTACGGCTTCAGCTCCTCGATCTCCACGCCCTTCACGCGCAGGGCGCTGCCGCCGGCGAGGTGCAGGCCGATCGCGTGCCCGGCCGCCGGCATCCGGTCGTCGGTCTGGTCGGCCGTCTTTACGCCGTCCACGAACACCTGCACGCGGTTCCCCTTCACTTCGATCTCGATCGTGTTCCAGGCGTTCGCGGCCACCTTCGCCTGAGCGAGCAGCGGCGCGTCGTCCATCGCGCGCAGCGTCAGCCGGCCCATCTCGCCGCCGACTTCGCCCTTCTCCGTGCCGATCCACACTTTGAAGTACCCGCCCGGCCCCATCGGGTTGATCCCCGGCAGGCAATAAATCCGGCTCGCCCAGTTCTCCGCCGGCTGCGCCGTCACGCGCAGGCGGAAGTTCCGATAGTCCTTCCGCTTCGTGGCGAGCGTGCTGCCGCCGACGAAGTCGGAGTTCTTCCAGCCGCCGACGAGCTCGCCGTTCTCGACCTTCCAGGTCGCGTTCGCATTGCCGAGGGTTTCCCAGCCGGCGAGGTCCTTGCCGTTGAAGAGCGGGGAGAAATTGCCGACGGCCTTGGGCGCGGGAGCCGGTGCCGGCGCGACGGCAACGGTGGTGACGTCCACCAGCTCCGCCTTGTGGAACGTCGTCGGGTCGATCGTCGTACCGAGACCAAGGAAGCCGTCGCCGATCTTCCACTCGTTGGGCATGCGGAGGTCGGCGTAGTTCGTCGCGTGCTTCACCACGAGCTTGCCGTCGATCGTCGCCGACACGGAATCCTTGCGAACGCCGATCACGACGGTATGCCGCGTGTTCGCTTTGATGGAGGTCGGCCCGCCAATGATGTTCGTGCCGGCCCGCGTCAGCGGATGGCCGGTGACGGCGTCGAAGCCGTCCCACTTCCCGCCCCACGCGCCCATCAGGAACGTGAAACTGGTGCCGCCGGCGCTGAGCAGTTGCAGCACGTCGTTGCCGGCCCCCTTCGCGGTGAACTCGACGCGGTAGTCGTACTCGGCCGGCAGCGGCTGGTACGGAATCTTGATCCGGCAGAACGCGGAATTGTCGGACGAGATGCCGTCCGGCCCGCGCGTCCAGGTCCCCTTCACGGCGTCGCGCGTCACGTCGACGAGCGCGAGGAGGTCGACGGTGCGGGCGCTCGCCGGCTTCGGAGGCGGGACGTAACCCGGAATCGGCACGCGCGCGATCCGCACGCCGACGTGGCGGTGCCGTTCGTTCGGCGTCCAGCGGCTCTGCCAGTTGATGTCGCAGTAGCTCGCGTTCTCCCAGTGGCTGCCGCCCCGATTGACGCGGGCTTCCTTTCCGCTGGCGTCCCGCTGGGGCGGCGAGGGTTCGTCGTTGCACCATTCCGAGACGTTTCCGTGCATGTCGTACAGGCCGAGTTTGTTCGGCGCGTACTTCCCGACCGGGCACGGGTTCTTCAGGCTATCGCCGAAATTGGCTTGTCCGGCCGCCAGCGCGTTCGATGGTTCGCCGGCGTAGTACTTGAAACCATAGGCGGACTGCGCCTGCCCCGGCCCGCCCCGGCACGCGTACTCCCACTCCGCCTCCGTCGGCAACCGATACTCCCATCCCGGCTCCTTGAGGCGCTCGTTGAGCTTCTTGGCGAACTCGCGCGCCTCGTGCCACGTCACGGCGTTCACCGCGAACCTCTTCTGCGCCTCCGCCGACAGGTCCTGCCCGCCGGCGGATCGCATGATCGACGACGGATTCGCGCCCATGACGGCTTCCCACTCCGCTTGCGTCACCTCGTAGGTGCCGAGGTAGAAGTCCGCCGCCACCGTCGCGTTGCGCGTGCCCGGCTTGCCGTCGCGGCCGCCGAGGGGCACCGTCCCCTTCGGCACGCGGACGAACTTCATGCCGAGCGAATTGGTGAAGTCGGCCTTCGCGGGTGGCCAGCCCACGACAGCCGTCCAGAGGCTGACCGGGCCGCCCTGTAACCCGTCGAGGTCGCCGCTTCCGGCCACGATCCGTCGGCCGTCCGAACTCCAGGCGAGGGAAAGAACGCCGCTCCGGGGCATCGGCACCAGTTCCTTGACGGCGATCCCGGTCGCCGGATTCCAGAGGCCGATCAGGCGGTCGGCCCCGACGGCCAGCACCGATCCCGCGGGGTCGTAGGCCAGTCCCCAAACCCGGCCCGGCGGCCGGTCGAATGTCAATTCGGTCAGCATTTTGCCGGTCGCCAGGCTCCAGACGCGGACGTGGCCACTGGACGTGCCGGTGGCGAATGACCGCTCGTCGGGGCTGATGGCGGCGGCTTGCACCACTCCCGGTTGGCCGGGGATGTCGAGCACGACGGCACCGGTTTTCGTGTCCCAAATTTTGAGCGTCTGATCCCACCCACCGCTGACGAGCCACTTGCCGCTCCGGCTGAGGGCTACGGACGAGGCGTAGGCCGTGTGGCCGACGAGCGTTTTGATCTCTTTGCAGTCGGGGACGTTCCAGAGCTTGACGCGTTTGTCGCACGAGGCGGTCGCCACCGTCCGGCCGTCCGCGCTGAACGCCAACCCGCGAATCTGGGCGGTGTGTCCTTTCAACCGGCCCACGACGTCGCCGGACGCCGCGTCCCACAGCGTGACGTCGGCATCCCCCCCGGCGGCGATCCACTTGCCGTCGGGGCTCCACGCCACGGTCCGCCACGTCTCGGCTCCGTCGGCGAGCAGTCGGACTTGCCGTCCGGTCGCGGCGTCCCACAGGCGGAGCGTGCCGTCCTTCCCGCCACTGGCCGCCCGTTGTCCGTCGGGCCTGAAGGCGACGCCCCACACGATCGCGCGATGGCCGGCCAGCACCGCCGCGGGCTCCCAAGCGCTGGCCGGGCCGACGGGTAAGACTTGGCTCGGCCCGGCCGGGTTCCCAACCCGCACCGCCGCCGTAGGTTCGGCCTCCGCCTTCGGCGACGGAGCCGCCGGCGGGAGGTACTTGGCACTGAATTGCCGGCGCCCGCCCTTCGCGACTTCGACCTTCGTGCCGAGCACCTTCGTCTCGCCGTACTTCACTTCCAACTCGTGCTCGCCCGGCGGAATGCTCAACTCGGCCTTCTGCTTGCCCCGATCCCAGGTCACGATCACTTTTTGCCCGTCGACCGTCACGTCGGCATCCTCGGCCAGCTCCGTGAGTTCGATCACGCCATCGGGCGTCTTTACCTTGAACGCGCCGAGGCCTAGCGCGACCAGCGCGGCCGCCACCGCCATGCCGACGCCGACCGCCGGCCACAGCCAGCGCCGGCTCCGTTTCGGTTCCGGCGCCTCCGGCTCCGTCTTCATCTCCGAGAACGCGATCGACGGCTCGTACGCCCCCGTCGAGTCCGGCACCGATACCGCCGGCGTCGACTCCATGGACTCCGTGCCCGTCGACGGCGCCGCCTTCTCGTTCAGGCTCTCCCGCAGGATCTTCATCACCTCGTCCGCCGACGCCGGGCGGTTCGCCGGGTCCTTCGCCAGCAGCCGGTCGATCAGCGTCGCCAGGCTCGGCGGCAGCTTCTCCGTGCGCTTCGCCACGCTCGTCAACGGCTCCGGCGTCGCGAGTTCCGTCAGGATCGCCATCACGCCTTCGGCGGCGCTGTCGTACGGGAGCTTGCCGGTGGCGAGCTGGTGGAGGATCACGCCGAGGGAATAGAGATCGGTGCGGTGGTCCACCTTCTTGCCACGCGCCTGCTCCGGCGACATGTACGCCGGGGTGCCGAGGAGTTCGCCCGACTTGGTGATTTCGATCTCGCGGTTGACGGGCCGCGCGAGGCCGAAGTCGATCAGCTTGACCGTCGGCTTGCCGGTGCGGGAATCGGTGCCGAGGTGGATGTTGCTCGGCTTCAGGTCGCGGTGGATCAGGCCCGAGCGGTGCGCGTCCGCGAGGCCCTTCGCGATACTGAAGCCGATCCGCCGCAGCGCGTCCAGCGCCATCGGCTTCGGCCGCTTGTCCAGCGTCGTGCCCACCAGCAGCTCCATCGTCAGGTACGGCACGTTCCGCCAGACGTTGATCTCGTAGATCTCCGCGACGTGCGGCGACCGCACCTTCACCGTCGCCTTCGCCTCCTCGATGAACCGGTCCCGCAGCTTCGCGTTCTCCGCGTACTTCGGCAGGATGATCTTCAGCGCCACCGTCCGGTCCAGCGACGTATCGACGGCCTTGAAGACCATCCCCATGCCGCCCTGTCCGATCTTCTCGACGATCCGGTAATGGTTGAACGCCCCGAGATCGTTCGGCTGCCGCGGCGGGTCGAGAAAGTCGAGGTCGTCGTCGGCCGGCTTCGCCGACGATTTGCGGACGCGCCGGAGCAACTCCTCCACGAAGGTGCCGTCGGTGGCGATCTCGCTCGTGTCGTGCGCGGCGCGCAGGTCGGTCAGCAGCGGATCGCTGGCGACGAGTTGCCCCGCCGTCGCGCCGCACTTCGGGCAATCCATCAGGTGTTCGCCGACGGACTCGGGTCCGCGGCCCAGGAGGAGTTCGCGCAGTTCGGCGTCGCTGGGGCAGGTGGTCGTCACGGCAGGCTCCCGCTCGGTTTCCACCTTCCGATACGGAGGAACGCCGGAAACCTGTCGATTATTTTCGGATTCGTCGGAAATGGGAACGGACGAACGTCGACGCCCTTTGCCACATCACTCCCTCAGCCCCACATCTCCCGCACCGGGACGCCGGTTTCCACCAGCGCCGTCGGGCGCGCAAGCGTGTCGTTGAAATGGACCTTCCGGGCGTCGATGCCGAGGTGTTGGAAGATCGTCGCGCTCACGTCCTGTGGCGTGATCGGGCGGTCGGCGACATACTCGCCCTTCTCCGTGCTGCGGCCGATCACTTGGCCCATCTTCATCGAGCCGCAACCGAACAGCACGCTGAAGGTGTTGCCCCAGTGGTCGCGGCCGCCCTCGGCGTTCATCCGGGGCGTGCGGCCGAACTCGCCCATCGCCACCACCAGCGTCTTCTCGTACAAACCGCGATCCATCAGGTCCTTCACGAGCGCCGAGAGGGCCTTGTCGAACGGCGGGATGAAGAGCTTGCCGCCCTCCGTGGTGCTGTGCCGGCCGGCGGTCGCGTGGTGGTCCCACGGCACGCAGTTCACCGTGACGAACGTCACACCGGCCTCCACCAGCCGACGGGCGAGCAGGGCGCTCTGGCCGTAGGTGTGGCGGCCGTACTGGTCCCGCAGCGCATCCGGCTCGGCGGAAATCTCGAACGCCTTCGCCGTGGCCGCGCTCGTCAGCAGATCGAACGCCTGGGCGCGGAACGGGTCGGCCGATTCCGATTCCCGGCGATGCTGGTCGAGCGTGTCCAGCAGGCTCCGGCGATCCTCCAGCCGCTCCATCGGCAGGTCCTTCGGCAGCGTCAGGTTGCGGACGCGGAAGTCCTTCAGGTTCGGGTCGGACTCGGTGTTGAACGGGTTGAAGCGCTTGCCGAGGTAGGCGGCGTAGTGGAAGAAGTTGTCGGTGCCGCCGCGAAGGTGGGGCACGGCGGCGTAGGCCGGCACGGTCGGAGCGTTCGGTCCTCGCAATTTACTGACGGCGGAGCCGAGGCTCGGCCGCTTCTGGCTCATGAAGTCCGGCGCGTTGAAGGCGGGGCCTTCAAAGCCGGTGAGCATCCAGTGGTTGGCCTTCGTGTGGTCGCCGGAGCCGTGGTTCACGGTGCGGAGCACGGCGAGGTGCTTCATCAGCTTCGCCTGCTCCGGCAGCAGTTCGCCGAAGCGGACGCCGGGCACGCTCGTGGATATGGAACCGAACGGGCCGCGGAACTGGGCGACGGCGTTCGGCTTCGGGTCCCACGTCTCCATGTGGCCGGGGCCGCCGGACATCCAGAAGAGGATGACGGCCGTGTCCTTGCGCGGCGCGGGATTGGCGTGCAGGTGCGCGAGCGAGAGACCGCCGAGCGCGCCGGCCACCACGAAGCTGCGGCGGGTGATCGGCGTGGGGTCGAGGGCGTACCCGCCAGTGACGCGGATCATCGGTTCGGCTCCAAGACGTGCGGATCGGCAGTGACGATATTATCCCGCGCACCGTCGAGGCATGCAATCGAAACCCGGTCCGATCAAGGGCGTTTGCCGGCCGGTTCCTTGAGTTCCCTCAATCGGGCCAACGCGCGCGTCAGGGCGTCCTTCACATCCTTCCGTTCGGCGAGTTTCGCGTCTCGCAGTACCGCCTCGATCGCGGGCACGGCCGTCGGTTTCGCGTCCGACCCGACGAGGACCAGCGCCTCCGCGGCGGCGATGCGTACGCTCCCGGACGCTTCGGAGCGCACTGCTTTCACCAACGGCGCGATCGCGTCCTTCGCCACCGGGCCGAGCAATCCCAAGGCGCCGGCCGACCGCGCCCGCCCGTCCCGATCGGTCGACTCGGCGAGCGAACGAACCAGCGCGGGAAGCGACGACACGTCCAGCGGATTAGCGAAGAGGTCGCGCTTCGGGGCGAAGTCGCGCCGCCCCGCCCGGACGTCCAGCGCCTGGAACTTGGCCTTCCCGGTCCGCAGGTCGTCCTTGGCGCCGGTCGCCAGCACGGGCACCACGGCGCTTCGGCCGGCGGCGAGCGACTCGATCGCGCGGACCAGCGGATCGGCCGGCCCGGCGTGCCACTGCGAGAGCAGCTTGGGATCGGAGTAGATCGCGTACCAGAATTCCCAGTCGCGCGGCGGGCACATTGTCGCGTACCAGAGGCCGTCGATGTAGACGTGCCCGAAATCGCCGAAGGGATCGTATTTCCGGCTGAAGAACACCGCGGTCTTGCCCGGTTCCGCCCATTCCACGGCGTATTTCCAATCCTGGGCGTCGGGCCGCACGGGCACGTCGCCGCTCCCTTTGTGCGCCGGCGTCCCCTTCAAATCGAAGACGTGCTTGATCGTTTCCTTCGGGTACTTCCCCTTGAGGTCGCGCACCTTCGTGAAGACGACGATCCCCTTCTCGCGGCCGACCTTCTCGACGCGCAGGAGCGTGACGTAGGTGGAATCGTCGAGGGCGGCGCCGAGGGTGACGACGGGCACGGTGATGTAGGCGCGGGCCGGCGTGGCCGAGGCCACGAGCAGGAAGAACCCCAGCCCCAACCCGCCGGCGATGCGGATCATTGGTTCGACTCCAGGACGAGCGATTCGGCGATGGAACCAGTATCGTCCGCGCTCCGGGCCGGGTCAACGGGTCGATAAAGGGGACTGTCACCTTTTTGATCGGCCGATTATTCAATAAATCGACCGATTAAAAAGGTGACAGTCCCCTTTTTCGGTTGCAACGGTTCTACCGATGATTCCGCCCCGAAGCGCCGCCCGACCGGCGCGAAGCCCGAACGCGCCAGACTTCCACGGACCCGAACAGCTTCGATCATCCCAACCTTTCCGCGAGCGAGGCCCTTGGCATCGGAATTCGCCCGCTTCGGCGCTTGGCACGGCCGAATCGGTACGCTAGAACGGAAATGCTCCGGGGCGGTCCGCGCCGGGCGATACCCGCAGCGCGGGGCGTGCACGAGGTCGGCCCGACCATGGGGCGGTCCCAAACCATCTCTTCCCGCAACGGCATTCAGGTCATGGGTTTGCGCCGCTCGGACCGTTTCCTCGCCGGGCTGGAAGAGGCCGAACGCGTGGTCTTCGTCTCCCACGTCCACCCCGATCCCGACGGCCTCGGATCGATGCTCGGCCTTGCGCACCTCGTCGAAACCAAGCTCGAAATCCCGACGATTCTCACTCAGGATGGCCCCATCAGCCGGGCCGAAAACAAAGCGATGGTGGACGTGCTCCACCTCGAACTGCTCCCGGTCGAGCAGATCGAATGGCACGGTCACGACGCGGTGGTGATGGTCGATAGCCAGCCGAAGACCGGCCGGCACAGCATCGACGACGCCATCGACCTCTACGCCGTCATCGACCACCACGACACGCCGGGCGAGCTGAAGGACATCCCGTTCGTGGACGTGCGGCCGAGCCTTGGGGCGACTTGCACGCTCGTGACGAAATACCTGGCCGAGCAGGACGTGGACATCCCGGAGAAGGTGGCGACGGCGCTGCTCTACGGCATCGATACGGAAGTGACCGGCTTCCCGCGCGAGGCCACGCCGGCCGACGACGAGGCGCAGGCGTATCTCTTCCCGCTCGCGGACAAGGACCTGCTCGCGCAGATAAAGAACGCCCGGCTACCCCACTCGCACTTCGATTGCTTGCTCCAGGCGCTCCAGACGTCGTTCATCTACGATCGGCTGATCCTGACGTGGGTGGACGACCTTCCGCAACCGGAGCAGGCGGCCGAAGTGGCCGACTTCATGGTGCGGTTCGAGCACGTGGATTGGGCCGTGTGCGGCGGCGTCCACAACGGCATCCTGTTCCTGTCGGCGCGGACGAACCTGGCGCACGCCGGGGCCGGGGAACTGCTGAGGTCGGTGGTGGGCAAGCTCGGCCGCGCCGGCGGGCACGACCGCCGCGCCGGCGGGAGCATCAAGCTCTCGAGCGCGACGCCGACCGCGTTCGACGATCTGCAAGCCACGCTCCGCAAGCGGTTGCTCAAGAAGCTGAAGATCGAAGATGTCCGCGGCCAGCGGTTGGTACCGCTCCGCGAGATGCTCCAGAACCTGCAATCGTGACGTCCGCGTAACGGTTCGGTCACGAGTCCGTGGACTTTCCCGCCCCGTGGGCCGAGAATCGAGCGAAGTGCGCCGATTTTCCGCCGTCGATCAAACGATTCCAACTGTCGACTCGTTCTGACTTTAGAGAAAACCGGCCGTTCGGACTGAATCCGACGGGGAAAATTCGCCGATGGGTTGGAACATCGGACGGACGGCGCGACTCGAGTAGTACGTCGAAATCGAACTCATCCGGGGCGGATTCCGAGAAAGAACATCCCGCGCCCGGCGTATTCACCATAACCATCCCGAACCCGAACGGAACCACGTTCGATGGCCGACGGGAAAGGAGGACTACCATGGCCCGGAATGACGCCCTGCGGGCGCTGCAGAAGACCCTGACCGCCCGTCGCAACGAACTGCGGAAGCGGATCCACGGCGAACTGGCCGGCCTGCGCGCCGCCGCGCACGCCTCCGGCGACGCCGCCGACGCCGCGTTCGACAACGCCGGCGAGGAGATGGCCTCGCAATTGGCGGAACTGGAAGCCAAGGAACTGGCGCAGATCAACATCGCCCTTCAGAAGATCAAGCAGGGCAGCTACGGCGTGTGCGACGGCTGCTCGTGCAAGATCCCGGTCGCGCGCCTGGCGGCCCTGCCGTACAGCACGCTCTGCATCAAGTGCCAGCGCGAATCGGAGAACGACAGCACGTTCCTGAGCGATCGCGGCATCGTCGGCTGGGAGGGCGTGCGCGATTACGACGGCGACCGCGAATTCCGCGTCGCCGACCTGGAAGCCCGCCTGCGGGACTGAAGTGATCAAACAACATCATCCGAGATAGTGATGCGAGTCGACACAGGAACAGGATTTCAGCCGCGGAGCGGCGGCCGATGTTTGCCAGCGGCGCGAGCCGCTGGAACGACCTTCGTGTAAATGAAGCCGCGGAGCGGCGACAGAACCTTCTGTCGCCGCTCCGCGGCTTATTGCTTCCCAATTCATTCCAGGGTCTCGCGACCCTGGCAAACGGCTTCCGCCGCTCCGCGGCTCAAACCTCGAACTCCGATTCACTATCGAGGCATCCCGTCGTTCGCGTCGATTCGCCCTTCGGCGCAAGCCGCGAAGGCTGCGGGCTTTGTTCGTTCTTTGCCGGTTCTCGCGGGGGCGTCCGCCACATTTTCCCGCGCTCTCCCCACTCCGACTTCAGTCGCGAAATCCGACCCCGTTAAAGTGACGGTGGCGTGCGGACCCTGCCCGCGCCACCACTCCCGAAGCGAACACCATGCGGCCACCCTTCGCGGTCCTCGGCGTCGTCCTGCTCGGCGCCTTCCTCGGCAGCCTCGCGACCGGCCTGTTCGTGCAGCCGTCGCGGCCGGCGATCGCCCAGGCGCCGCTGCCCGCCGCCGCCCCGCCCTTCGCGCCCGGCGGCGACGCCTTCGATGTCGTGGTCGCGAAGCTCTCGCCCTCCGTCGTGGCCGTGGACGCGCTCAAGCCCCGCGTGCCGAGCACCGTCAACAAGAGCAAGCCGACGGAGGAATCGGGTTCCGGCGTGCTGCTGCGGCTGGATCGCGAGAGCGGCATCTTCGCCGTCACGAACAACCACGTCGTCAGCGGCGCGAAGGCGGACGAGATCACCGTCACGCTCCACGACGGCCGGATCGTGCGGCCGACGCGCGTCTGGACCGACCCGGAAACCGACATCGCCCTGCTGCTCCTGGACGCGCCGGACCTGAAGCCCGCCACCCTCGGCGACAGCGACCGCGTCCGTGCCGGCCAGTGGGTGCTCGCCTTCGGAAGCCCGTTCGGCCTGAACCAGACCGTCACGCACGGCATCATCTCGGCCAAGGACCGCGGTCAGATCAGCCTCGGCAACACGATCCGCATCAAGGAATTCCTCCAGACCGACGCCGCCATCAATCCCGGCTCCAGCGGAGGTCCGCTCGTCGCCACCGACGGCACCGTGATCGGCATCAACACCGCCATCGCCTCGAACAGCGGCAGCAACTCCGGCGTCGCCTTCAGCATCCCGATCAACCTCGTCAAGCGCATCGGCCGCGAACTCCTCCAGCGCGGCAGCGTGAACCGCGGCTACCTCGGCGTGCAACTCGCCCCCACGCTCGAACCGGCCGAAGCGCTCCGCCTCGGCCTGGAGAAGGTCCGCGGCGCGCTCGTCGACAGCGTGAACCCCGGCAGCCCCGCCGCCGTCGCCGGCCTGCTGCCCAAGGACGTGATCCTCAAACTCGAAGGCGTCGACCTCCGCGACGAGAACCACCTCATCAACCTCGTGAGCAACCTGCCGCCGAACCACAAGGTTCGCCTCGGCGTCTGGCGCGAGAAGCAGCTCCGCAGCGTGGACGTGACGATCGGCGAATGGAGCGCGTCGGCGAAGGCGAAGTGAATATCATGGGACCGGGCGCCTTCGGCGCCCCGCACCCGTGAGGTTCCGCCGACATGCTGCGCGAGGAACAGATCGACATCCGGCGGCAGCGGGCGAAGGCCGGCCGGTTCGCCATCGAGAACCTGACGAAGAAGCGCGTCTTCTCCGACTACGCGGTCACGAACCCCGAAAGCCGCGGCCGCTACACCGTCACCGTGCGCGGGTTCGACGTCGGCGACAACGCCTGCACCTGCCCGGACTTCAAATCGAACACGCTCGGCACCTGCAAGCACATCGAGGCGGTGCTCGAACACCTCAAGGACGACCTGCCGGCGCACCTGCGCAAGAAGAAGGCCGCCGTCACCCGGCCCGAAGTCTACCTGCACTACGGCGACCCGCTGCGCGTCGGCCTGCACCTGCCGCCGCGCCACTCCGACAAGCTCGCGCAGCTCGCGCGCCACTTCTTCGACGACAAGGGCCTCTGGCACGGCAAGGGCCGCTTCGAGGACCTCATCCCCGAGATCGAACGCGCCCCGGAGGACGTGACCGTCCTGTCGGACGCGATGGAGTTCATCGGCCGCGAGGTCGAACAGGCGGAGATGCTCCGCAAGGAACGCGACTGGCTCGACCGGCTCGCGGACGGCACGCTCGACTGGCAGCCGCTGCACGCGCCGCTGTACGAGTACCAGCTGCGCGGGGCGGTGTTCCTGGCGTGCCGCGGGCGGAGCATCCTCGGCGATGACATGGGCCTGGGCAAGACGGCGCAGACGCTCGCGGCGGTGGAGCTGCTCGTGCGCGAGCGGAACATCGGCCGCGTGCTCGTCGTCGCGCCGTCGTCGGTGAAGTACCAGTGGGCGGGGGAGATCAAGAAGTTCACGAGCCGCGCCGTGCAGGTCATCGACGGAAGTCCGGAGGAGCGCCTGGAGCAATACCGCGAGCCGGCGTTCTATCGCCTCGTGAACTACGAGCAGGTGGTGCGGGACCGCGAGGCTCTCAACGCCTGGACGCCGGACGTCGTGGTGCTCGACGAGGCGCAGCGGATCAAGAACTGGGAATCGAAGACCTCGAAGGAGGTGAAGAAGCTGGCGAGCCGGTACGCGATGGTGCTGACCGGCACGCCGCTGGAGAACCGGCTGGAGGAGCTGTACAGCATCGTGCAGTTCGTGGACGAACGGCGCTTCGGCCCGGCGTTCCAGTTCCTGCACGACCACCGCGTGCTCGACGCCGACGGGAACCTGACCGGCTACCGGAACCTCGACGCGATCCGGGGGAAGCTCGCGCCGATCTTCCTGCGGCGGACGCGCGCCGAGGTGCTGACGCAGCTGCCGGAGCGCACCGACAGCACGGTCTTCGTCGAACTCGCGGACGAGCAGCGCGGCCCCTACGACGACCAGCGCGCCACCCTCGCCCGGCTCATGGGCAAGGGCTATCTCTCGGATCTCGACCGCAAGCGCGTGCTGGCGTGCCTCGCCAACCTGCGCATGATCTGCGACAGCCTCTTCCTCTTCGACAAGCAAACGCGCGTCTCGCCGAAGCTCGCCGAGCTGGCGGTGTTCCTGCCCGAACTGCTGGAGGACGAATCGCACAAGGTGGTGATCTTCAGCCAGTGGGAGACGATGGTGCAGGAGACGGCCGCCGTGCTGGAGAATCTCGACATCGGCTACGCGCTGCTCCACGGCGGACTGTCCGGCAAGGACCGGCAGGCGGCGCTCAAGAAGTTCCAGACCGACGCCGACTGCCGCGCGTTCCTGAGCACCGACGCGGGTGGCACGGGGTTGAACCTGCAGGTGGCCGACACAGTGGTGAACCTGGAGTTGCCGTGGAACCCGGCGGTGCTGGAGCAGCGGATCGCGCGCGTGCACCGGATGGGGCAGAAGCGGCCGGTGCGCGTGGTGAACCTGGCGACGCGCGGGACGATCGAGGAGCGCGTGCTGCGGACGCTGGAGAAGAAGCGGGACCTGTTCGCCGGGCTGTTCGACGGGGACGAGGACGAGGTGGCGTTCGCGACGGTGGCGCCGGGGACGCTGCTGAAAGCCGTGCGCGAGTTGCTGGAGGCGCCGGCGGAGGAATCGCCGGCGCCCGCGCCGGCCGGCGGAGTCGAAGTGTGGACGGCGGCGGCGGCGTTCCTGGAATCGCTGGCCGGTTCGGGTGCCCCGCCGTCGGAAGTCGCCGAGCGCCTGCGTGCCGCGCTCCGCGCGCTGGACGCGAAGTGGAGGTAGCCGACGCGATGCGATCGAGATCACACAAAACTCGCGACACGACCTCGTCCCGAACCTCTGGTTCGGGACGGGTCGCGGCCAACCTCTGGTTGGCGTGCCTGACTCCTTGCAACGACCCGCGTTCGCCAACCAGAGGTTGGCGAACGCCGCATCCCGAACCAGAGGTTCGGGACGAGAGCGACCTGCAAATCGGGCGACCCGTCGCGGCTCTCACTTGCTCCACAGCAGCGAGTCGTGGCTGATGCCGATCCGCTTGTCGCCGAACGGCAGCGAGAATTCGTATCCGCGCGTCGTGAGTTCGAGCGTCCCGGCTTGCTTTTGGCCCAGTTCGTCCAACGTCTTCGCGTAGCGCTTGTGTTTCTCGTGGTGGCTCCGCTGCGCGTAATAGAGTTCATGCAGCCGGTCCTTCACCCCCTGCGCCGGATCGGCCGCGAACTTCACCGTACCCGGCTTCGCCGTGCTGAACTGCAAATAACCCCAGCGCTCCGGCCGGTGCATGTCGATCACCCCCTGCGGCGACCAAACCCAGTTGTGCTCCGGCTTCTTGGGCACCTTCGCATACTTCCCATTCTCGATCGCGATGTCCCACTCCACGCGCGAGAAGTTGATGCGCCAGCGGTCGCCGTCCTTCGGCGGCGCGGCGCGAAGGGTCAACTCCTTCAGGCCGTCCCACGGCCACGCGATCTCGACCGTCCAGCCGACGTCCTTGTCGCGCGCGTCGTTCAGCGTGCCGTTCACGGCCACCGCCGTCTTGAGGCCGAGGATCTCCCAGCCGTTGAGCGCCCGGCCGCCGTCCTTGTACGGTTTCGGAAGCAGCAGGTCCCACGTCGTGTTCTTCGCGTTCAGTTCCAGTTCGCCGTAGAGGTGGTTGTCGCCGTCGGGGTCGAGGAAGACTTCGAAATCCGGGTCGTAGAAGATCACGGAATCGTGCTTGTCGAGCGCGGCCCAGACGTGCGGCTCCTCCAGCTCGGCGGCGAGGTAGAGCGCCGCGTCGTCCCACGCCATCTTCACGCGCGTGCGGAAGCGCGGCTTCGGCTTCGCGTCCCCTTCGATGTCCACGAAGTCGTCGGTCCAGGCCGCGTCCCGCCACGCGTCGTCGTCCAGCTTGCCGTCGATGGTCGGGGGCTTCGCGACCTTGTGGCCGACGTACCCCTTCGGCGGGACGGTCACCTTCGGCGGATCGAGCGCGAGCAGCGGCGCCAGCGCGAGGAAGGGGAGAAGCGCGAAGAGTCGGAACGATCGTTTCACGGCGGCTCGGGGGTTGCGGGTGAAGCGGTTGTCGAAGGAATGTTATTCGAGACGGCCGCCAATCCGAACGTCGGACCCGGTCCGAGTCAGGCGATCCCTTCGGCCGCCATCGCGGCGAGGGTCGATTCCATCGCCGCCACGGTTTTCGCGATGTCGGCGGCGGTGTGTTCGCAGCTCGTCATGCCGGCGGTGCCCCACCAGTCGACGCCGGCCAGCAGCATCCCCTGGCGCATGGCGTAGACCTGCTTCATGGTCTTGGGGCCGTCCAGCAGGTTCTCGTCGCCGCCGTGCGGGATGACGCCGTCGTTCAACCCGGCCGGCTTCGGCCATTCGCCCGTCGCGTTCGGCAGCACACGGACCATGCTGAAGTCGCCGTAGGCGAGCCACGGCAGCTTGTTCGCCGCGAACATCGCGTTCAGCCCGTTGCGCAGGTTCACGGCCGCGTCGTTCGTCTTCCGGCACGGCTCGCCCGTCAGGACGCGCTTCAAGGTCGTGATGCCGGCGGAGGCCGAGAGCGGGTTCGCGTTGTAGGTGCCGGGGTGCTTCATCTTCGGCTTGCCCGGCCGCGGCTCGATGAACGCGAGGATGTCCGCCTTCCCCGCGAGGCATCCGCCGGGCAGCCCGCCCGCGAGGATCTTCGCCAGCGACGTGAGGTCCGGCGTCACGCCGTAGAACTGCTGCGCGCCGCCGGGCGCGACGCGGAAGCCGGTGATGACCTCGTCGAAGATCAGAACGCGGTCGGTGCGCGTGCACAGCTCGCGCAGGCCCGTCAGGAACTCGCCGCGGATCGGCACGGCGCCCCAGTGGCCGCCGGTCGGTTCGAGAATGACCGCACCGATGCCGTCGTCTTGCTTGATCGCATCCTCGACGCGATTGAGATCGTTCGGCGGGAGCGCGACGCAATTCGCTGACACGCTCTCCGGCACGCCGGGGACGCCGGGCGCGTCGTACGGCGGGTCGGCGGAGACGGTGACGTAGTCGTGCCAGCCGTGGAAATGGCCTTGGAACTTCAGGAACTTCGGCCGACCGGTGTACAGGCGGGATAGCCGCAGCGCCATCAGCGTCGCCTCGGTGCCGCTGCCTGTGAAGCGGATCTTCTCCGCCGACGGCACGAGTCGCTGGACGAGCTGCGCCCACTCGATCTCGAGTTCGTGGCACGCGCCGGGGTGCGTTCCCTTCGCCATCTGCTCCTGTACGGCCTTGACCACATCGTCCGGGGAATGGCCGAGCAAGTGCGAACCGTGGCCGACGAAGTAGTCGATGAGTTCGTGGCCCTCGATCGACCACTTCTTCGACCCCTTCGCGCGGTCGACGTAGATCGGGAACGGCTCCATCATCCGCGTGTCGTGCGTGACGCCGCAGGGGAACAGCGCCTTCGCGACCTCGAACCGCTCGCGCGACTTCGGGAACCGGCTCACATAGCGTTCGGCGAGGGTCATGGAGACAACTCTGGAGTTTTTCGTTTTGACCTTTTCCATTTTGCATTGTTTCGATCATTTGTGAACCAATGCAAAACCAGAAACGAAAAATGGAAAAGATGCGAACTCAGCGAATCAATCGAACTCGCACCCGCCGACCCGTTGCGGTATCATGACTCTCCCGCCGGTTGGCCCGTCGATCCGCTGGAGCGCCTTCATGCGAGTCCTCTCCCTGCTCGGCCTGTTGCTCGTGTCGTCCGCGCGCGCCGACGAACTGTCGTACAACCGCGACGTGCGGCCGATCCTGTCGGACAACTGCTTCGCCTGCCACGGGCCGGACAAGAACCAGCGCAAGGGCAAACTGCGCCTCGACGACCGCGACGTGGCGATCGCGCGCAAGGCGATCGTGCCGGGGAAGCCGGGCGAGAGCGCGCTGACGGCGCGCATCGAGAGCGCGAACGCCGAGGAGCGGATGCCGCCCGCGGAGTCTCACAAGACGCTGACGGCGGCGCAGAAGACCATTCTCAAGACCTGGATCGCCGAAGGCGCGAAGTACGAACCGCACTGGGCGTACATCCCGTTGAAACCGAACACGAATTCGCGATCCATCGACGCGTTCATCCTCGAACGGCTCGCAAAGGAGAAGGTCGCCCCTTCCCCCGAAGCCGACCGCGTCACGCTCCTCCGCCGGCTGACGTTCGACCTCACCGGGCTGCCGCCGACGTGGGCCGAGGTGCAGGCGTTCGCCAAGGACGATTCGCCGCAGGCGTACGAGAAGCTCGTCGATCGGCTCCTCGCCAGCCCGCGCTACGGCGAGCGCATGGCGCTCTTCTGGCTCGACCTCGTCCGCTACGCCGACACCATCGGCTACCACAGCGACAACGTCATGCCCGTCTGGCCGTACCGCGACTACGTCATCAAGAGCTTCAACGCCAACAAGCCGTTCGACGCGTTCACGATCGAACAGCTCGCCGGGGACCTGCTGCCGAACGCGACGCTCGATCAGAAGGTCGGCAGCGCCTACAACCGCCTCCTGCAAACGACGGAGGAGGGCGGCGGCCAGGCGAAGGAGTACGAGGCCAAGTACGCCGCCGACCGCGTGCGGAACGTCGGCAGCGTCTGGCTCGGCGTCACGCTCGGCTGCTGCCAGTGCCACGACCACAAGTACGATCCGTTCGCCACGAAGGACTTCTACGCGATGGCGGCGTTCTTCGCCGACATCCAGGAGCCGGCGGTCGGCGGCCGCGGAGCGGGGACGAAGCTCGCGACGCCGGAGCAGGAGGCGGAGCTGAAGAAGCTCGACACCGCCGTCGCGGAGGCGAAGACGCAACTCGCGGCCGAGGAGGCGAAGCACTCGCCGAAGCAGGCCGAGTGGGAGAAGACCGCGAAGAACTTGCCGGCGAACCTCCAGACCATTTTGAAGACCGAGAAGCGCACGCCGAAGCAGACGAACGACCTGAAGGCGTTCTACCTCGGCCAGCTCGCCGAGACGAAGGCGCTGCGCGAGGCCGTGGCGAAAACGGAAGCGGCCCGTAACACGTACGCCGCCGCCATCCCCGGCTGCCTCATCACGCAGGCCGGCCCGCCGCGGACGACGCGCATCCTGCCGCGCGGCAACTGGCTCGACGCGACCGGCGAAGTCGTGAAGCCGGCCACGCCGCACTTCATGGTCTCCACGACGATCTCGAATTCCCGCGCCACCCGGCTCGACCTCGCGAAGTGGCTGCTCGCGAAGGAGAACCCGCTCACCGCGCGCGTCTTCGTCAACCGCGCCTGGAAGCTCTTCTTCGGCGCCGGCCTCGCCCGCACCCTCGACGACGTCGGCATGCAGGGCGAAGCGCCGAGCCATCCCGAACTGCTCGACCACCTCGCGCTCGAGTTCCAGTACGGCTGGGACGTGAAGGCGCTCGTCAGGAAAATCGTCCTGTCGAAGACGTATCGGCAATCTTCTCGAATTCGGAATGCGGAACTCGGAATTCGGAATGAAAACCCGTCTTCCATTCCGCATTCCGAACTCCGCAATCCGAATTCGGATAATCGCCTCCTCGCCCGCCAAAACCGTTACCGGCTCGATGCCGAGTTCGTTCGTGACAATGCGTTGTCAGTATCGGGTCTGCTCGTGGAGAAACTCGGCGGACCGAGCGTGAAGCCGTACCAGCCCGCCGGCTACTGGACCGCGCTGAACTTCCCGCCCCGCGAATGGCAGAACGATTCCGGCGACGGCCTCTACCGCCGCGGGATGTACACGCACTGGCAGCGGAGCTTCCTGCAGCCGAGCCTCTTGGCGTTCGACGCCCCGAGCCGCGAAGAGTGCGCCACCGAGCGCGTGCGCTCGAACCTCCCGCAGCAGGCGCTCGTGCTGCTGAACGATCCGACCTACGTCGAGGCCGCCCGCGCGTTCGGCGAACGCGCGATCCGCGAGGGGGGCAAGACCCCGGCCGAGCGCGTCGATTGGCTCTTCCGGCACGGCCTCTCGCGCGCCCCGACCGCCGCCGAGGCGCAGGTGCTGACCGAGTACGTCGCGAAGCAATCGAAGGACTACGCCGCGAACGACGCCGAGGCGAGGAAGTTCCTGTCCATCGGCGCGAAGCCGCTGCCGAAGGATGCGAACCTGGCGGAACTGGCCGCCTGGACCGCGACGGCGCGCGTGCTGCTGAACCTCCATGAATTCATCACGAGGAATTAGCCACAGAGGAACACAGATGAAAACAGATCAAACCAAAAATTGATTTTGTTCTGATCGGTTTTCATCTGTGTTCCTCTGTGGCCAAGAATCGAGGATCAAAATGAGTCTCCTTCAACGTCGGGTCTTCCTCGGCCGATCCACGCGCGGCGTCGGGGCGCTGGCGCTCGCGTCGCTCCTGAACCCGAAATCGTCCGCGGCCGACGCGGCCAAGGGCGCAATCACCCTGCACCACAAGCCGCGCATCGAGCGCGTCATCTGGCTCGTCATGGCCGGCGGACCGTCGCACCTCGAGACGTTCGACCACAAGCCGAAGCTCGCCGAGATGGACGGCAAGCCGATGCCCGAGTCGATCACGAAGGGCCAGCCGATCGCGCAGCTCCAGGGGCAGCAGTTGAAGTGCCTGGCGCCCCAGCACAAGTTCCAGAAGTTCGGCAAGTCCGGCCAGGAGATGTGCGAACTCTTCCCAAGCCTCGGCGAAGTCGCGGATGACATCTGCATCATTCGGAGTTTGCACACCGAAGCGATCAACCACGACCCGGCCCACACCTTCATCAACACCGGCACCACGATCTCCGGCCGGCCGCGCATGGGCAGCTGGATCACCTACGGCCTGGGCAGCGAGGCGCAGGACCTGCCCGGCTTCGTCGTCCTCACCTCGCAGGGCCGCGGCGGCCAGAACC
>CAYVRB010000095.1:0-19347 GCA_964453375.1 uncultured Alcaligenaceae bacterium
ATGTTGTCGCATCGGTCCAGGGGTTTCACCCCTGGCTATTGTCGGTCGCCCCGTTGGGGCAAGTGGATAGCTTGCGTGGCTGCGTGACGACTGGCTCGTTCCGACCTACAATCTCGAGAAGAATCACAACGCCTCTCGCCTCGCCTTCTCGCCCCAACGGGGCGACCGACAATAGCCAGGGGCGACGGAGCGAAGCGACGGAACCCCTGGAACGCGACCCGCATCCCCCGTAGCCCCGAAGGGGCGACCTCGGAGGCGCGTCCATCATGCCACGATCCTTCGCCGCCGCGACGGTCGCGGTTCCCGGTCGGAGTTGAATTCCAAACCGGAGGCCGCCGTGCGTCAGACGTTCGTCCCCGACTTCGCGCCGTCCCGCCACGGGTTTCCGTTTCCGAATACGTATCCGGCCGGCGCGCCGGTGGTGGAGTTGCCGACGCCGTTCGGCGTGATCCCGCTCGGCGACGCGAGCGGCGGCCTCTGCGGCGGCATGGCGTTCGCCGCCCTCGATCTCTTCACGTTCCATCAACCGCCGCCGCCCGCGCCCGAGCCGCCCGTCTTCCGCTACCTCTGCCGGCGCCTCGTCGACAGCTTCAATCTGCCGGGCGGCGTCCTCAAATACTTCGACTGGCAACGCCGCCCGCTCGAGACGCGCGGGATCGCCGGCGTCGCCTTCCAGGACGGCCTCTCGAAACTCACTATCGAAGAGGAATGGCCGAAGATCCGCGAACTGCTCGACGCCGAGCAACTCGCCCCGCTCGGCCTCGTCAAGGCGCACTCGTTCAAGCCGTCCGACCTCGGCAAGAACCACCAGGTGCTGGCGTACGGCTATTCGCTCGACGAACCGACCGGCGACCTCTCGATCTGGACCTACGACCCCAACTACCCCGGCGACGACGATCTCGCGATCACCATCAACCTGCGCGACCCCGACAACGGCCACGACATCGCCCATTCCCGCGAGGGCGTTTCGATCCGCGGCATCTTCCTGACGGAATATCGCGCCCCGACCGAGCCGCCGCGATTCGAGTGAATCGCGATCAATTCAACACGGTGAACATCACCCTCACCGGGCGGCCGTTCGAGCCGCCCTTCGTCACCGGCACTTCGCGGATCGACTCCGGCGGCACGTGGCGCGGGGCGGCCAACGGCCAGAAGCGCTGAATCCAACTCCACGGCACTTCGGGCCGACCGTTCGAGATCACCGGGTTCCACGCGATCACGATCGGCCCGCCGGTCGGCGGCAGCTCGTGCAGGTTCCCGTAGCAGCAGAGCACGCGCGCGCCGGGCATCGTCAGCTTCAGGTTCCCGCCGATCTCGCGCTGCTTCACCAGAATCAACGGCCGGTCGCCCGCCTCGGCCGCGATCCGCCTCGCCAACTCGGTGAACTCCATCCGCAGGGGATAATGGCCGTTCGTCCGGTCCGCGAAGGCGACGACCTGCACGGCGCGCGTGGCGGTATAGGCGACGGCGAGCGCGGCGAGCAGCACGCCGTACCGTCGCAAGGCGCTCCCGTCGACGACGGCGGAGTCCAGGCGTGCGAAGAGCCACAGCGGCAGCACGAGCGCGAACGGCATCAGCCAGCGCTCGTGGAAGCGATCCCAGCCGTTGGCGAGCACCATCGCGAACATCATCGCGAGCGCGATGGCGAGGAAGCGGCCGAGCAGGCGCGCCGCGAAGTGGTCGGGCGCGGCGGGGCGGGCGCCGCGGAATGCGACGAACACCGCGAGCGCGAGCGCGCCGGCGGCGAGCAGCGCGTTCGTCGCGACTTCCCGCACGCCGATCAGGGCGCGCGCGAGGCGGCCGATCTCGACGGCGCGCGCGTGCGTCACCTTCAGGAGGAGTTCGGCGCGCAGGATGTCGCGGCGTTCATAGAGCCAGGCGGCGTGCGGGGCGACGAGCAGGGCGAACGTGGCGGCGGTGAGCGCGAGGCGCCAGTCGAGCAGGCGCCGCCGCGCCGGGGCGAGGCTGGCGGCCGCCAGCGCCAGCGCCAGCGCGAAGAGGGCGAAGTTGTATTTGGCGAGCGCCCCGGCCGCGCAGGCGACGCCGAGGAAGGCGTAGTCGCGCGCGCGGCCGCCCTGCACGATCCGCAGGACGAAAAAGACGCAGGCGATGCCGGCGAGGAAGACGAGGATCGAATGCGTGAGGTACGTGAGGGCGTGCCAGGCGAGCGAGGGGACGAGCAGGACGGAGCCGGTCGCGAGGGTGGCGAGGCGCGGATTCGGGATGGCGAGCCGGGCGGTGGCGTAGAGGAAGGCCGCCGTGGCGGCGAGGATGGCGGTGCGCACGGCGACGAGGGCGGCGACGCCCGTGCCGAGCAGTTCGAACGCTGCGGCGCAGAGCCAACTGTAGAGCGGCGGCTGTTCGCTGTAGCCCCAGGCGAGTTGCTGGCCGAAGAGGATCAGGTCGGATTCGTCCGGTTCGACGCCGCCGGCGTAGAGCATCCGCAACGCGGCGAAGGCCAGGAGGAGCGCGCCGATGGGCGGCGCGGCGCCGGTCGCCGCGGCGCGCGCCGCGGGCGACCCGATCGACGGACGACGGAGCAGGAGCATCCGCGCGGCATAGACGAACCGCGCGGACCGGACAAGATCGGTTTGATCGCCCTTACGCCTTCAGCATGCCGACTTGCTTGGCGTAGGCGAAGACGCCGCCGGCCTCGATGATCGGCGCCACTTCGCCCAGGCCGTTGAGCTTCCACGCGTCGCCGGTGGTGAGGTTCGTCAGCTCGCCCTTCGCCAGGTCGACGCGGAGCTTGTCGCCGGTGCAGACGGTATCGATGAGCCGCGTCGGCGTCTCCACCGGCACGAGGTACGCGCCGTTCACGCAGTTCCGGTAGAAGATGCGCGCGTAGAACTCGGCGACGACGCACTGGATGCCGGCCGCCGCCAGCGCGATCGGCGCGTGCTCGCGGCTGGAGCCGCAGCCGAAGTTCTTCCCGCCGATCACGATCCGGTACGGCGAGACGAACTCGTCGTCCGGCCCGTGGAACGGGACGTGCCCCTTCGGCAGGCCCTTCCCGTCCTTCGGCACGCCGGCGAGCGCGAACTTCCCGAACATCTTGTACTCTGCCGGAATCGCCGGGTTGTACGTGAGGTATTCGGCCGGGATAATCTGGTCGGTGTCGATATTGTCGCCGAGGACGTAGGCCGGGCCTTCGAGGATCGTTTGCATGGGGGTTCGCTCGATGTTCTTAAGGACCGGCGCGGGCCGGTTCGGTAAGTTATATCGGATCGAATCGAATTTCGCCCCGCGCGAGGCCCCCGCACATGTCGCGAACGTTGAACCCGCGCGTCGCCGTGTACACCGGCACCTTCGACCCGGTCCACCGCGGCCACCTGGACGCCATCGCGCGCGGCAGCCGCCTCTTCGACACGCTCATCGTCGGCGTCGGCATCAACCCCGACAAATCCACCTACTTCTCGCTCGACGAACGCGTCGAACTCCTGCACGACGTCTGCGCCCCGTTCGGCAACGTCGAGGTGCACAAGTTCGAGGGCCTCGCCGTGCGCTTCGTGCGCCAGCTCGGCGCCCGCATCATGCTCCGCGGCCTGCGGACGCTCTCCGACATGGAGTACGAGTTCACCATGTCGCTCATGAACGCGAACCTCGACCCGGAGATCGAGACGGTCTTCCTGATGGCGAAGGAGGAGTATTCGCACGTCAGCAGTTCGCTCCTGCGGCAGATCGGCACGCTCGGCGGCGACCTGTCGAAGTTCCTGCCGGACCGCGTGCGCGACGCGCTGCTGCACAAGGTGAAGGAACGGAAGCGGCCGTAGTTTGAACGTGCGATGCGATGGCGACGTCGTCGGAACCGGGTGAGGTCGCGCCGTCAGTCGGCGAGGACGGCGGTGCGGCGGGTGCGGGCGTTCGCGTCGATCCAGGCCTCGGCGGCCTCGCGGGTCCAGTGCGCGGGGTCGAAGCGGACCGCCGCGGTGGCGGGCAGGCCGTCGACCGACACGACGCGCTCGCGCACGCCGGCGCCGAGGTCGATCCAGACGGCGTCGTCGGATTCGAGCGTCGGCCACGCGACCAGCAACTCGTCGGCGGACCAGCGGGCGGGGCCGAACGGTTCGAGGGGCGCGCGATCGAGATCGCTCGCGAGGAACGCCTTGGCGTCGGCGACCGACAGGCCGGCGGGGAAGGCGACTTCGGCGAGGACGTAGTCGCCGGCGACGTGGCCGAAGCGAAGTTCAATGTCGGGGCGGTCCGCCAACGGCTCCGCGTGCGCGGGCATCGCCTCGGGCGCGAGCCGGGCGACGAGGCGGCCTCCGTCGCGGCGCCAGCGCGGGCGATGTTCGCGGCGCCAGCGGTCGGCCGCCGGGCCGTCCCCGGCGAAATCCCCCAGCACGATCAGGCGTTCGGTCGTGGAAGTCGCGGCTTCCCATTCGGTTTCGGTCACGGACTCGGCACCTTCGAGGATTCGGCGGTCGAACGTCCCCCGTTCGATCGCCCAGTCGGGCAGCGCGGCGACGGTTCCGACGACGATCGGCGCGCGATTCAAATGCAGTACGGCCGCGGCGGCCGGGTCGGATTCCACCAGATCGGCCAGCGTTTTGGTGGCGAAGCTCAGGCTCGCTTCCGCTTCCTGGCGGTCGCCGTCGGCGGCCTGCTGCGCGGCGGCGATCGCTTCGAGCGTCGGCGCCGTGGGCGGCGCCACGCCGGCGGCGCGAAGCTCCGCGCAGAGCCGCTCGAATTCCTGCGGATCGCCGGCCGGGCAGCGCACCGGCAGCGGCGTATCGTCGGCGGCCAACTCCAGTTCGAGCTGCCGGATGCGCCGTTCCAACTCTTCGGCGCGGCGGAGCCGTTCGCCGTGGAACGTCGCCTGCCAATAGGCGCGGGAGAAGACGTTGCCGGCGTGTTTGGCGGCGACGAGCGGCGCGAGGGCGGCCAGTTCCCCGCGCAGCGATCGCAGCTCCGATTCGGCGCGGGCGCGCTCCGGGTTCGGCGGGCGCCCATGCGCGGCGCAGACGCAGCGCACGGCGCGGAGGCGATCCCAGACGCCGGCGACGCGCTGGTCGGCGTCGCGCCGGGCGGCGGCGATTCTCACCACCTCGGCGAGTCGCGCTCGCTGCTCCTCGACCCGACCGAGTCCGACAGCGCTCGACGCGAGATCGGCGAGGGCCGACGGCAGATCGGCGGCGGTTTCGCCCGACGCCAAGGCGCGCACGGCGCCGCGCTCGCGATGGCGTTCGACGAGGCGATTCGCGGCGTCGACGGAGCGGACGAGGACCAGGAGCCGTTCGCCGGCCGCCAGCAGCGCCTCGACGAGTCGATCCACGGCGGCGGCGTGCCGGTCCGCGCGGGCGTCGATCCAAAATCGGTCGGGGGAAGCCAAGGCGGCGACGAGGGCGAACGTTCGACCGGACGGCGGCGCTTCGATCGGTCCGTGGTGTTCGGCCAAGACCGGAGGAGCGTTCGGACGGGCGGGCGGCCCGATGGGAGGTGCGGTCGTGAGCAAAGCGTCGTTGAACTCGCGGGGCCGACAACGGCTCACCGGTGCGCGGGGCGGAGATCGGTTCCTCTGGCGATCATAACCCACGATTTCGCCGAAAGGACCGCGCAAACCGGGAGATTCTGCTTTCCAGAGTACGCCGGACTCGGGACGACATTCAAGTGAGAAGCGCCGGGGAAACCAAAATTCCCGGAATCGTCATTTCGGGAGTTTATTCCCGAAAAAATCGGGAATTCGGGAATTCGACCGGCGGGCGGCTCACTTGCCGAACAATCGGCCGGGATTGCGGGCCAAGTCCGGCACGGGGGGCGTTTCGGCTTTGGCGGCCGGCGCCTCGCCATCGGCTTCCAGCGGGTGCTTCTTCCCGCCGAAGATCCGCCCGGGGCTGCGATTCAACGACGGCTCGTCGACCGTCGCCGCGCGGACCGTGTCGGCGTCGGTCGGCAGGTCGTAACCGGTCGGGGCGAGGTCGGTGCCGGTGGTCGCGCGGGTCACTTCGATGTTGGCGCGTTCCAGGTTGGAATCGGTCTTGGCGAGGCGCGCCAGTTGGGGGATCGGGATGCCGCGCGGCGTGCCGTCGATCGCCACGGCGGAAGCGAGGACCTTGGCGGCGTCGGCCTTGCGGACGAGTTCGATCGCGTCGGCGTAGCCGCCGCCCAGCTCGCCGATCGCCTGGAGCACGGCGCGCAGGTTGGGCGAACTCCGCACGGTCACTTCGCGCGCGCCGTCCTTGCCGTCGGCCAGGTGCGTGACGGTCGCCTTCTCGTCGCCCGCCTTCGCGCTCACCACGAACTCGTGGCCGAGCGGGATCGAGAACGGCGGCACCAGCGTGCCGGAGTTTCCGAACAGCACGATCTCGGCGCGCTGGCGGCTGGACAGGTGCACCACCGGCGTCGAGTCCGGCGCGACTTCGTGAAGCCAGAACGCCTTCTTGACGTTCGTGCCGTGCAATTCGGGATGGCGCTCGTTCAGGCTGCGCAGCGCGAGGAACGCGCCGTAGCGCAGGTTCACGTCGGGGTGCTTCATCAGTTCGACGAGGCGATCGGTGCTGACGCCGTCATCGAGGCTCGCGAGCGCCGTGAGGCAGTGCGAGCGGAGGGCGGGGTGCTGCTCGGCGAGCTTGGCGAGGTCGGCGGCGCCGCTGGTGCTGCCCAGGTAGGCGAGCGCCTCGGCGGCGGCGTACCGCACCCACGGCGAGGGGCTTTGCAAGCCGGTCTGCAGCGCCCGCGTGCTCTCGGCGCCGAGCGCCTCCAGTTTGATCGCCGCCGACACGGCCGTCTCCGGGTCCAGCAGTTCCTGCTCCAGCTTCTTGCGCAGCAGGCTGTCGGGGCCGGCCGGGATCATCGGCACCTGCCGCGAGACGATCAGGAAACGCTCGTGGTTCAGCTTGTACGACGGCGGCACGTTGACGAGCACGACGTCGCCGCGGACGGCGTTCGCCACCTTGTTCTTCGCGTCGCCGGCGAGCAGGAAGGTCGCGTTCAGCCGCGCCGCCACTTCCATCGCCGTGCGCGGGTTCGCGTCCTTTTCGTTGAGCAGGTAGAAGTACGGCCGGTCTTCGAGCACGCGGCCGCCGCCCCAGACGCGCCCAGCGTTCGCCGTGGAACCCTCCTCCACGACCGTCGCCTTCATCTTGGCCGTGTTCTCCATCACGCCCGCGACGAGCGGCCCCTCGGCCCGCACCAGCGTCTTGCCCACGAGCAGCGTGTCGGTGCTCACGGCCGGATTCGCGCCCACGTCCATGCCGTTCTCGATCATGCGTTGCCGCACCGCGCCGGACAGCTCCGATGTGGCGAGGTCGGCCTCGAAGAGGATGCCGCCCTTCAGGCTCGTTGTCTTGCTGGCGCGGGGCAGCACCACGTCGATGTCGACCGTGTCGCCCTTCTTGGCGCCGGCCGGGATCGTCGCCGTCACCAGCACCATCGAGCAGGTGTTGTTCGGGTCGTCGAGGAATTGCTTGGGGGTGAGCTTTTTCTTGCGGAGGTCGCGTTCGAGCATCGGTCGCCATTCGCCGGCGGCGGCGCTGCCGGTGCCGGAGAGGCCGTACACGAGGCCGACGGCCGACACCTGGATCGGCTCCGTGTTGCTCACGGTGGTCTTCTGGCCGACGGTGGCGTGGATGTTCTTCTCGGCCACGTCGTCCGCCGCCTGCGGCCGCGCGGTCTGCTTCTGGGTGCCCGTGCAGCCGGCGCCGAGCGCGGCGAAGACGCCCAGCGAGAGAAGAGCGGCCCGTGTCATGGCGATGTCCCCTGCGGCCCCCGCCGCCGTCGCGGGATCGGCGCGCACGCGCTCCTCCCGGACGGCCCGGACGATACCGTCGCCCGTCGGACTGTCAAGGAGAAACGCACCGCGAAGGGCGCTTCGGGCGCTTGCCCCGCCGGCCGGGCTTCGCCAGTTTGACCCGGGCGCCGTCCGTGAAATTCCCAACCCCAAACGATCGGGGAATCGAGGCCGCGAACCCCAAGAATCTTTCCCGCGTCCGATCACTGGTGCGGAACCGGGGATCGGTTATGCTGAGGGCGACTCGGAGGCGCGACGCGATCGATGGAACCGATTCTGGGGATCGACTTGGGCACCACGAACTCGGCGGTCGCCCACCTGACGGACCGTGGATCGGAGATCGTACCGAACGCGCTCGGCGGCCGGCTGACGCCGTCGGTCGTCGGCGTGGACGACGGGGGCCGCGTCTTGGTCGGCGCCGCGGCGCGCGAGTTCCAGGTCTTGCGGCCGGACCGTTGCGCCTCGCTCTTCAAGCGTTGGATGGGCACCGACCGCGCGGTTTCGCTCGGCGGCCGGACCTTCACGCCGGAGGAACTCTCCGGCCTGATCCTCCGTTCGCTGAAGGCGGACGCCGATGCGCACTTCGGCCGTTCGATCGAGCGCGCGGTCATCACGGTGCCGGCGTATTTCAACGACAGCCAACGGAAGGCGACCATCGCCGCGGGGCGCATCGCCGGGTTTACGGTGGAACGCATCCTGAACGAACCCACGGCGGCGGCCATCGCCTACGGTTTCCAGGATTCGCGCGAGGACCGCACGGTGCTGGTCTTCGATCTCGGCGGGGGGACGTTCGACGTCTCGCTCGTGGAGCTGTTCGAGGGGACGCTCGAAGTGCGGGCGTCGGCCGGGGAGACCTCGCTGGGCGGCGAGGACTTCACGCGGGCGATCGCGGCGCGCGTGCTGGAATCGGTGGGGATGCCGTTCGAGCGGGCCGAGGCGACGAAGCCGCTGGTCGTGGCGCGCGTGATCCAGCAGGCGGAGCGGGCGAAGTGCCGGCTGTCGCGCGAGACGGAGGCCGTCGTGCGCGTGCCCGACGGCGACGGCGACCTCGAACGCGGCAAAGACGTGACCGTGACGCGGGAGCAGCTCGAAACCTGGATCGCGCCGATCCTCGCGCGGATCGAGGCGCCGATCCGCCGCGTGCTGGCGGACGCCCGGACGACGCGGGACAAGATCGACGAAGTCGTGCTCGTCGGCGGGGCGACGCGGATGCCGCTGGTCGTCCGGCGCGTGCGCGACCTGTTCGATAAGGAGCCGCACGGCCGATTGAATCCGGACGAGGTGGTCGCGCTCGGTGCCGCCGTCCAGGCCGGACTCGTCGGCCGGAACGCCGCCGTCGACGATCTCGTCGTGACCGACGTCGCGCCGTTCACCCTCGGGATCGGCATCAGCAAGAACTTCGGTTCGGAGTTGCAGGACGGCTTCTTCGACCCGATCATCGATCGCAACACCGTCATCCCGGTCAGCCGCGTGAAGACCTATTCCACGCTCTTCCCGAATCAGACGACCATCGCCGTGCGCGTCTACCAGGGCGAGAGCCGGCGCGTGCGGGAAAACCTCCTGCTCGGCGAGTTCGACGTGAGCGGCATCCCGCCCGGCCCGCCGGGCCAGGAGGTCGCCGTCCGCTTCACCTACGATCTGAACGGCGTGTTGGAGGTCGAGGCCACGGTGGTGGCGACCAACAAGACGATCTCGCACATCATCGCGAAAAACGCCGCGGGGATGACCGAAGCCGCGATCCGGCAGGCGGTGCGGGAGATGGCCAAGTTGAAGGCGCATCCCCGCGACGAGGAGGTGAACCACTACGTCCTCGCGCGGGCCGAGCGGCTCTTCAAGGAACTGTCCGCGGACTTGCGGCGCCACCTCGGCAATCTCATCGACGGATTCGAGGCGGCGCTGGAATCGCGCGAACCGGAGGCGATCGTCGCGCACCGCGAGGCGGTCGAAGCGTTCCTGTCCGAGTTCGACGCCGAGGGCGGGGAGCCGGCCGATGCCTGACCCGTCCCGCGTCGCCGCGGCCGCGATCCTCGAACTCCCCGCGGAGGCCGACGCCGACGCGGTCCGCGCCGCCTTCCTCAAGGAATTGGCCCGCGACGGATTCGTACCGGACGAAGGATCGGCCGCCGCCGCCGCACGACTCGCGGGATACCGATTCCCGCACTCGAACGAGATGACGGACCGGAACGCCGGCTTCGAACGCGCCGATCTCGACGACTTCGTGGCGAGGTATTGGCAGTTGGCCCCGGCCGAACGCCGCGACCGCTGGCGCGCCCTCGACGCGGCGAGCATCGATCCTGATTGCCGCGCCGTCCTCAAGCGGCTCGAATCCGGGCTGGACGTCCCCTCGACCCGCCACGAAGAGTGGACCGTCGACAAGCTCGCGCAATCCGTCCGCGATGGCTTCCTGCTGCCGGCGCGCGACCGCTCGATCCGCCGCTGGGATTGGGTCGCGGCGCAGCCGCCCGGCACGCTGCCGTCGTCGCTCGTCCGCCGGTTCCTGGAACTCGATCCGAAAACGGCGGCGCTGGACGCGACGCTGACGAACGCGATCCTCGAACAACAGGAAATGCCCTTCATCACCGTACCGTCGATTCCCGGTCTGATCGGGCACATCCCACCCGACACCGAACCGTCGCGTTGGCCCGCCATGCCCGAAGGCCGCGGCTTCGGTTTCTACGAATTCTCGTCGAAAGAGATGATCGCGTCGTTCTTCGTGCTCATCCTCGTCATCCGAGTCGTCGTCGGCATCGCCGGCACGAGTTCGAGTTCCTCCGCCGTTCCGCGGCCGACATCCGCGCCGCCGCGTACGGCCACGCCTCCGGCAGTGGGGTTCCCGGTCGGATCAACGATTCGGGAGGCGGAATCGCAGCGGGATTCGGAAAGCGCCGCACGAGCGTTGACGAAGACGAAATTCACCGACCGGCAGATCCGGGAATTCCAAAACTATCGACCCGTCCCCGGGACGCCGCCGCCGAACGGCTATGCGACTTGGATACTGCTGGGCAGCCCGGGCCCCTCCGGCCAAACTGCGCCGCCGGGGAAGTGACGCCATGCCGAGCGAACTGCCCGACGATCCGCGCGACTGGCCGAAGAACCCCTTCGAGCTGCTCGGCGTCGAACCGGGCGCGGACGAGACCGCCATTCGCAAAGCGTACACGAAACTGATCCGCCGCTTCAAGCCGGAACACCATCCGATCCAGTTCGCGCTCGTGCGGGACGCGTACGAAGCCTGCAAGCAGCGGATGTTCTGGTTTTTCCCGTCGGTACCGGAGCTTCGGTCCGAAGCCACGGCGGTGGAGCGTGCGGATCGACCGAAGGTCGCGGAACCGGAGCCGGCCGAGCGGTTCTGGAAGCAAGCCATCGAGGGACGGCTCGCCGCCGCCTACGAAGGGTTGCAGGCGCTCGCGGCCGGTGAATCGGTCGCCACGGACATCGCGCTCCGGCTCTACTGGCTCCTGGCCATCGACCCCAAACTCGACGCGTCGCGAAGCCGCCACGATTGGCTCGCCCGCGCGCTCCGGGAATCGCAACTCGGCCACGGGCCGCTCGAACTCTACCGCCGCGAATTGGAGGCCTTCGCCCGCGACGCCTTCGACGGACCCTGCGCCGAGCTGATGGCGATCGACGCCCCGCTGGATCGCCTGATCGCCGCCGCCCGCGTTCGATTGCCCGCCGCGATCCGCACCGGACGACTTTCGCACCTCGACCAGGACCTGAAAATCCTCCGGGACCGGATGAATCCCGACCGGGAATCGGAATGGCTCGCCCTGCTCGTGGCGGCGCTCGATTGGACCGCGCCCCTGCGGAACAATCCCGTCTTCGATCTGCTCCATTCCGAGATCGCGAAGCTCAAGCATCTCGAATTGGGCCATTCGTACCAGTTCGACCGGATCGACCGGACGCTGCACTGGAGCGCCGAGGCGGTCGCCGCCGAAGGACCGGACCGGGAGGCGTTCGTCCGGATCCTCCGGGACCTCTGGGCGAGCCACGGCGAAGGTCCGCGCCCCGAACACGTGCCCGAACTGACCCGAATCGCGACGGAGCCTTGGAAATACCTGAGGCTCTGGGACGAGTATTTCGAGGCGCGCGGCCCCGTGCTGGCGCTGTTCGCGGAGGAGTTGTTGAACGCCAACCGATACGACCCCGCGCCGGGCCATTCGCAGGACATCCTGCGCGGCCTGGCGCGTCGGGTGGGGAATCGCTTCGGATTCAGTTGGCCGGTTCTCCGGGGCCCTCTCGCGGCCTTCGCGATCGAGGAGGGGATTCGAACCGCCGAATGGGCGGAGGCCTGCGCGCTCGATTCGGATTACCGCGTGCGGACCCTGGCGGAAGCCCTGCACAACGACATGGCGTTCCGCCTCGTCGTCGCGGCTGGCCGGCGGGCGCCGGGGCGGAATTGAAGCGCCGGACTCCCGTTGAATTCCCCCGCCGGCGCCGTCACAATAACGGTCCCCCCGCCGCGGCCCGCGTGCGACCATGCCGGACTCGAATCACTCCACCGACGCGCCGGCCTCGCCGCCCTCCGCCGGCGCGTCGACGGCCGACACGCCGCTCGTCCTCGGCCGCTACCGCGTCGTCGACAAGCTCGGCGAGGGCGGCATGGGCGCCGTGTATCTCGCCGAAGACCAGCAGCTCGGCCGGCGCAAGGTCGCCCTGAAAATCCCCTCCGGCCCGTTCACGAAGGAGGCCACGCTCCGCAAGCGCTTCCTCCGCGAAGCCCTCGCGTCGGCGCGCCTCGACCACCCGCACATCTGCCCCATCTACGACTCCGGCGAGGACGCCGGCCAGCTCTTCATCGTCATGAAGTACGTGAAGGGCCAATCGCTCGGCAAACTCGTCGGCGCCGACAAGCTTTGGGACCCCGAAAAGGCCGCCGTCTTCGTCCGCGCCGTCGCCCATGCCATCCAGCACGCCCACGACGAGCAGGTCATCCACCGCGACCTGAAGCCGGGCAACATCATGGTGACCGAGCGCGGCGAACCAATGGTCATGGATTTCGGCCTCGCCAAAATCCTCTCCGACGAATCGATGTCGCAGCTCACCCACGGCGCGCTCGGCACGCCGGAGTACATGTCGCTCGAACAGTGGGACAACGACGACCCGCGCCCGAGCGCGGACGTTTACGCCCTCGGCGTCATCTTCTTCAAGATGCTCACGGGCCGGACGCCCTTCACCGGCTCGCCTCGGAAGATCATGACGCAACTCGCGAAGGACCCGATGCCGACGCTGCGCCAGTTCCGCCCGGACTGCGACGCGGAGCTGGAGGCGATCGTCGCGCTCGGGATGGCGAAGGAGGAGCAGGACCGCTACCCGACGATGGCGGCGTTCGCGGAAGCACTGGCGGACTACCCGCGCCGCCGCGCCGAGGCGACGCAGCCGAAGCCCGCCCCGCCGCCGAAGCCGCCGCCAGCGCCGCCGACAGCGCCGCCGAACGCGTCGGACAACGAGATCGATTTCGAACTCGATCTCGATGCGACGCCGGCGCCGAAGAGGCCCGCGCCGAAGGAAATCGCGTGGTCGACGGACGACGACGAATTCGATCTCCGCCTCGACGCGGTGTCGCCACCCCCGCCCAAGTCGGACGATGAATTCGAGTTGAAACTCGACGATTCCGGAATCTCGCTGGAACTCACCGGGGATCAAAAAGACATATTCGAGACCGACTTCGAGCTGCCGCCGCTGGACGACGAGTTCGAACTGGAACCCGAGAAGGATGTCTTCGAAACGGATTTCGAGATTCCGGCGCTCGAGGAGACGCCGGGCACGCCGGACGGCCAAGCCCCGGATCTCGGGCCGGGCGACCCGGACGACGACGACGCGGCCTACGACGCGTCGCACCGGGCGCACGAGGAACGGATGAACGCCTGGCTTCAGACGCCGGCGGCGCTCGAGTTCGTTCGCAGCCACGCGAACGGCTGGACGTCGGCGCAATGGGATCGTTTCGTGGACGCCCAGAAACGGTCGCGCGAGTGGCCGCTCAAGACCTACGAAATGGAGAAGTACGTTCGCGAATTGCACCGGATGGAGATCGCCTCGCGGAACCTGAGGGCGCTGCGCGAGCGGACCTCCGAGAAGGTGCGGTTCCTGTGCCCGAACTGCTACAAATCGGTCGTGGTCATGGCGAGCTACGCCGGGAAGCGCGTGAAGTGTCCGAAATGCGAGGGGCGCTTCGATGTGCCCCGCGGATGACCGAACCCGAATCAAGGAGTCGACGATGCGAATGCTCGTGTGCGTTTTGACCCTCGGCCTGTGTCTGTCGCTCGGCGCCGCCGAGCACACGAAGGACACGCCGGCGGAAGTGAAGAAAGCCGTCGCCGCCAAGAAGGCCGTGCTCGTGGACGTGCGCGAGGCGGACGAATGGGCCGACGGGCACCTGGCGGGCGCGCTGGCGCTGCCGCTGTCGAAGCTGAAGGACGCGACGGCCGCCGACCTGCCGAAGGGACTCTCGAAGGACCAGCCGGTGTACCTGCACTGCGCCTCCGGCAAGCGTTGCCTGAAGGCCGCCGACAAGTTGAAGGCGCTCGGCTACGACGCCCGCCCGCTCAAGGAGGGCTACGACGACCTCCTCAAGGCCGGCTTCGAGAAGGCGAAGTAGCGCTCGATTCGGAATCGATCGCCATCGGCACCGCGTATCCTATCGGTAGCCCGCGCCGCGAGTCTTGCCGATGGAACGGTCCCCGCCCGAGCGATCGACGGCCACGCCGGCGCCGGCGGACGCGCCGACGCGCACCCACGCGCAGGCCGCCGGCGGGTCGACCACGGAAGTGACGAAACTCGGCCCCGACCAGGTGCCGCCGCACCTGAGCGCGATCCAGTTCTGGCAGATCGGGCGGCAGGTCGGTGACTTCATCCTGCTCGCCAAACTGGGCGAAGGCGGCCTCGGCGTCGTCTACCTCGCGCGGCAGGTCTCGCTCAACCGGCTCGTCGCGCTCAAGATCACCGACGCGACGCACGCCGGCACCGGCGAAGGCCTCGCGCTCGCCGGCCTCGAACACGAACACATCGTCAAGGTCTACGCCGGCTTCGTCGAACCCACCACGAACAAGCACTGCCTCTGCCTGCAATACGTCCCCGGCACGAGCCTCGCGGCGCTCATCGCCAAACTGCACGCCGGCGCGCCGCCGCGCACCGGGCAAGACCTCCTCGACGCCCTCGACGCGATCGCCAAGGCGGAGATCGCCTTCGACCCGCGGGCGCTCGCCGACCGCGAGACGCTGGCGGCGGACGATTTCCCGGCGGCGGTCTGCCGGCTCGGCGAACGGCTCGCGGACGCCCTCGCCTTCGCCCACGGCCGCGGCTTCCTCCACTGCGACATCAAGCCCGGCAACATCCTGCTGACGCCCTACGGCCGGCCGATGCTCGTCGACTTCAACATCGCCGTGAACTCCGGCGCGGGCGCCGCCAGCGCCATCGGCGGCACGCCCAAATACATGGCCCCGGAGCAGCACGACGCCTACCGCGGCAAGCCGCACGACCCGATCAACCACGCGATCGACCTGTTCTCGCTCGGCGTGGTGCTGTTCGAGTTGACGACCGGCGCGCGGCCGACGGCGGAGAACGGGCACCTCTTCGATCGGATGCCGCGCGAGCTGGCGACCGTCATTCGCCGCTGCCTCCAGCCGAAGCCGAAGGACCGCTACGCCGACGGCGCGGCGCTGGCGGCGGCGCTCGCCGGCGCCCGGCAACTGATCGCGGCGCGCGGCCGCTTGCCCCGCCCCGGTCGGCTCGGCCTCGCCGCCCTGCGCCGACCGCTCTCCGTGCTGCTCGCGCTCGCCATCGTCCCGCACGTCGTCGCCACCGGCCTGAACATCGCCTACAACGCCGTCCAGATCGAACTCTCCGCGTCGCAGTTCCGCACCTTCACGCGCATCACCGCCAGCTACAACGCGCTGATCTGGATCCTCTGCGTGACGTGGGGCGTGCGCCTCCTGCGCAAATTCCACCGGGACCGCGCCAAGCTCCTCGCCGGCGCGGCCACCTCGGACGAAGCCGAACTCGTCCGCCGCGACACGCTCCTCTTCGGCTACCGCGGCAATTTCTTCGCCTTCGTCGGCTGGCTGCCCGGCGCGGTCCTGTTCCCCACGCTGCTGCACGTCCTCGACGGGCCGCTGCCCGCGCACGATTTCGTCCACTTCCTCGTCTCGTTCGCGCTTTCCGGGCTCGTGGGGATGGTCTACAGCCATTACGGCATCCAGTTCGTCATCCTCCGCGCCGTCTATCCGTACACCGGCAACCCGGACACGTTCGACGCGGCGGGCGCGCGCGCCGAACTCGGCCGCGCCACCCGCTGGCTCGAACCGTTCCTCGTCCTCGCCACGCTCGTCCCGCTCACCGGCGCGATCCTGCTGATCGCCTTCGCCGACGGCGCCATGAGCCGCGAGTTCCGCTGGCTCGTCGCCGGGCTGATCGTCCTCGGCATGGGCGGCGTGACGGCGCTCGTGCGGGCGCGGGATCGCCTCGCGCTGCTCGCCGACCCGTGGCTCCACGGCGCCGCCGACCGCCGCCACCCCGGCGCGAGCTCCTCGTCCATCGCCCTCGCGCGCCGGTGAATTCGCAGGGTGGGCCGAGTCTTCGAGGCCCACCGCGAGAGGGATGATCGACCTCGTGTCGAGCCTCGAAGACTCGGCCCGACCTACAATTGCCGGAAACGATTCTGAACTCGGAGTTCCTCCATGATCCGCGCGCTCCTGCTGTTGCCGATCTTCGCCGTCGTCGCGTCCGGCGGGGAGTTCAACAAGGTCCTCAAGGTCGGCGACGCCGCCCCGGTATGGACGAACCTGCCGGGCGTCGACGGCAAGAAACACTCACTGGCGGACCTGAAGGACAAGGCCGCCATCGTCGTCGTGTTCACGTGCAACAGTTGCCCGTTCGCGGTCGAGTACGAGGACCGGATCGTAGCGCTGGCGAAGGCGGCCGGGGACAAGGTCGCCGTCGTGGCGATCAACGTGAACACGATCAAGGAGGACGGGCTGCCCGAGATGACGAAGCGTGCCGAGAAGAAGAAGTTCCCGTTCGCGTACCTGTTCGACGAGTCGCAGGCGATCGCGAAGAAGTTCGGGGCGAACTACACCCCGGAGTTCTTCGTGTTGGACCGGGACCGGAAGATCGCGTACCTGGGGGCGCTGGACGACACGAGCAAGGCGGCGGACGTGAAGGCGCGGTACGTGGAGGATGCGCTCGCGGCGGTGCAGGCGGGCAAGCCGGCGCCGAAGGGCGAGACGCTCGCGCGCGGGTGCAAGATCCGCTTCAACCGCGCGAAGGAGTGACCGGCAGTTCCAGCGTCCATTCCTCGGCGTCGTCGAAGCGGTTCGCGACGGGATTGTAGCGCCGGCGCCGCACGCGGAGGGCGTGTCCGTCCAGCTCGCAGCGGTTGTACATCCAGCGGTTCGTCTGCGTGCAACTCCCGGCGCAGATGACCGGGAACGGGATCGCGTCGCCGGCGGGGAGCACGAAGCCGCGGTGCAGGTGGCCGTGCAGCCAGAGGGAGATTCCGCAGCGCTTCGCGGCGTCGAGCCCCTCGGCATGGTCGCGCAGCCGGTGCGTCGGGTGTTCGAGGTTTCCCTTCGCCGTGCGCAGCGGGTAGTGCGTGACGAGGATGCGCGGCCCGGCGTCGAGCCGCTCGCACAGCTTCTCCAGGCGTTCGAGCTGCGCGCGGCCGATGGTGCCGCTGGCGTCCCAGACGGCCCAGTTCGGCGTCGCGCTGTTCACCGCCACGAACCACGCCGGCCCCACCTTGCGCGCGAACGGGTAGGCGTGGTCGTCGACGCGCAGTCCGTCGAGCCAGGGGGCGAAGTGCTTCTCGAACAGTCCGGCGCGGTAGGCCGGGCGCGTGTAGTAGTCGTGGTTGCCCGGCACGGCGACGACGGGCGGCAGGGCGGCGTCGCCGACGCCGAGTTTCGCCGCCGCGAGCCGGAATTCGCTCTCGAAGGCGAGCTTGGTGGCGTCGCCGGAGAAGACGAGTTGATCGAGATCGGCGCCGCGGAATTCGCCGAGGAGCGCGTCGACGACAACCGGCGCGTGCTTGAACCGCGAGCCGCGACCAAGCAATTTCACGTTCACCCAGCCCGTGGCCTTCTTGGTGAACAGGTCGCGGACCTTCCAGCCGAGATGCTTGCTCGTGAGGTGGACGTCGCTGAAGTGGGCGAAGCGGATCATGCGGGGGAATTATACGCGCCGCCCCGGCCTCGCGGCGCTCGCAATCCGCCGCCCAATCGGCTACCATGACAGCCCACGCCTTCCTCCTCCAGGGCCTCTCCCATGCTCTCGCGCCGCACGTTTCTGGCCGCCTCCGCGGCTCCGTTGCTCCTCGCCAACCGCGCCGTCGCCGCCAACGACAAGCTCGCGCTCGGTTTCATCGGCGTCGGCATGATGGGCCGCGGCCACCTCGGCGGCTTCCTCGGCCGCAAGGAGGTCGAAGTCGTCGCCATCGCCGACTGCTACAAGGAACGCCTCGACACCGCCATCGGCACCGTCGAGAAGAAGTACGCCGACCGGAAGAAGAGCGGGGAATGGAAGGGCGTAAAGGCGCACGCCGACTTCCGCGAATTGCTCGCCGACAAGAGCATCGACGCGGTGGTGATCGGCACGCCGGACCACTGGCACGCGAACATGGCCGTGCTCGCGGCCCGCGCCGGCAAGCACATCTACTGCGAGAAACCGCTGACGCACAACATCGCCGAGGGGCGCTGGATCGTGGACGAAGTGAAGAAGGCGAAGGTGACGTTCCAGGTCGGCAGCCAGCAGCGGAGCGAATTCGGCAACCGCTTCCGCGCCGCCGTCGAGATGATCTGGAACGGCTGGATCGGCCCCGTGAAGACCGTGCGCATCGGCGTCGGCACGCCGAACAAGCCGTGCGACCTGCCGACGCAGGAGCTGCCCCCCGGCCTCGACTGGGACATGTGGCAAGGCCCCGCCCCCGAGCGCGGCTACAGCGAAGTGCTCTGCCCGAAGGGGAACCACACGCACTTCCCCAAGTGGCGCGAGTACCGCGAGTACGCCGGCGGCTACGTCGCCGACATGGGCGCCCACCACTTCGACATCGCCCAGTGGGCGCTCAAGATGGACGGCAGCGGACCGGTGTCGATCGAACCACCGAGCGACCCGAAGAAGCTCAGCGGCCTGACCTACACCTACGCCAACGGCGTGAAGATGATCCACGGCGAATTCGTGAAGGGACCGGACGGCAAGGAAATCAGCGCCGATTGCGTCTTCGAGGGGAGCGAAGGGACGATCCTCGTCGGCCGCGGGCAACTGGACGTGCGCTTCAAGAGCGGTTCGAAGGCGATCTTCCCCGACAAGGTCGAGCGCGTGCTCCCCTCGGGCGACCACCGGCAGAACTGGCTCGACGCCATCAAGGCCGGCAAGACCGACTGCATCTGTACGCCGGAGATCGGCCACCGCACCGCAACGGTCTGCCACCTGGGGAACCTCGGCTATCAGCTTCGCCGCAAGCTGAAGTGGGACCCGGTGAAGGAGGAGTTCGCGAACGACGACGAGGCGAACAAGCTCCGCAGCCGCGAGCCGCGCGCGAAGTGGAAGGTGGCGTAGTGCTTACTCCCTCCCCCTTGAAGGGGGAGGGCCGGGGTGGGGGTGACGGGAATCGCGACGAGTTCCCGTGT
>CAYVRB010000096.1:0-18895 GCA_964453375.1 uncultured Alcaligenaceae bacterium
GAGTTGTGCGACTGCTTCGAGACGAAGCGCGAGGGCGTGCGGCGGATCGTGGTGTCCGTGATGAACGCGAGCCGAAGCCGGCCGATCCGCGTCTGGAGCACCGACGGCACGTTCCTCAATACGAACGAGGCGAAGGAACAGTCGTTGAAGGTGGCGGCGGCGAACTGGCACGCGCTGGCGACGTTCGCGGGAGGCGAGTTCGCGACGACTCGGCCGACAATCCTGCTGGACATCGGCTCGACCACAACCGACATCATCCCGATCATCGGCGGCGTTCCCAAGCCTCGCGGGAAGACGGATTTCGATCGCATCGCCTCCGACGAATTGATCTACACGGGGGTCAAACGGACGCCGCTCTGCGCGTTCCTCGGCTTCGACGGGGCCGCGGAAATGTTCGCCACCACGAACGACGTCTATCTCCTGCTGGGCCGGATCGCGGAAAACGAGCACGACCTCGACACGGCCGACGGCCGTCCCGCGACTCGCAAGTTCGCCCACGCCCGCATCAGTCGAATGGTCGGCGGCGACCCCGAATTGATCTCCGAAGAGATAACCACTTCCATCGCCGAGGGGATCGCCCAGCAACAGCGCGACCGCATCGTGTCCCGTTTCGACAAGGCCCTACGAATCATCAACACGATGCCCTCAAGGGATTTCTTTACACCGATCGACTGCGTAATTTCTGGTAGCGGCGAATTTCTGTCACGCGATGTCTGCTCTTGGATGAGTGCCTCAGTTCGCGAAGTGGTTTCACTCACCGAGCGGCTCGGCCCGGATCTCTCCTCGGCGGCGCCCGCCTACGCCGTGGCGAGGCTCGCGGCGGAGCGGCGGCCATGATCGTCGTCAAGCTCGGCGGCAGCCTCTACGATCACCCGGCCCTGCGAACGGGCCTGAACCGTTGGCTGGAAACGCTTCCCGCGCCCGTCTTCCTCGTGCCCGGCGGCGGTGCGTTCGCCGACGCCGTGCGCGCCCTCGACCGCGTCCATTCGTTGGGGGAACGCGCGGCCCACGAAATCGCCATGCGATCGCTTCTCGCGGCCGCCGACTTCGTTCGTTGCTTTATCGTGCGCGAGGGCGTCTACGTTGTCGACGCCCACGAATACTGTCGGCGGAACGACGATCTGCCGCGCTCGTGGGACGTGACGACCGATTCCATCGCCCTGTTCCTCGCGATGCGCGAGGGCGCGGATCGGCTGATCCTCTTGAAGTCGCGGAGCCGACCGATGGGGACTTGGAAAGAATTGGCCGATGCCGGCTACGTCGACCGGCACTTTCCGACATTGGCGAACGCGACCGATCTGGCGATCGAATGCGTCGATTTCCGAAGCTGGCTGGACGATCAGAGGAACGTCGAGAGCAGGTAGAGGCCGACGCCGACGAGGGCGAGAAAGCCCGCGATCTGCGTGCCCCAGCGGAACGCCTCGCGGAAGATTCGGTCCCAGCGGTCGTGGCGCGTGGCGCTGTAGACGATGCTCACCACCACGAGCAGCACCGGCAAATCCCAATAGATGCTGACCGCGAGGAGGTTCATGGCTGACCCTCCGGTTTCACGGGCGGTTCCGGCGGCTTGTCCTTCTTCTCCTTCTCGTCCTCTTCGCGCACCGCCGGCCCGGCGAGCGCGTCGTAGATTACGAGCAGGTTCAAGACGCCTGCGATCAGCGTATAGACCCAGCCGAGGTCCCAGCGCTTGTTGCCGTCGCGTTGGAGGCGTTGCAACTCCTCGTCCGGCGGCGTGGCCATGTACCGGCCGACGACCGGCAGGCCTTCGGGCTGCGGCACCGCGTTCGGGTCTTTATCCGCGAGGTAGTGGAGCACGGCCGGCCACGCGGCGGCGCCGATCCAGAACTGCCCGAGGAACTGCGGACGGTACGCCAGCGATTTCGTCACGCCCTCGGCTTCGAAGAAGACGCGCCGAATGCCGATCTCGACCTTCGGCATGTCGCGCACGACCGCCTGCGGCGGCATCCAGACGTTCTTCATGGCCCCGAGCGCCATGCCGTAGAAGAACAACGTGTAGAGGCTGACGAAGAAGAGCACGCCCTTGGCGATCCGGCCTTGCAGCACCTGGCCGAGGCCGGGCAGCAGGTAGCTCAGGATGGCGGCGAGCCAATCGAGTTTGCGGGGCGGAGCTTCGGCGGCGGACATTCCGTTCTCACGATCGAACTACGACGCCATTCGTTGCGGTCGCCGCGGGATTTTCCGACGAACCGGAATTATAGGGGATCGCCGGGATTCGGCGACGACCGCTCGCGGAAGCCCCGCACGCGATCGAGCGCCCAGCAGCCCGGCCGATGCGCGTGATCGGCGAGCCGGCAATGGCCGAGGAGATGTTCGTCTTCGCAGCCGGCGTCCTGCAGCGCGTCCGCCAGGATCGGCAGCCGGTCCCACGCCCGCGATTCCTCGATCGCGGCGGCGATCCCGCGCACCGCGTCGGTGCGCCAGCGATGATCGAACGCGCGCGTCCAATCGGGATTCGCCACGACCTCGCGCAGGATGCTCGCCTGTGCGGCGGACTCGCGCCGCATCAATGTCCCCCCGGCCAGCATGAACCCCTCGGGCAGCAACGTCGGCTCCCCGGACTCGAACATCCGGCCGATCAGCGCGACGTTCGCGGCTAGGTTCCACGGGTCGCTGTCCTGCCCCATCAGGAATTGCCGCACCATCGGGTGCACGTCGCCGAGCAACGCGGACCCGACCGCGGAAAGGATCGACCATTTTTCGTCCCGGCTCATCGGCCGCTCGGCGTCCCTCTCGAAGCGATCGGCCAGATAGCGCACCGCCGGCATCTTCGCCTCGACGAGCCGGCAGCACCCGCAGGCGAACAGCAGGAGCTGCCGATCGCTCGCGATTCCGCGCGCGGCGTCGAGCAGCGCGGCCACGTCGTCGGTCGTGTCCCAATCGGTCATCGGCGGGAAGCTCCGGTCTCGATTTGCGAACCACCATTGTTCGCTCTAGCTAAGAACGCGCGATGTCCATCGGCCCGCGAGGTCGCCGGCAAATTCCGGCCGCCGCTTGCCGTCCACCACGCGCCGGCGGTATAGATTCCCCATTCCCACGAAAGGATCGCCGATGCGCCGCTTCCGAACCCTCGCCTACGCGCTCGGCGGTTTCCTCCTCGCGATCCTCGTCCTCACCGCCTCCGCGCGCGAGGGAGGCGATGCGAAACCCGCCCCGGCCGCGGCGCCGACCGAAGGCGTCCCCGTGCAGATCGACCGCGCCGACGGCGCACGAGTCGACGGCGTGATCCCCCCGATCCTGAAATTGAAGACCGACTACGGCCTGCTCGACCTGGACCTCAAGAAGGTGAAGACCATCGACTTCGCGGAGGAGAACGGCCACACTATCGCCATCGTCGAGCTGGCGACCAAGCACCACCTTCACGGCGACACGGTCGACGCCGAGATGGCCCTCACGGACAAGGCGGGCGCCTCGCAGGTCTTGCCCATCAAGTCGATCCGCGAGCTTCGCGTGCAGCGCCCGCCGGTGGAACTGTCGGTGATCGCCGCGCTCGCCGGCCTCGTCACGCTCGCGATCATGGAGATCGTCCTCGGCATCGACAACGTAATCTTCCTCGCCATCGTCGTCGGCCGGTTGCCGAAGGAGCAACAGCCCCGCGCCCGCAAGATCGGCCTGGGAGCCGCGCTCGGCACGCGCCTGCTCCTGCTCTTCTCGCTCACGTTCCTGCTCGGGTTGACGAAGGCGGTCTTCACGCTGCCGATCCCCGGCATGAACCCCGACGCCCGCGACATCTCCTGGCGGGACATCATCCTGCTCGTCGGCGGCGGGTTCCTGATCGTCAAGAGCGTGATGGAGATGCACCACAAGCTGGAGGAATCCCGCCACAAGGCGCAGGCCGGCGGGTCGGCGAAGCCGACGAAGACCGCCAGCTTCGCGAAGATCATCGTGCAGATCGCCATCATCGACATCGTCTTCTCGCTCGATTCGGTCATCACCGCCGTCGGCATGGTCGACAACGTCTACGTGATGGTCGCGGCGATGGTGATCGCGATGCTCGTGATGCTCGCGTTCGCCGGGCCGATCTCGAACTTCGTGGACAAGTACCCGACGATCAAGGTGCTCGCGCTGAGCTTCCTGATCCTGATCGGCGTTCTGCTCGTGGCCGAGGGCCTCGGCCAGCACATCGACAAGGGCTACGTCTATTTCGCGATGGCGTTCGGCGTCGGCGTCGAGATGGTGAACATCCTCATGCAGCCGAAGGGCGTGCCCGCCCTCGTCGCCGAGGCGAATCGGTCCGAAGGGGCGCCGCTCGTCTGAACCGTGCCGGTTCCGAGTGGCAATCGATGTCGGAATCGGTTATCCTGAAACATCCCCGCTGCTTCATTCCCACGAGGCACCGATGCTTTCGCTCACGTCCGGTCCGCCCGCGTTCAACTGCCGCGGCGTCTCGCGGCGCTCCGCCCTCAAGGCCGGCGTTCTCGGCCTCTCGGGATTGACGCTGCCCAACCTGCTCGCGATGAAGGCGCAGGCGAAGACGACGACGCCGGAGAAATCCGTCATCCTCATCTGGCTCGATGGCGGGCCGAGCCAACTCGAAACCTACGATCCGAAGCCCGACGCGCCGGCCGAGTACCGCGGGCCGCAGGGGATCGTGAAGACGAAGCTGCCCGGCGTGAACCTCTGCGATTGGATGCCGGAGACGGCGAAGATCATCGACAAGGTCTCGCTCGTCCGCTCGATCCACCACGACAACGGCGACCACTTCGCGGCCGGGCACTGGATGACGACCGGCAAGTTCGGCTCGACCTCGGTGCGGCAGGCGCAGATGGCGCCGTCGCTCGGCTCCTATATCGCGAAGACGAAAGGCCCGATCGACCCCGGCATGCCGGCCTACGTCGGCCTCCCTGCGGCAGAGACGATCTACCTCTACCCCGGCTATATGGGCGCCGCCTATCTCGGCGGGCAGTACAACCCGTTCCAGGTCAACCGCGAGGAAGCGTACCTCGGCTCCGAGGACGCCCGCCGCGTCCGCACGCCGAAGTGGCTGAAGTCGTTGGCCGGCGGTTCGTCCCTCACCGGCAAGCGGTCGCTCGTGCAGCAACTCGACGGCCTCCGCCGCGACATCGACCAGACCGGCACGCTCGCCGAGATGGACGTCTTCCAGCGGCAGGCGATGGACCTGGTGCTCGGCAGCCAGGCGCGCGAGGCGTTCGACTTCGACAAGGAAGACCCGAAGGCGCTCGACCGCTACGGCCGGGGTCCATGGGCGCACTACACCGCCATGGCGCGCCGGCTCGTCGAGGCGGGCGTGCGCTTCGTCACCGTGGACATGCCGCACTGGGACGACCACTCGGACATCAAGAAGGGACACGGCCGCAAGGTGCCCGTGGTGGACCGTGCCGTCGCGGCGCTGGTGAACGACCTGGACGAACGCGGGCTACTGGAGACGACGATCGTGCTAGTGATGGGCGAGTTTGGCCGGACGCCGAAGATCAACACGGGTCAGCCGGGCATCCCGATTCCGGGCCGCGACCACTGGGGGAACGCGATCAGCGCGATGATCGCGGGCGGCGGCATCAAGCCGGGCGTCGTGGTCGGCAAGACCAACGCGAAGGCGGAGCACCCGGTGGAGCGGGCGCTCAAGCCCGCCGACCTGCTGGCGACGGTCTATTATCAACTCGGCATCGACCACACGGCAATGTTCAAGGACCACACCGGCCGGCCGATCCCCATTTTGGACGAAGGCGAGCCGATCAAGGAATTGGTCTAATCCGAGATGACCGGGTTTGGCTTTGCATTTTCCATTTCCTCCTATTGCATTGGTTCGATCATCTCGGACCAATGCAATAGGAGGAAATGGAAAATGCAAGATGGAGTCATCTCCCCGTCGGCCCGGGGCGGCTGATGTACGTGTTCGGTCCGATGCGCGGGTCGTCCTCGAAGGTCGCGAGGCGGTCGCGGCCGCGGCGTTCCTGCTCTTCGATGGAGTAACCTGGCAGATCGGCGCGGGACTTGTTGCGAGCCTCCAGCGGGCCGGCGACGTTCCGGCAACCGACGGTTCCCGCGATGGCGACGAGCAAAACGAAAACGGTCCGACGCATGGGGCGCACTCCGTTCCGGTGAATCGAATCCTTCACGTCTTCCATCGGATCGCGGGATAGGGCCAATCCGGTCGAACCGGATCGATTGCCCGGCGGCGGGGGCCGAATCCCCTCAGGATCGGGCGAACCGTTGAACTTGGAACGCCCGGCCCGCCGTCCTATACTACACGCTACCTTCGACATCCATTCCCCAACCTGCGAGGCACCTTCGCCGCTCGGTTGGTTCGCCGCCAGCCGCGGAGTGCCGCGCCATGCCCCGTACCGCCGTTCCCGACGACGACGATATTTTCCACGACAGCCGCATGTCGTTCGGCGACCACATCGAAGAGCTGCGCCACCGGTTGTTCAACTGCGTGAAGGCGCTGCTGTTCTTCGTGATCTTCGGCGTCGTGCTGGACTACATCGGCAAGAGCTACGACAGCCCGTACATCGGCGTGGCGCGGCCGGTGATGAAGATGATCGTCGAGCCGGTCGAATCGCAGGCGCGGAACTACTACCAACTCAAGCTGCCGAAGCTGTTCCAGAACCTGCCGACGGAGCCGAGCAGCCCCGAGGAGGTGGCCCGGGTCCGCGAGAAGTTGAAGGAGAACGAAGGCCTGCACTCGACGCTGAGCTACGAGGATCGGCGCATCCTCCTCGCCGCGCCGCGCGACCTGCCGGTGATGGTGCCGATCGAGCCGCTGGCGAAGGCCCTCGGCATCGAGCCGAAGGACAAGTCGGTCACCCATATTCCGGTCACGGTGCAGGTCTTCCCTGCCCACATCAACGCCTACAACCTCGAGGGGGAAGGGCTGCTCGAAAGCAAGCGCTACCTGACGACGCTGAGCGCGCAGGAATCGCTCGTCGTCTACTTCAAGGTCTGCCTGCTCTGCGGCGTCGTGCTGGCCAGTCCGTGGATCTTCTACCAGATCTGGGCGTTCATCGCGGCCGGGATGTACCCACACGAGAAGGCGTACGTCTACAAATATCTGCCGTTCAGCGTCGGGCTCTTCTTCGTCGGCATCGTGCTCTGCCAGTTCGTGGTGCTGCCGGGGGCGGTGAAGGCGCTGATCGGCTTCAACGACTGGGTGGACACCGACCCCGACTTGCGGCTGAACGAATGGTTGAGCTTCGCCATCCTTCTGCCGCTGGTCTTCGGCGCGTCGTTCCAGACGCCGCTGGTGATGTTCTTCCTGAACCGGATCGGCATGTTCTCGTGGGAGGATTACTGGGCGAAGTGGCGGTACGCGATCATCGTGCTGGCGTTCTTCTCGGCGCTGATCACACCGACGCCGGACGCGGTGACAATGCTCTACCTGTTCCTGCCGATGATCGCGCTGTACATGCTCGGCGTGGCGCTGTGCAAGTTCTTCCCGCCGTCGCACGAACGGCTCGACGACGACGACGCGGAGATCGCGGTGTAGAATAGGCATTTCCTTCCGCGTGGATCGAGTCATGGCATTCAACGATTTCGCCTTCGAGTCGATCGAAAAGGACTTGGGCATCACGGTCCAATCGGCTCCGATCTTCGGCGCGTTGCCCGCGCCGATTCCTCCCGCCTGGCTGCGGGACTCGTTGGATCGCGGGATGCAACTCGCCCTCGTCAGCGAAAAGGCGCGAAGCGAATTCATCGTCGCGCCGATCCTGCTGGCGGTGCGCGAATTGTGCCACGGGGAGATTTCGATCCTCTCGGGCCAGCGGCTCGACGTCGATCCCGCGAGGAAATTGACGGGCGAATGCGATTTCATCCTCGCGCGGTCGGCGCCGTTGCCCCGGCTGCGATCCCCGCTCCTGACGGTCGTCGAGGCGAAGAAGAACGATCTCGACGCCGGGCTGGCTCAATGCATCGCGCAAATGGTCGCGGCTCAGCTTTTCAATCGACGGTCCGAAAGCGACGTGTCCTCGGTCTTCGGTTGCATCACGTCCGGCGAAGACTGGCAGTTCCTGAAATTGAGCGAGACGACCGTCGCGGTCGATCCCTCGCGCCGTTACATCAACGACATCGCGTCGATCCTCGCCGCGCTCGTGGCGACCGTCACCCGATGATCGACGCGGTTCGCCCATATGATACCGTCATGTCCGATTCGTTCGAACCCCGCGTCTTCCTCGTCGGTGCCGGGCCTGGTTCGCCGGGATTGCTCACGCTGCGGGCGGTGGAACTGCTCGCGTCCGCCGACATCGTGCTCTACGACCAGCTCGTGCCGAAGCGATTGCTCGACTTCGCGAACCCGGCGGCCGAGACGGTGTGCGTCCGCGAACTGCCGGGGAACCACCCGGACAAGTACCCGCACATCCACACGCTCCTGATCGAAAACGCCCGGCGGGGGAAGCGCGTCGTGCGCCTGAAGGGGGGCGACCCGCTGATCTTCGGCCGGGGCGGCGAAGAGGCCGAGGCGCTGCGCGGCGCCGGCATCCCCTACGAGATCGTGCCCGGTGTCACCGCGGCGATCGCGGCGGCGGCGTACCTGGATCGCCCGCTCACGCACCGGAACTATTCGAGCGCCGTCGCGCTCGTGACGGGCCACGAACTGCCGCAGAAGCCGGGGAACAAGCTCGATTGGGCCGCGCTCGCCCGGTTCCCCGGCACGCTCGCGATCTACATGGGCATCTCGCGGCTGCCGCTCATCGTCGAGCAGCTCGTCAAGCACGGGCGCGATCCCGATTCGCCGGCGTCGATCGTCGAACGCGTCTCCACCGGCGAGATGCGCAGCGTGAACGCGACGCTCGCGACGCTGGACGAGGCCCGCCGCGGCGAGGGGCTGGAATCGCCGGGGCTGATCCTCGTCGGCGAGGCGATCGCGCCGCGTGTGGATCGCTCGTGGTTCGAATCGCGCCCGCTCTTCGGCCAGCGCGTGCTGGTCACGCGGCCGCGCCGGCAATCGGCCGGGATGGTGCGCCGGCTCGAAGAACTCGGCGCGGTGCCGTTCGTGCTTCCGGCCATCGAAATCCGCGATCCCGGCGATCCGGCGCCGCTCGACCGCGCGCTCGACGACGTCCGCGCCGGCCGCTGGGACTGGATCGTCTTCAGCAGCGCCAACGGCGTGCGGGGGTTCCTCGATCGGCTGGAGAAGCGCGGCCGCGACGTGCGGGACCTCGGCGGCGTGCGGCTCGCGGCCGTCGGGCCGAAGACCGCCGAGGCCTTGCGCGAATACCGATTGAACGCGGACCTCGTGCCGCCGGCGGACTTCTCGGCGGAAGGCTTGGCGAACGAACTGCTCGCCGCGGTGACGGGGAAGCGCGTGCTGCTGGCGAAAGGCCGGCAGGGGCGCGACGCGCTGCGCGTCGCGCTGTCGAACGTCGCGACGGTGGGGGAGGCGATCGTTTACGAGCAGGCCGACGCGATCGGCGACGCGGCCGAGACGCTCGACGCCCTGCGGCGCGGCGAGATTCGTTTCGTCACCCTCTCCAGCCCGAACATCGCGCGGGCCTTGGCGTCGCGCTTCGACGACACGATCCGCGGGCGGATCGAGCGCGGCGAGATCGAGCTCGTCGCGATCAGCACGACGACGGCGGCGGCGTTGCGGGAGTTGTCGCTGCCGGTGGCGGCCACGGCGCGGCGCGCGACGGCGGACGGATTGATCGAAGAATTAATTCGACGGGTGCGGGACGGCGAACTGGCGATCGGTTAGCGGACGTCGCGCAGGGCGTTGAAGCCGAGATAGCCGACGATGCCGCTGGCGAGGATGAGGAAAATATCGACCATCATGAAGGGGCTGCCGCCGAACGGGATGCCGATGGCGATATCCAGGATCGACAGCAGGAGCATAAGGGCCGCGACGCCGAGAGCCGCGTAACACAACCACTTTTCCATTGGCGAACCTGGCGCAATCCGGTCGGGAACAGACTGGGATTTTCGGCGTATTCTAGCGGGGCCGCAACGGTTCGCCAGTCCGAATGGCGGGAGTTTTCCCCCGCGTGCCCGGAGTTATCGGCAGAACCGTCCGTTTCGACGCGGTTCGAGCGAACTTCGTCTTTGCCGGGCGATCCGCTAAACTGAAGGCTTGACGCCGCCCGAACTTCCTGCGGGGAAACCGATGTCCGCGATCGCTCTGACCGATGTCGCCGTCCACCTTCGCCCGGCCGACAACGTCGCCGTCGCCCGCCAACCGATCCCGGCCGGGACCGAAATCCGGTTCAATGGCGGAACGCTGACGGTGCCGAGCCTCGTGAAGCCGGGGCACAAGTTCGCCGTCCTGAACGTGAAGGAAGGGGACGCGATCACGAAGTACGGGCAAGTCATCGGCTTCGCGGGGAAGAACCTGACGCCGGGCGAGCACGTCCACACGCACAACGTCGTGCTCGGCAAGTTCGAGCGGGACTACGCCTACGCGACGCAGACGCCGCCGCCACCGGCGCCGCCGGCCGAGTATCGCAACTTCCTCGGCTACGATCGCGGCCCGATTCGGCCGGAGCACCGCCGCTACGGAACGCGGAACTACATCGCCATCATCAGCACCGTGAACTGCTCCGCCGGCACCAGCAAGTACATCGCCGAGAAGCTGCGGGCGAAGGGCGTGCTCGATCAATTCCCGAACATCGACGGCGTCGTGCCGATCGTCCACAAGCACGGCTGCGCAATGGCCTACGGCGGCGACGACCACAAGCAACTCGACCGCACGCTCGCCGGCATCGCCAACCACCCGAACGTCGCCGGGTACATCCTGATCGGCCTCGGCTGCGAGACGGGCCAGGCGGCGCACCTGATCGAGAACGAACACCTCGAACTCGTCCAACTCGGCCGGCCGAAACAGAAGCCGATCCTCTTGAGCATCCAGGAGTGCGGCGGCATCGGGAAGACCGTGGACGCCGGCGTCGCCGCCATCGCCGAGATGCTGCCCCGGATCAACGACGTGAAGCGGACCGCCATCTCCGCGAAGCACCTGATCCTCGGAACGAACTGCGGCGGCTCCGACGGCAACAGCGGCATCACCGCGAACCCCGCCCTCGGCGTCGCCTCCGACCTCATCGTCCAGCAGGGCGGGACTTCGGTTCTCGCCGAGACGACGGAGATCTACGGGGCCGAGCACCTGCTCACCCGCCGCGCCGTCAGCAAGGCCGTCGGCGAGAAGCTCGTCGAACGCATCAAGTGGTGGGAGTGGTACACGAGCGTCTTCGGTGTCGAGATCAACAACAACCCGTCCGTCGGCAACAAGGAGGGCGGTCTCACGACGATCTACGAGAAGTCGCTCGGCGCCATCGCGAAGGCTGGATCGACAGCGATGACCGACGTCCTGCTCTACGCCGAGCCGATCCAGACGAAGGGCTTCGTCGTCATGGACACCCCCGGCTACGACCCGGTGAGCATGACCGGCATCGTCGCCGGCGGTGCGAACGTCTGCGTCTTCACCACCGGCCGCGGCAGCGTCTACGGCTGCAAGCCGGCGCCGTGCATCAAGGTGGCCACGAACACGCCGCTCTACGAGCGCATGATCTCGGACATGGACATCAACGCCGGCACGATCCTCAACGGCGTGCCGATGGAAAAGGTCGGCGCGGAGATCTTCGAGGAGATCCTCGCCGTCGCGAGCGGCAAGCGGACGAAGAGCGAGATCAACGGCGTGGGCGAGGAGGAATTCGCCCCGTGGCACATCGGGCCGACGCTGTAAGCTCCCCCGAGTGGAACCATCCACGAACTTTCCAACGCGGGAAAGCGAGAATGAGGACTTTCGCCCCGGAGGGGTGAAGGAGTATTCGCCCGCGTCTGGGCGTATGAAACTAATAACTATTAGGCCGGTTTTCCCAGCGAATTCACGAACTTTCGATGTCCCGTCTTTGGAGCCGTTCCGGTCGAGTCGATCGAAACCGGTGGGCACCGGGTGGTCGAGTTCGTTGTGGCAATCGCGGATCCGCGGGGTCGGGCATGTTCGGGTTTCGCTTCCGCTACGTCGCGCCGATCCTGGGCATCAGTACGTGCCTGGTGGCGCTGTGCACCATCACGGCCGTATCGCTGTTCAGCCAGCAGAGCGCCATCGCCGGCGTCCTTCGCGAGAACGTGCGGAGCCAGCGGACGGCCATCGAGTTGGAAGAGTGCCTGCTCGACCTGATCGCGCTCGAAGACGACCGCGTGGAGAGCGTGGCGGTGTTGCACGACCGCGTGCGTCGGTTGCTCGCGGAGGTTCGGGACGCCGCCGACCAGCCGGAGGAGCGGAATCTCCACGGGCGGATGTCGGTCGCGTTCGAGGACTACCTGCGCCGCTGGCGCGCCATGCCGCCGCCTTCGGACGCCGGCCACGACGACGCCCGCCGCGCGGCCACGCGATTCCTGGAAGCGTCGGTGTTGAAACCGTGCCAGGAATTCGAGCAGTACAACACGCTGCGCGTGGAGCAATCGGCGTCGCACCACGAACTGGTGCTGCGCCAGCTCGCGTGGGGGCTGGCGGGGATCGGCGTCCTCGGCGGCGTGGCCGGGTTGCTCCTCGGCTTCGGCGTCGCCCGCGGACTGGCGCGGTCGATCCGGCGGCTCCAGGTGCAGGTGCGCGACGCGGCCGGGAAACTCGGCCCGGACCTGCCGGAGATCGTCCTGACGGAAGACGGCGACTTCGGCCGCCTGCACGCCGACATCGACCGGTTGAGCGAACGGATCGAACAAGTCGTCCGCGACCTGCAGGAGCGGGAGCGCGAGGTGCTGCGGGCCGAGCAGTTCGCCGCCGTCGGGCAGTTGGCCGCGGGCGTGGCGCACGAAATCCGCAACCCGCTGACCGCGATCAAGATGCTGGTGCAAGCCGGGCAGGAGGATGCCGCCGGCATGGCCGGCGAAGACCTCCGCGTGATCGAGAGCGAGATTCGGCGGATGGAACATTCGCTGAATACGTTTTTGGAATTCGCCCGGCCGCCGAAGCTGCAGCGCCAGCGCGCGTCGCTGAACGCGATCGTGGAGGACATGTTCGGCCTCGTCCGGTCGCGCGCCGAGAAGCAAGCGGTGGCCCTGCGCATCGCCGCCCCGCCGGAACCGGTGCTGGCGACCGCGGATCCGGAACAACTGCGGCAGGTGATCGTGAACCTCGGATTGAACGCGCTCGATGCGATGCCGACGGGCGGGGCGCTCCGCGTGATCCTGAAGGCGCATCCGCGCGCGGTCGAGATCGAGGTCGCGGATACCGGACCGGGCATCGGCAAGGCGATCTTTCCCCGGTTGTTCCAGCCGTTCGCCAGCACGAAGGACACGGGGTTGGGTTTGGGGTTGGTGATTTCCAAACGGATCATCGAAGACCACGGCGGCACGCTAAATGCAGCGAACCGGTCCGACGGCGGGGCGAGTTTCTTCGTGCGATTGCCGACGGAGGCGGGCGATGGCTAGCGTTTTGTTGATCGACGACGAACCGGCGATCGCGCACGCGTTCCGGCGGGCGTTTCGCGACCAGAACCTCGCGGTGACGGTCGCCTCGACGGCGGCGGAAGCCGCGACCGCCTGGAACGCGACCCGGCCGGACGTGATCGTCCTCGACGTCCACCTGCCGGACGCGACCGGGCTGGAGACGTTTCGCCGGATGCGGAAGCTGGACGCCCGCACGCCGATCATCCTGATCACCGGCCACGGCACGACCGACCTGGCGATCGAGGCGATGAAGGAGGGGGCGTTCGAGTTCCTGCTCAAGCCGCTGGAACTGAAGGACGTGCGGGACTTGATCGACCGGGCGATCCGATCCAGCCAGCAGATGCGCGTGCCGGCGGCAATGCCGGAGGTCGAACCGTCGCCGCCGCAAGGCGACCTGCTCATCGGTCGTTGTCCGGCGATGCAGGAGGTGTACAAGGCGATCGGCCGCGTCGCCGCCACGGACGCGACGGTGCTGATCCTAGGCGAGAGCGGGACGGGGAAGGAACTGGTCGCACGGGCCATTTACCAGCATTCGAAACGGGCCGACCAGCCGTTCGTCGCGGTCAACTGCGGCGCCATCCCGGAGACGTTGATCGAGAGCGAGCTGTTCGGCCACGAGCGCGGCGCGTTCACCGGCGCGGAGCGGAAGCGGATCGGCAAATTCGAGCAAGCCGCCGGCGGCACGATCTTCCTGGACGAAATCGGCGAGCTGCCGCTGCTCTCGCAGGTGAAGATGCTCCGCGTGCTCCAGGAGCAATGCTTCGAGCGCGTCGGCGGCAACGAGACGGTGCGCACGGACGTGCGGGTGATCGCGGCGACGAACATCGACCTGGAAAAAGTCGTCGCCGACGGGCTGTTCCGCAAGGACCTGTACTATCGGCTCAACGTGTTCAACCTGCGCTTGCCGCCGTTGCGGGAGCGCGGCGACGACCTGCAACTGCTGATCGAGCACTATCTCCGCCGGATCGTCGCGGATTTCCACAGTCCGGTGCGGCAACTCGAACCGGCGGCGATGGCGACGCTGCAACGGTATTCCTGGCCGGGCAACGTCCGGGAACTCCAGAGCGTGCTGAAGCAGGCGATGCTGAACGCCAGCGGGCCGGTGTTGCTATCCGATTTTCTCCCGGCGCAGGTTTCGGCCAAGCCGCCGTCGCCGGAATCGCGCGGCGGATTCGATTGGGACGTGTTCGTCCGCACGCAGATCGCCGCCGGAACCGAAACGCTCTACGCGGAAACGTTGGCGCGCATGGAACGGGAATTGATCGTCCGCGTCCTGCAACACACCGGCGGAAACCAGTTGCAAGCCGCCCGCATCCTCGGCATCACGCGCGGCAGCCTGCGGAACAAGATCCGCACCCACGGCATCACGATCGAGCAATCCGTCTGGTCGGACGACGACCACGTTGGCTCGTAAACGACCAACTCCGGCGGCGCCCTCGAGTTCGTTTTCCGCGACTTGTCCGCCGGATCGGCAATTTCCGCTTTGGCGTTCGGAACAAGAATGTTTCCCCATTGTAGGACGGTCTTCTAGTCCGTCTTTCCTAGCTCGGACGGACTAGAAGTCCGTCCTACGGGTAAATCATCTCGTGCCGCTCGCCTTTGGCATCCGGTATGCATGACAGCCTCCGCCGGCGGCCCCGGAAGTCCCCGTCGTGCGCGAATCGTCGGCCCGTTCAGTCTTGGCGGATGTCGAGCGGGTTGGGCGCCCAGCCACGGCGGGGACTTCCGGGGCCGTCCCGCGTCAACGCGATCGTCCCGGTGTGCCGGCACCGTGCCCGGCGAGGGCGTGGCCGAGGCTCGGCGGCGACACGATTGCCGAGGGCGGCGACAGCGTGCTGCCGCCGCCGAGGGCTTGATACGCGTTCACGATCGCGGTCAATTGCTGCCGTTTCGTCTCGATCAACGCCATCCGCGCTTCCATCAAATCTCTCTGGGCGAACAGCACTTCGATGTACTCGGCCCGCGCGTTCTGGAACAGGTTCGTCGCGGATTCGACCGACGCTTCGAGCGCTTTCAACTGCTCTTTTTTCAGGTCGACGCTCTGCCGGTAATTCTCCGCCATCGACACGCGGTTCACGACTTCGGTGAAGGCGTTCACGACGACGCGCTGATAGTCGTAGACGCTTTGCAACTGCCGGGCGTTCGCGGTCAAGAAGTCGGCCTGGATCGCCTTCTTGTTGACGAGCGGCGCGACCAGGTTGCCCGCCACGCCCGCCGCGATCGCCTCCGGACGGAACAAGTACCGCGGGTTGAACGCCTCGTATCCGACGCCGGCGGCGATGGTGAGCGACGGATAGAAATTCGCGCGCGCGACTTTCACGTCCAGCCCCGCCGCCGCGATCTCCCGCTCGGCCTGGCGGATGTCCGGCCGGTTCCGCAGCAACTCCGCCGGGAACCCCACGTTCAGCCCTTGGAGGTTCAAATCGAAGAACGCCGCCGATGCCCGCTCCACCGGTTGCGGGTAGCGATTCAACAGCACGTTGATCCGGTTCTCGGCCTCGACGGTGTCCTGCCGCACCACCAGCCGCTCGCTCTGATTCTTGCGGACTTCGGCCTGGAAGCGCTGCACCGCCAGTTCGGTCCCGCGGGCCGCGTCCTTCTTGGCTTTCGCGATCTCCAGGCTGAGTTCCTGGAGCTTGATGGTTTGATCGAGGTTTTCCATCCGTCGATCGAGCGCCATCAATTCGTAATAGCTCTCCGCGACGTCGGCCACGAGCCGGGACACGAAGTAGTTCCGCCGCTCGATGGCGCCCTGGAAGCGTTGGATCGCCGAGTCGCGGGAGTTCCGCAACTGCCGCCAGATGTCCAGGCGCCAATCGAGATTCAGGCCCAGGCGCGTGTTCGACAACGGATCGGGGAACCGTCGGCCGGGCGGAATCTCGAGCTGCTCTTCGACCGCGCCGTTGCGGGTGAACCGGCTGGTCTTTTCCGTCCCGCCGCCGCCGCCGACCGTGACCGACGGCCGATAGGCCCCGCGCCGCGAGAGCACTTCGTTGCTGGCGATCTGCACTTCCTGGTCCAGACTCTTCAATTCGCGGTTCCCACTCACGGCCAGATGGATCAGACTGGTGAGCCGCGGGTCGTTGAAGAACTGTTCGACGTCGAGCGGCGCGGCGGACGCCATCGGCGTCAAGGTGGCGCCTTCGATGACCGCGCTCGCGGGGGTGATGGACCCTCCGCCGGGCGGGAGGATCGCCCCCGGCGCAGCAGGTGCACCGGACGGGGTGGTCGACGGTTTCGGCGCCGGTTTCGCCGGCGGGGAGGCGGCGACGGAATAGCTGGCCGGCAGTTCCGGCGCGGCCTCCGCATGGCGAAGGGCGGGAATGTGACACGCCGGCAGCCCCAGGACCATGCCGCCCACGATCGACCGCGCCAGCCAGCGCTTCGCGAGTAATGAACGCGCGGAGACCTTCATCGTTCGCTTCCCTGCGTTGATGCGCTTGGCGGCATCGGTACTATCGGCAAAATCGGCGAATGCGGGAGAGGCGAACTTCGGGATGTTGGCGTTACGACAACCGACACGGCAAACTGGGAAGAGTTTGCCACGCGCGAATCATTCTCGGAGAAGGATTGGTTAATGCGGCGGGTGCGCGGAAGGTGGAACGCCAAGGTCCGCCCGGACCAGCATCAATGGTTCCGTCGGATGCTCGAACAATTCGGTCAACGGCTCGTCGGATTCGTCCTTGAGCAACTTCCGGCCGTCCACCATCTTGGCGAACAAGTAATACAGGCCGGGGATGACCAGCACTCCGAGCACGGTTCCGAGCAGCATCCCGCCGGCCCCAGTGGTGCCGATCGTCCGATTGCCGATCGCCCCCGCCCCGGTGGCCACCACCAGCGGCAGCAGCCCCGCGATGAACGCGAACGACGTCATCTGGATCGGCCGAAACCGCAACTTCCCCCCTTCGATGGCGGCCTCCAGCAGCGACAGCCCTTCGCGACGGCGCTGGACCGCGAACTCCACGATCAAGATCGCGTTCTTCCCCAACAAGCCCACCAACATGACAAGACCGATCTGCGCGTACACGTCATTGGCCAGCCCCATCAACCACAGGAGCAGGAACGATCCGAAGACGCCGACCGGCAGCGACAGGATCACGGCCAGCGGGAGCACGAAACTTTCATACTGCCCGACCAGCACGAGGTACACGAAGATCACGACGATGATGAAGATCACGACCGCCATGCTGATTTCGAGCGTTCCCACCCGCGGGACGGGGACTTGCAACCCCTTCTTCGTTTCGTCGTAGGACAGTCCCTCCCACCCCAGTCCGTAGCCGTTCGGCAGCGACTGCGCGGCGACCTCCTGGATCGCCTTCAGCGCCTGGCCGCTGCTGAACCCGGCCGAGGGCGCGCCCTGGATGGTGGCCGACGGATAAAGGTTGTAGCGCGTGATTTCGTTCAGCCCCTGCTTCTTCTTCACCTTCATGAACGACGAATACGGGACCATGTCGCCTTCGACCCGGACCTTTTCCAGCTTCCCGGTCTTTTCGTTCTTGACCTCCATCTCCCGCTCGCTCTTGATGAACATGTTGTCCAGGTCCGACGGGAGCTTGCGGAACTCCGGGGCGGCCTGGACGTACACCTTGTAGAACTGGCCGTACAGGATGAATCCCTGTTCGTAGGTGCTGCCGATCATGATGTTCAGGTTGTCGAGGGCCTTCCCGATCGAGACGCCCTTCTGCATCGCCACGTCGTTGTCGATCACCAGTTCGTATTGCGGGTAGTCGCTGGTGTAGAACGTGAACAGGCCCTTCAATTCCTTCCGCTTGCGCAGGGCGGCCATGAAGGCGTCGTTCACTTCGCCCAGCCGCTTGTAGTCGGTCGTGTTCGTCTTGTCGAGCAACCGGAGGGAGAACCCGCCGGCGGCGCCGAAGCCGGGGACGGCGGGCGGCTCGAAGAATTCGATCTTCACGTCCGTCAGCTCGCGACACTTTTCCTCCAGTTCCTCGATCACCTGCCGCGCCGTCCGCTTCCGCTCGGACCAATGCTTGAGGTTGATGACGCACGTGCCGGCGTTCGATCCGCGGCCTTCGGTCAGCACTTCGTATCCGGCCAAGGACGTCACCGACGTCACTTCCTCGATCCCCTTCGAGATGGCTTGCAGTTCCTGGGACTTCGCGTTCGTGTATTCGAGCGTGGAGCCGGGCGGCGTCTGGATGATGCCGTAGATCGTCCCCTGGTCCTCGTTCGGGATGAACCCCGTCGGCAGTTTCGTGTTGACGGCCACGACGCCGGCGACGAATCCGCCGATGACCAGCATCGTCACCAGCCGGCGGGTGACGATCCGTTTCAAGATGACGGCGTACACGTTCGTAACCTTCTCGACGAGCCGGTCGAACGGCTTCCGCAACAGCGGGGCGAGCAGGATCAGGAATCCGGCCTTCCCCCAGAGTTCGTGCGCCAGGTAGGCCAGCCCCGCCAGCAGCCCCACTCCGCCGACGACGAGCGCCACCCAGCCGAGGGGCCCGCGCCGCTTCTTGAGGTGTGTCCCGTTGCCGTTCCCGGCGTCGTGTCCGTTCGCGGGCTCGTGTGGTTTGAG
>CAYVRB010000097.1:0-18838 GCA_964453375.1 uncultured Alcaligenaceae bacterium
CATCGCCTGGTAGCACTTGCCGGTGTCGGTGCTGCGGAGGAAGAGGCCGCTGTCGGGGCCGTCGTCGTTCTTCATTTCGAGGGCGACCTCGAAGTCGCCGTATTGCTTCTCGGTGATGACGATGCCGCCGTTGCCGGGGATGTCCTGACTGCCGACGATGGCGCCGTCCTCGACGACCCATTTGCCGCCGGACTTGTGCTTGCTCGCGCCGCTGTGGCTGGTCTTGGCGGAGACGGTCCAGCCTTTCAAGTCCTTGCCTTTGAAGATCGTCTCGAAGCCGTCGTTCGAGAACGCTTCGGGTTTGGGCAGGTCGGCGGCCGGGAGGATCGCGACGGCGGCGACGAGGCCGACGAAGACTAGGGAAATCGCGCGGATCATGAAGGCACTCGGGTGGGAGGGGTCAGCGTTTTTCGTTGTCTTGCAGGCCGAGGAGGGCGCCGATCTGTCCGAACGGCGCGATGACGGCGCGGGGCCAGTTCTTGCCGTAGGCGGCGCCGAGGTTGCGGTCGCGCGTGCGGGCGGCGTTGTGGCGGGCGAGCGCGAGGCGGCCCCACGCCGGGCCGAGCTTGAGCTTCTTCGGGTCGAGGTCGTCGGGGATCGGCGCGTCCTCGTCCTTGGCCGCCTGACCTCGATCGGACGCGAGCCGGTGGCGGAGGACTTCGGCCTTGGCATAGGCCTTCAAGTGCTCGTCGAGGATCGACTTGACGAACTCGTCCGCCTTGTCGGCGGCGCCGGCGCGGGCGGCCATCTGCGCCAAGTGCAGCAGGACGCTCGCGGGCAAGGACGAATTCGGATCGCGCCGGGCGGCCTCGTCGCGGACGGCGCGTTCGGCGATCTCGAGGAACAGCCCCGGCGGATCGGACCATTCCGCCGCGAGTGCCAGCGATTTGATTCGGACTTCGGCTTTGCCGGTGCGGTTCAGGAGCGCCGTCAACTCGGCGTCGTTCTTCTTGATGAGGTGGATCGCGGTGTAGGCCCAGCGCGTCGCCGGGGGCGGTTCGGTCGCGCTCGGCGCGGGCACGATCGCGGGGACGCCTTTCATTTCCAGCAGGTTCCAGAGGGCGTGCGCCGACGCGGGCACCGGAGCCGGATTCGCCATCGGAATCGCGATCTTCAGCTTCTCGCCGATCTCCCGCGCCGCGTCGTCCTTCTTCGCCCGCAGGCACTCGAGCCCGATTTGCGCCTCGGCCTCGTAAACCTCCGCATCGGTGAAGAGCGCCGGCAGCGTCGAGCGGACCACCTCCACCTGATCCCGCGCGACGAGTTCGCGGGCGAGCCGGCGCGCGAGCGCGGCGCGCGTGTCGAAGTCGGCGCGCGTGTCGCGCAGGCCGGAGAGGATGCGCCGGAGCTGCCCCTGCACGCCCTCCAGTTCCGCCGGGTTCGGCTTCACCTGCGCCCGCGCCTGCGGCGGCTGCGGCAGCCAGTGGATGCGCCGCTTCTCCATCACGTCCTCGCCGGACCCGCCGAGCAGCAGCACGCCGACGGCGAGTTCGCCGTACAGGTGTTCGCGGTCGGTCGTGCGCGGCGCCGCCGCTAGGCTCGCCAGCGCGCCCGTGAAGTACTCGATCGCCTTGTCGCGGTCCTTCTGGTCCTTCCCCTGCCGCGCCTCGTATTCGCCGAGCGCGATCCGCAGGGCCGCGCCGTACAGCGGCAGCGGCTTGAGTTCCTCCGCCTCGAGCGCGTGCTGCCAGTTGACGACCTCCTGCTCCTCCCGCTGCGTCGTTCGCGATTTGAAGTAGAACACCAAACCGATCGCGAGGGCGAGAATCGGCACGCCGACGATCGCCGCCCACTTCACGTACACCGACGTCGGCAGCGGCTCGAACTCCTCCTTGATGACCCCCGTCGCCCGCAGCGTCTCGCCCGACACCAGCTTGTTGTCCCGCGCGCTCGTCACGTCCGACAGCACTTCGGTCTTGGCGCCTTCGGGAGCGTTGCGTTCGCGCCAGCCGCCCTTCTTCCCCTTCTCCTGAACCGCCACCTTCTGCCGGTGCTTGCAATCCGGGCAGAGCACGTTCTTGCCCTGCATCGCCCACGCCACCGTCCACGCGTGCTCGCACATCGTGCACGTCATGGCGATGGTCTTCTGCTCCTCCGGCACGTCGTCGGGGTCGTCGTTCAGCGCCGCGGCGGCGAGGGCCTCGGTGTCGAGCTTCGGCGCGGCCTTCGGCGGCGCCGGCACGTGGACCGCGCCGTTCGCCGACGGTTCCACCGTGAAGAGCTTGCGGCAGTCCTTGTTCGCGCAGGTGACCTTCTTGCCGAGCAGTTCGTCCTTGAGCCGGTAGCCCTTCTCGCAGAACGGGCAAGTGGCGTCGATCGCCATGGGGAGAACACCTGAGCAGACGGGAGCCGGCGAATGGAATTGATTATCGCGGCCGGGCGGCACGACGGCAATCGAACAAAAAAACGGGAGCCGCCCCGTGAATGGAACGGCTCCCGCGATTCCGGCGTTGGCGATTCCTACGGTCGGGCGGCTTCGAGCGCCAAGCGAGCCGGCCCCTGCACGCGCTCGAGCGCGGCGGCGACGGCGCGGCGGCCGGGCTTCGCGCGGCTTTCCCACTCGGCGCCGGTCTTGAAGTCCTTGGCCGCGTCCGCCGTCTTCCCCTGCGCGTACTTGCTCAGGCCGAGGAAGTACCAGTAGCGGGCGTCGGCCGGGTCGGCCTTGGCGGCGTCGGCAAACGCCTTCTCGGCGTCGGCGTGGCGGCCGGCGAAGTACGCCGTAGTCCCCGCGTCGTACGCCGCCGCCGATTGCTCCGCCTTCGCCGTGCCCAGATCGCTCAGCGGCACCACCACGCCGGCGCGGGCGCTCGCCAGGTCCTTCTCGAACTGCTCGGCGCGCTGCGCGAGCTTCGACTCGAACTGCTTCGCGTCGTCCGCGCGGGCGGTGCGCTCCTTTTGAAGGTCCAGGTCGGCCGCCTTCTTCTGCTCCGTCAGCGTCGCCTGCGCCATCGCCAGCTTCGCGTCGGCGTCCTTCGTCGCGGCGGCGACCGCCTTCTTCACCTCGTCCACGATCCGCTTGTCCGCGCCGTCCACCTTCGCCTGCAGGTCCGCCATCGCCTTCTGGCTTGCCGCCTTCGCGTCCGCCAGTTGCTTCTCGGCGTCCTTCTTCGCGGCCGTCAGGTCGCCCATCGCGGTCGTCAGCTTCTTGTCCGCGTCGTCCTTCTGTTTCTTCATCAGGTCGCGCGCGTCGGTCAGTTCCTTCGCGAGTTTCGCGAGTTCGCCTTCGCCGGTGATGAGGTTCGCCTTCTTCAAAGCGTCCGGCAGGGCCGCGAGCGCCTTCTCGCGGTCGGCCTTGTCGTCGATCAGCTTCGCCGCCTTGAACTTCTCCAGGATCGGGTCGAGCGTCGCGTCGGCCGCCTTCAGCTTCGCGGCCGCGGCGTCGGCCGCCAGCTTCGCCGCGTCCAACAGCTTGCCCTTGTCCTCCGCGTCCTTCTTGGCATTCGTCGCGTCGGTCAGCAGCTTGGCCGCGTCGTCGGTCGCCTTCTTCACGTCGCCGAGCAGGGCGGTCTTCTCCTCGGTCAGCTTCTTCGCGGCCATTTCGGCGACGGTCGCCTTGGTCTTCTCCATCGCCACGTCGGCTTCGAGCTTCTTCTTGTCGTCGGCGAGGGTCTTGGCGGCGGCCTCTGCGGCGGCGCGCTGGGACTCCGCCTCGGTCTTGGCGTCGGTGGCGGTCTTCTCGGTCGCGGCCAGCTTGGATTGCAGGTCGTTCACCTTGGATTGGAGTTCGGCGGTGGCCTTGCCGTCGCCGCCACCGGTCCCGGTGCCGCCGCCGCTGTTGGCGAGGAACATGCCGCCGGCGCCCAGGCCGAGGCCGGCGACCAGGCTCAACGCCGTCACCAGCAGCGGGCTGCGCCCCTTCGCCGGCCGCGCCGGTTCCGCGTCGAGGTCGAAATCCGGCCGCGACGTCGGCCGCGGCGCCTTCTTCGGCACCGTCGGCAACGGACTCGGTTCGCTCCCGCTCGACAGCTCCGCCCGCCGCGAATCCTCCATCGACGCCTGCATCCCCAGCCGGTCCGTCACCTTCGCCGCGTCGGCGGACCAGTCGATCATGCCGCTGTCGGCCGTCGCGTCCTTCGGCATCGTCACGTCGAAGACCGATTCCTCAAGGTCCGCCCCGTGCGGTTCGTCCAAGCGGCCGCCGAGCACGGCCGAGCGCCCCGTCGGCTGCGGAATCGACGCGCTGTCCGACGACCCCATCAGCGGGATCTCGTCCAGGTCGACGTGGCCGGTGTTCTGCGCGGCCGCGTCCATCTTGTTGAAGATGCTCGACGGCTGGCCGGAATCGACCGCCGGATCGGCCGAGAGCGCGTCCGGGTCGGCGAGGTTGACGCTCGACGATTGCGGCCCGGAGAGCGAACGCTCCGCCATCGAGCGATCGCCGAGGATGTTCGAATCGGATTGCGAGACGCCGGGCAGGTAGTTGAAGTCCGGCTTGCCGTCGTCCTCCTCGAGCTGGCGGGCGAGTTCGGCTTCGAGGGCCTCGCCGCTGCCCTCGTCGTCGAAGTTCGGGATGCTCTCGGCCGATTGTGTCGGAACGTGGCGGGCGCCGTCGAGCGTGCCGCTGGTGTCGATCACCTCGATCGACGAGGAGCGCGCATCGGCGGCGGGCGGCGTCGGCAGGGCGAAGTTGATCGCGCCGGATTGCGAGCCGAGCGATTTGCCGAGTTGGATTTCGCCGGTGACCTCCAAGCCGGGCGGCGCGAGATCGACCTTGCCGGCGTCGACCGGTTTCGCCGGCGCCGCGGGCGGATCGGCCAGCAGATTCGAGTCGCCGGGCAAGGACGCGGGCGCGGCGGACGGCGGCGCGACGGCGCCGGTGAAGAGGCCCGATCCCGTCGCGGTCGGCCCCGTCGACGCTTTGGGTTTCGTAGCCGTGGAGAAGATGTCGGAGGCGCCTTCGACCTTTTCGGGCGGCAGCTCGATGTCGGCGCTCGAGGCCTTGAAATCCGAGGTCGGTTCGAGGCCGACGGGCGCGATCGGCGGCGCGGCCGGCGTGGAGAGCCAGCCGGACGCCGGGCCGGTCGGGGCCAATTTGTCCGGGAAGACTTCAAAGTTCGTCGCCGACAGGGACGGCGGCATCGGTGCGGGCGCGGGCTTCGGCGGCTCGACTTTCGGAGGCGCCGGCTTCGGCGCTTCGACCTTGGGAGCCTCGACCTTCGGAGCTTCGACCTTCGGGGCGGGCTTCGACGGTGCGCTCGGCTTCTCCAGTTTCGACTCAAGCCCTCGGCCGGGCCGGTTCGCGCCGCCGAACACGTCGGTCCCTTCCATCGTCGGCGGCAGATCGATTTCGCCGACGGAGGGGAGCCTGATTTCGCTGGACGACGGATGCCAGCTTCCCTTCGGCGCCGCCGGCGGCAGTTCCGGCGCGCTGGGCAGATCGAACGACGGCGTCGCCGGGGCCGACGGCGGTTTTGGTTCCTCGCTGCGGGCGATCGGTTTCGGCTTCGGCAGTTCGACGCGGATCGGGGCCGCGCCGGTGCCGGGCCGCTGCGCCTTGCTGAAGATGTCGGCGCTGCTGGTTTCGTCCGGCGGCAGGTCGATGTTCGCCATCGACGGCACGCCGATATTGCCCGACGACGGGTGCCAACTGTCGGGGCGCGCCGGCGGCGCGGCGGGCTTCGGCGGCTCGACCTTCGCGGCCGACGGTTGCAGCTTCGACGCGGGGAGGTCCAGTTCGGCCCAGGTCGCGTTCACGTTGCCCACCGACGGCACCGACGGCATCCGCGCCTTCGAGTCGCCGGCCCCCTGCACTTCCGGCAACTTCGTCGATTCCATCAACCAGCCCGACCCGGGGCCGGTCGGCTTGAGATTGCCGCCGACGGCGTCCTCCGCGGTCGCCAACGGTTCGTCGGCCGCCTGCACGATCGAACGCCGCACCGACGACGTGCTCGGGCCCGCGAGCGCCTTCATGTCCACTTCCGGCTCGGAACCGAGGTCCACCTCGTCCTGGCTGAGGTTCACCCCCTCGGACGCCTTGGAGGCCGCGACCGGCAGCTTGATGCTCGAGAGGCCCGTCTTGATCTTCCCGCTCGTCGGGCCGGACGACGGCAATTCGTCCGCCAGCACCACCGAATCGTCCGGGTCGGTGAACAGCATCGTCGATTGCGGCACCGGCAGATCGCCGAGGTTCTCGTCCTCGAGTTCGATCATGTCCGTGGCTTGGTCGTCCACCTTCGGCCCCGCGCCGACCGGCGAATCGGGCAACTCCTTCTTGATGGGCGGCGGCGTGATCTGCAGCCAGTCGTCGGTCCGGAGGAATTCGGGCAGGTCGGCCTTGGACTTCGAATCGTTCGGTTTGGGCGAATTCGGCCCCTTGCGATCGTTGGGGTTCTTCTTGGCCATCGAACCGTCTCCCGAATGAATCCCGTCGGAAATGTCGAAAGGGCGCGGACCGGCCCCCGCGCAAACAGTGTAATCGGTTTGTCCCCCGTCAAAAGCCCAAACGGCAGATTTCGCGGATTTCCAACGCCGTGCGCCTCCACCGGCCCGCAGGACCGGAACCGGTCGAGACGGCAAGACCTCGACGGTGTGGAATGTTTGCCGGAATGGTCGGGATTTATTGCCAATCCCGCAGGACGTTTTTGCGCACAATCGGCGCAGCAGGCTCCGTTTGGTCGAATGCTTGCGCCGGCGTCGTGAGTTGGAGTTCCCGAAAGGAATTCGGGACCGGGACGGTATTCCCATCGTGGAGGAGTGGAAAATGAAGAGATTTTCGTGAATCGAGCGATGAACGAGTGGTGTCAGCGATGGTTTGGTTCGCCGTCGAAACGCGACCGATCTCTTAAATCGCGATGAAACCCGCAACTGGCACCGACTTTGCGACAGGTAAACCAATGGATCGACGGGACCGCGAACCATAGATTGATTCCGGTGTCCGAAATCCAATGCCCCCAACCGTTTCGCCGACGTTCAACCCCGCGATCCCCATGACCGCCACCGCAATGGTATTCCCGATCCCCCTGCCGCCGGCGGCGCTCGAGTGCAGCCGCTCCGATCAGGAAGTTGTCGAATTGCCGCTCCTGCTCCCGCGCTGGCAGGCGGAAGTGCTCGAAGCGGCCGCGACCCGGCGCGGGATGACCACCGGCCAGATCCTCCGCCGCGTGATCGGCGACCTGTTCGGCGGCGCGCCCGCGAACGCGGACGCCCCGGCGAGCGCCCGTTGATACACTTCGCTCCATGTCCCGGCTGACGTTCCAAACTTGGGTCCCCCCGAATCCCCGTTTCGACGTCGTTTTCCTCCACGATCATCGCGAGCTTCGGCCGGACGAATCCGATCCGCTGGTCCGCGGGCTGCTGCACAGGGGACTTTCGGTCCATGCTCCCTTCGGCGGATCGTCCTGGTGGTTGGACCGGATCGACCCTTCCTTCGATCCTGAATTCTCCCCCGAGCAAGCGATTGTCGAATGGCTGACGGCACAACGCGGCCCGGTCGCGGCCGTCGGGGGCGAAGCCGCGATCCGGCTGGGATTCCGACACCCCAGGCTCCTGCCGGTCGTCGCGAGTTGGGACGGCGCGTTCGACTTCCACGAAATGCTGGGTCGCGGGACGACGCTCGATCGCCACTTCGAACGCCGCGAACAGGCGCGCCAGTCCACCGCGATCCTCCAAGTCCGCGCGAGCGATCCGCCGCCGGCGATCTGGTTTGGTTGCCCGTTCGCGTCGGACAACCTGCGGGGGAGCGATCGGTTGCACGAGAAGCTCGCGGCTATCGGCGTCGCGCATGAATACGTCGTCGCGGACGAATGCCCGGTCGAAGCCCTGGCGGACTTTCTCCTCGCGAGTCTGGAAAAGCAATCCCGGCGTCTCCTGTAGGCCTTCACGAAACCTTCATCATCCGCGCGCAGGACCTTCATCGTCCGTCCCTAATCCATCCCCCATCGCATTCCGTGGATGGACACAATGACGAACTTCGCGCGACTGACGCTCCTGGTGGGAACGATCGCCTTCGCTGGCTGCGGCGACGGCGCGACCGACGGCGGCACGCCCGTCCGCGTCAGCGCCGGCGGGGCCACGTTCGTCGATCCGATCATGCGCGCCTGGGCCAAGGACTACCGCAAGGCGAAGCGCACGGAGATCGACTACGTCAAGAGCGGCTCCGGCAAGGGGATCGGCGACCTGACCGCCAAGACGATCGACTTTGGCTGCACCGACGCCCCCATGAGCAAGAAGGAACTCGCGGCCGCGAAGGACGCCGGCGGCGACGTGCTGCACATCCCCGTCACGATGGGCGCCGTCGCCATCGTCTTCCACCTCCCCGGCGTCGAGAGTTTGAACCTCACCGGACCGGTCCTCGCGGACATCTACCTGCAGAAGGTGGCGAAGTGGAACGATCCGGCGATCGCGACCTTGAATCCCGGCGTCGCCCTGCCGGACAAGCCGATCGTCGCCGTGCGGCGCGCCGAGTCTAGCGGCACGACGAACATCTTTTCGGAGTATCTCTCGAAGGTCAGCCCGGCCTTTCAGGAGCAAGTCGGCGCGACGAAGGAGATGAAACTCGGCGGCGGCGTCGGCCAGCAGGGGAACGACGGCATCGCCGGCTTCGTGAAGAACAACGAAGGGGCGCTCGGGTACGTCGAACTCGCCTACGCGAACAAGAACAAGATCGCGACGGCGAAGCTCCAGAACAAGGCGGGGCAATCGGTCGGCCCGAACGCCGACAGCGTGACGGCGGCCGCGACTGCGGCGATGGCGGCGAAGCCCACCGCCGAACCGTACGCGCTGCACGACCTCACCTTCTCGCTCACCGACGCCGACGGCGCCGGCAGCTACCCGATCGTCGGCATCAGCTACGCCATCCTGTACGCGAAGCAATCGAAGGACAAAGGCCCGGCCATCGTCGACTTCCTCAAGTGGGTCGTCGTCGACGGACAGGCGTTGGCGACCGACCTCGACTACGCGCCGCTGCCGGCCGACCTGGGGAAGAAGGCGCAAGCGAAGCTCGACGGCGTGACGTTCGAGTAAAACGAATCCCATGCCCGCCGCCACGTCTCCGCCGCCTCCGCCGCCCCGACCCGCCGTCAGCGTCGGGGACGTGCTGTTCCGCCTGCTGTGCCAGGCCGCCGGGGCGTTCGTGCTGCTCGTCGCGTTCGCCCTCGTCGGCGTCCTGTTCTGGCAGGCGAGGCCGTTCCTGTTCGGATCGAATCCGACGCAACTCTTCACCTCCAGCGACTGGAATCCCGCCAAAGGGCAGTACGGCGCGCTCGTGTTCATCTACGGCACGATCGCCACGGCGCTCATCGCGATGGCGGTGGCGGTGCCGCTCGGCGTCGGCGCGGCGGCGTACCTCTCCGAGATCGCCACGGGGCGGATGCGCACGATCTGCTCGTTCCTGCTGGAACTCCTCGCGGCGATTCCGAGCGTCGTCTACGGTTTCTGGGGAATCGAATTCCTCGCCCGGCGCGGGACGCGGCCGTTCTTCGAGTGGCTCGGCCTGGAGAACACGGCCGCGGGGCAAGGCATCCTCGCCGCGGGCCTCGTACTCGCGGTCATGGTGCTGCCGTACATCACGGCGGTGAGCTACGACGTGTGCCGGTCGGTGCCGCGCTCGCAGCGGGAAGGGTCGCTCGCGCTCGGGGCGACGCGCTGGCAGACGATCTGGCGCGTGGTGCTGCCCTACGCCCGGCCCGGCATCGTGGCGGCGTGCTTCCTCGCGCTCGGCCGCGCCGTCGGCGAGACCATGGCCGTGACGATGGTGATCGGCAACGCGCAGGAATTGAACTTCTCCCCGGCCGGCACCGGCGACGCCATCCCGAGCGCCATCGCGAAGATCCTGCCCGAGACGGCGCCATCGGACACCGTGAAACGCGCGGCGCTCATCGCGCTCGGCCTGCTCTTGCTCGTCATCACGCTCGTTACGAACGTGTCGGCGCGCTTGATCATCCGCTGGCTCGGCGCGGCGCGGAAGGCGTCGCCGATGGCGGAACCGGACGCCGTGGCCGGACCGCGAACCGATGTCGTGTTGCCGAACCCGGCGCCGATGGACCCGGCGCGGGCCGCCGCGGCGCGCCGGCGGCAACTGCTCGCCGACGCCGTGATGCGCAGGGTGCTCGCGCTCTGCCAGCTCGTGACGGTGATCCCGCTGTTCCTGATCCTGGGCTACATCACCTATCAGGGTGTGTTGGGCGTGGATTGGAAGTTCTTCACGAAGGAGCCGGACGACGGCGGCCTCGGCCACGCGATCGCGGGAAGCCTGCGGCTCGTGGCGCTGGCGACGGCGCTCGCGGTGCCGGTCGGGATCTTCGCGGCGGTGCTGCTTTCGGAATATCGCAACAGCCGGTTCGTGCCGGTGGTGCGGTTCGTCGCGGAGCAGTTGGGGGGCGTGCCGTCGATCGTGATCGGCGTGTTCGCGTACGCGGTGCTGGTGTATCCGGTCTGGTCGTCGAAGCCGTGGGGCTACTCGGCGTGGGCCGGGGCGTTCGCGCTCGCGGTGATGATGCTGCCGGTGGTGATCCGGGCGTCCGAGGAGGCGATGCGGCTAGTGCCGAACGGGTTGCGCGAGGCGAGCTACGCGCTGGGGGCGACGCGCTGGCAGACGGTGATGCGCGTGATCATCCCGGCGGCGCTGCCGGCGATCATCACCGGCGTGCTGCTGGCCGTAGGCCGGATCGCCGGCGAGACGGCGCCGCTGCTCCTGACCGCGTACGGCTCGAACTACTGGCCGCGCTCGCTGAACGACTCGACGCCGTTCCTGCCGTACTACATCTTCAACTATTCCAAGATGCCGGACGGCTCGGACGAAATCCGCCTCGCGTGGGCGGCCGCGTTCGTGCTGCTGGTGCTCGTGATCCTGCTGAACGTGGTCACGCGCCTGGCCGCCGGCAAGCGCGTCGTCGCCGCCTCGCAGGCGGGATAATCTCCTCTTATGTTCTGGCGGCTGTTCTTCACGTACCTGGCGTTCGTCGTCGCGGCCGTCGGGCCGATCGCGGCGATCGTGCTGCGGCGCGCCGGCGGCGCGGCGCACGTCGATGGCCTCGCGGGCGAGGTGGTCGCGGCCGCGGTCGGCGTCGCCGCGCTCGCGCTCGCGCCGGCGTACCTGCTCGCGCGACGCCTCGCCCGACCGCTCGACGAACTGACGCGCGGCGCCGACCGCCTCGCCGACGGCGACCTCGCGCACCGCATCCCCGCCGACGCCGGCGGCGAATTCGCCGCCCTCGCCCGCGCCTTCAACGACATGGGCGACCGACTCGCGATCACCTTCGATCAGATCGCGCGCGACCGCGAACAGCTCCGCACCATCCTCTCCGGCATGGTCGAGGGCGTCGTCGCGTTCGACAACGACGAGCGCGTGCTCTTCGCGAACGATCGGGGCGCGGCGCTGCTGGAGTTCGACGAGGCCGCCGTCGGCCGCAAGCTCTGGGAGGCGACGCGCCAGCGCGCCGTGCAGGAGATCGCCGAGAAGGCGCTGCGGGGGAGCGGCCCGTGCCGGCAGGAATTGGATTGGAAGGGGCCGGGGGCGAAGAACCTCGCGGTGTACGCGGCGCGGCTGCCGGGGCCGGATTCGCCCGGCGCCGTGATGGTGCTGCACGACATCACCGAGCTGCGCCGATTGGAGCGCCTGCGGCAGGATTTCGTGGCGAACGTGTCCCACGAACTCAAGACGCCGCTAGCCGTCATCCAATCGAACGTCGAAGCGCTCCAGGACGGCGCGGCGGACGACCCCGCGATGCGCGGGCCGTTCCTCGAGCGCGTGAAGCTCGAAGCCGACCGGTTGGAAGAGTTGATTCAGGACTTGTTGAAACTCGCGAAGATCGAGTCGGGCGAGCAGCCGCTGGACCTCGGCCCGGTGGCGCTGGACGCGGCGATCGCGGAGTGCCTGGAGCGGCAATCGACGCGGGCGGAGGCGAAGTCGATGCGGCTCTTCGAGGTGCCGCCGACCGATGCGCCGCGGAGCCTCGCGGCGTTCGCCGACGCCGACGCCGTCGGACACGTGCTCGACAACCTCGTGGACAACGCGATCAAATATTCGCCGAGCGGCGGGCGCATCACCGTGCGCTGGGGCGCGGTGGACGGCAAGGTCTTCGTCGAAGTGGAGGACACCGGCCACGGCATCGCCGAAGCGGACCTGCCGCGCGTCTTCGAACGCTTCTACCGCGCCGACCGCGCCCGCCAGCGCACCGGCGGCACCGGCCTCGGCCTCGCCATCGTCAAGCACCTCGTCCAGGCCATGAACGGCCAAGTCACCGTCGCCAGCCGGCTCGGCCTCGGCAGCACCTTCAAGATCGTCCTGCCCCGTGCTGGCGAAAGCGCCCCGGCTCGATAAAACCGCCCTGAGACTTTCGCACCTTGTCGTCGCTTCGGGAGTGCTCCGTGCCCGTCCTGTACGCCTTCACGCTCTTCGTCAGCGCGTCCCTGCTGTTCATGGTCCAGCCGATGATCGGCCGCATGATCCTGCCCCTGCTCGGCGGCAGCCCCGCGGCGTGGAACACCTGCATGGTCTTCTTCCAGGCCGTGCTCCTCCTCGGCTACCTCTACGCCCACAAGCTCACCGCCAAGATCGGCCCGCGCGGCCAGGTGAAACTCCACCTCGCCGTCCTCGGCGGCGCCATCGCCGTCATGGCCCTCGCCGCCGCCTTCGGCCCCAAGAACTCCCCCATCCCCATCGTCGAATCGCTCGCCCCGCAGGATACCGCCTACCCGATGTTTGGCGTGCTCGCCCTCCTCGCCGTCGCCATCGGCATCCCGTTCTTCGCCGTCTCCACCAGCGCCCCCCTGCTCCAGCGCTGGTTCGCCTACAGCGGCCACCCGGCGGCGAAGGACCCGTACTTCCTCTACGCCGCCAGCAACGCCGGCAGCCTCATCTCGCTGCTCGGCTATCCGCTCGTCACCGAGCCGAGCCTGCGCCTCGTCGAGCAGGCCTGGCTCTTCGCCGCCGGCTTCGTCGCCCTCACGGCGCTCATCGCCGTCTGCGGGAATACGGTGAAGCAGACGGAAGTCGCGAGCGCCAAGGCCGCCGCGCCGGCGGAACCGCCGCCCACGACCCTGCGCAAGCTCCGCTGGCTCGGCCTCGCGTTCGTGCCCTCGAGCCTCATGCTCGGCGTCACCACCCACATGACCACCGATATCGCCTCCATCCCGCTGCTCTGGGTCGGCCCGCTGGCGCTCTACCTCATCACGTTCATCATCGCCTTCGCCAAGACGCCCGCCTGGTTCCGTCCCGTCCTCGGCAACGTCTCACCCGTCGTCACGTTGTTGCTCGTCTTCGTCATCGTCTCGCAGGCCCGCATCGACAGCATCTTCCTGCTCCTGCTCCTGCACCTCGTCGCGTACTTCCTCACGACGCTCCTGTGCCACTCGGAACTGGCGCGCGACCGCCCCTCCGCCGCGTACCTCACGAACTTCTATCTCTGGCTCTCGCTCGGCGGCATGCTCGGCGGCGTCTTCAACGCCCTCCTCGCCCCGATCGCCTTCCCGCTCGCGTGGGAGTACCCGATCGCCATCGCCATCGGCTGCACGTTGATCCCGAAGCTGGAGGACGGCCCGGAGCCTTCGTCCGCGAAGGCGCAGCGGAACCGCATCCTCGATTTCGTCATCCCCTGCGCCATGCTCGCCGCCGTCGCGGGGTTGACGCTGCTCCCGCGGTTCAATTCCTTCAACCTCGCCTGCGCCTGGATCGGCGGGCAGATCTCCTCCGGCCTCCAGACGATCGGCCTGCTCGCCGAAATCAAGAGCGACAAGGTGCGCGACCTGATCCTCTACGCCGTGCCCGCGATGGCGTGCTTTTTCTTCATCGACCGGCCGCTGCGCTTCGGCCTCTGCGTCGCCGCGCTGCTCTTCGTCGGCCACGTCCGCCACGACGTCTCCGGCCTTCGCGCCCTCGACCGCAGCTTCTTCGGCATCCTCAAGGTCGAGGAACTCGGCGAGGAAAGCTACACCGTCATCGCCGACGACGGAAACGAGTACCGGCGCGTCAACAGCTACCAGCAGCGCCGGCTCGTCCACGGCACCACGCTCCACGGCATCCAGTCCACCGCCGACGCCGGCGTCCCCGCCTACCTTCGCTTGAACCCCATCTCCGGCCACACGCAGAAATACGTCGAACTCCAACTCCTCGGCCCGCTCGACGGCTGGTCCGCCGCGGCCAAGCTCGGCCTCTGGACCGCCTGGGACTACAAGAAGGAACCACTCACCTACTACCACCGCACCGGCCCCGTCGGCCACATGTTCGACGTCACCTACCGCCGCTTCCCCGGCGCCGACTTCGCCATGGTCGGCCTCGGCACCGGCTCCGTCTCCTGCTACGCCGGCCAAGGCCAGACGCTCACCTTCTACGAGATCGACCCCAACGTGAAGGCGATGGTCGCCGACATCGATAAACACTTCACCTACGTCAACGACGCCCGCCAGCGCGGGGCGAAGGTGGACATCGTGCTCGGCGACGCGCGCCTGAAACTCCAGGCCCAGACCGAGGCGAAGTACAAGCTGCTCCTCGTCGACGCCTTCAGCTCCGACTCGATCCCGGTCCACCTGCTCACGAAGGAGGCGGTGGACCTGTACATGAACCGGATCGCCGACGGCGGCCTCGTGGCGCTGCACATCTCGAACCGGTACATCAAGCTGGAACTGGCCGTGTCGAAGATCGCGGAGGAACTCGGCATCGCGGCCCTCGAGTTCAACGACTCGTGGTTCGACAGCACGCAGGAGTACCCGCCGGGGAAGTCGCAATCGACGTGGGTGGTGCTGGCGAAGAAGCCGGAGACGCTGGAAATCTTCAAGGAGGATCGCTACACGACGCGCTATCGTTCGGAGAGTTTCGACAAGGAGCCGGTGCCGATGGGCTGGCGGGCGATGGACGTCGAGCCGAAGTTGCGCGTCTGGAGCGACGACTACGCGGACGTGCTGAGCCTGATGCGGATCAAGGAGATTCAGAAGTTCCGGCACAGGCTCGGCCTGCCGACCGTGGCGGCGCTCCGCGAGGATTGAGCGTGGAGCGCCTGCTGATCGTGGGGGCGAGCGGTCGCGCGGCGGCGGCCTCGGCGCGCCGCGCCGGCTTCGAGCCGTTCGTGCTGGACCTCTTCGCCGACGCCGACACGGAGCGACTTGCGACCGTCTGGAAGCTTCCCTTCGATCAGTATCCGCACGGCTTCGTCGAGTTGGCGAAGCGCGTGCCGCCGATGCCGTGGATGTACACCGGCGGGCTGGAGAATTATCCCGACGTAGTGGCCGCGATCTCGCAGACGCGCGAGCTGTGGGGCAACGGGCCGGACGTGCTGAAGAAAGTGCGGGATCCGTTTCTCCTCGCGGAAATCCTGTGCGATTCGTACCCCCGCGCCGCGCGACACCCGACGGAAAATGGAGCTTGGCTTCGCAAGCCGCTCGTGGGATCGGCCGGGAGCGGTATCCGCTTCGCGAACGCTCAGGACGCGGCGAGAGAGACGCACTACTTCCAGGAATGGATCGACGGGGAGCCGCGTTCGGCCGCGTTCCTCTCCGATGGATCGCGCGAAGTCTTCGAAGCCGAATTCCGCCAACTGATCGGTACGGACTGGCTGCACGCGCGGCCGTTCCAGTACGCGGGCAACCTCGGGCCACTCTCGCAAGCCGGGGCGGATCGCAATTCGTTCCGCTTGTCCGATCTGGCGGATCGACTGACGCGCGCTTGCGGTCTTCGAGGCCTTTGGGGATTCGACTTCGTGTCCACCGCGTCCGGGCCGAAGCTGATCGAAGTGAACCCACGGTTCCCGGCTTCCATCGAACTCGCGATGTGGAGCCGCGGCGTCCTTTCCCTGTGGACGCATCGCGAGGTGTTTCGAGAACCCAACGCCCTGGGCAAACGAAAATATTGGACGATTTGGCCCTACCTGGTCGGCAAGGCCATCTACTACGCCCCCCACCGCATCGTGTTCCCCGCGTCCGGCCCGTGGGACGATTCGCTCGCGCGATGCACCGACGTCTGGCGGCGGCCGGACTACGCCGACCTCCCGCACGCCGGCGATATTATCGAGGCCGAGCAACCGGTGCTGACAATCTTCGCGGAGGCGACGGGCGTAGAGGACTGCGAAGCGAAGCTGAAGTCGCAAGCCGCCGAACTCGACCGCCTCTTCGCGGTAGGATAACGGAGTACCGAGGGCGACCGATGGCCGAACTCGTGCGAACGACGATCCAGGACCGCACGGCGATCCTCGCGCTCGACCGGGCCGACAAGCGGAACGCCCTCTCGCGCCGACTCATCGCCGACCTGACGGCGGCGTTCGCGGCCGCCGACGCCGACCCCGGTGTGCGGTCGATCGTGCTCACCGGCTCCGGCCCGGCCTTCTGCGCCGGCATGGACCTCGACGAACTCCGCGGTACCCTCGGTGCTTCCCGAGAAGAAATCTGGGAGGATGCCCATCGGCTCTCGGAGTTGTTCCAGCGCATCCACGCCTCCGGGAAGCCGACGATCGCGGCGGTGAACGGCGCAGCCGTCGCCGGCGGGGCCGGCCTGATGACCGTTTGCGATCTCGCGGTGGCCGTGCCGGCGGCGAAGTTCGGCTACCCGGAGGTCCGGCGCGGCCTCGTCGCGGCGATGGTGCTGCCGCACCTGCTGCGCCACGTCGGCGAGCGCGCCGCGCGGTGGATGCTGCTCACCGGCGAATTCGTCGACGCCGAGGAAGCGAGACGGATCGGCCTCGTGAACGCGGTCGTATCGGCGGAGGAGTTGCTGCCGACGGCGCTCGCGTGGTGCCGGGCGTGCCACGAGGGCGGACCGGAGGCGCTCGCGACGACGAAGCGGCTGTTGCGCGATTGCTCGCGGCAGGCGTTGGGCGTGGAGGAACTCGCGCAGTCGAGCGCCGAACCCCGGCTCGGCGCGGAATGCCGTGACGGGTTGACGGCGTTCTTCGACAAGAAGCCCGCTCCGTGGACCCTGCCATGATCGTCGGCATTGGCGAGTTGCTGTGGGATCTCTTCCCCGACGGGTCGCGCGTCGCGGGCGGGGCGCCGTTCAACTTCGCGTTCCACTGTCACCAGCTCGGCCACGAGGCCGTCATCGTGTCGCGCGTCGGCGACGACGCTCTCGGCCGCGAACTGCGCGAGGAAGTGATACGCCTCGGCCTGAGCGATGATTTCATTCAAATCGATCGCGACCATCCGACGGGCGTCGTGCGCGTGACGCTCGGCGCCGAAGGCGTGCCCAGCTACGAGATCGTCGAGAATGTCGCGTGGGATTTCCTCGATCCGGTCCCCGCGATCGCGGCGAACGCGGTCGGGTTCGGCACGCTCGGGCAGCGTTCACCGAAGTCGCGAGATGCGATTCGCGAGTTCGTCGACCGGTGCGCGTTCCGAATACTCGACGTGAATCTCCGCCAGCATTTCCATTCGCGGGAATGCCTGGTGGAGTCCTTCGCGCGGGCGACGATGGCGAAGGTGAGCGAGGAGGAGTGGCCGACGGTCGCGCGGTCGCTGGGGTTGGAATCGCCGCGCGATTTGATCGCATCGTTCCCCAAGATCCGTTCGATCGCGATGAGTCGCGGCGCGAACGGCATGGCGCACTTCGGCGAAGAGAACTTCGAGTTGCCCGGCGTGCCGATCCGGTTCGTCGACACCGTCGGCGCCGGGGACGCGTTCACGGCGGCGATGGTCTGCCTGCGGTTGGAAGGGAAACCGCTACGCGAGTGCGCCCGGTTCGCGAACCGGTACGCCGCGCGCGTGTGCGAGCATCGCGGGGGCACGCCGCGCATCGACCGGCGCGAGATCGACGCGATGCCCTGACGGGGCGGCGACGAAGCGTTTGGGCGGCGCCTGCAATTCCCGCGCGAACCCGGCGACGAAGACCACGAACGCCAGCCAGCAGAGTCCGGTGGCGAGGCCGCAGTAGACCATCTGTTGATTCGTCGGCAGGCGCGTGCGCGAGATGGCGAGGCAGGCGCTGATGCCGAGGAAGCCGAGGACCATCGGCACGAGGCCCGGCCCGCCGGACGGTTTGAGGCCGACGGTGTTGACGCCGAGGATGGGGAGCACCTTGAGGATGCCGCCGGTGGCCGAGAGGACCGGAATGAAGATGCAGAGGGCGATGAAGACGAAGATGCCGCCGTGCGCCGGCGGGGCGCCGCGGTGGAGCCGGGCGCCGCACATGAAGCATTCGGCCTCCGAGGCGATGTTCAGGTGATGGCAGGCTTTGCACTTCATGGCCGGTCTCGGGGGATACCAAGCCATAGTGCGCGAACACCGCATTCGCAACCTGCACGCGGTTATGCCGGCGGCGGAGGATTCGGCCGCGGGCGGAACCGGCGGACGAGGAACGTGCCGACGAGCACGCCGGCGGCGTCGATGAGCACGTCGCGGACGCAGCCGTGGCGCTTCGTGTCGAAATGGTGCGCGCCGATCCACTGGCCGAGTTCGCTGGCGGCGCCGTGGAAGACGAGGGCGACGGCGAGCCAGCGTCCGCGGACGAGCCAGCCGCCGAGGACGGCGAACCCGGCGTAGACCGTGAAGTGCGTCGCCTTCGCGAGGAGGAAGAGGAGCATCTCCGGGTCGAAAAACGCGAGGCCGCCGACGAGCGATTCCGGCACCGGTTGCGGTTTGAGGAGCAGCCAAGTCCAGACGGCGAGCAGGACGACGTACCCGGCGAGGCCGATCGAGCGCATGGAAGTCCTTTTCAGTCGATTCCTTGGACTCTATCGTTTTCCGGGTTGTGGGATTCCAAGAAGGTGTACACCACTGATTCCCATTTTGGCCCCGTCAGGGGCCACGGGTGGAGCGCAGCGAAACCCGTGGTCGTTGAATCAAACCCCTTCGACCCCGGCAGGGGTCGCGGGACTCGGGATCGTCCCTTCGCCCCATCCGGGGCGAGTGTCGCCGCCATCGATGCCACGGGTTCCGCTTCGCTCCACCCGTGGCTGGTATGTTCACATTTAGCCGCCCG
>CAYVRB010000098.1:0-18828 GCA_964453375.1 uncultured Alcaligenaceae bacterium
GGCAGGCGATCTACCTCGCGGACCTGACGTCGAGCATCGAGGACGGCACGGAGGACGAGCGCAGCGTGGCGCGGTACAACGGTCGGCCCGCCGTCGCCGTCGGCGTGCGCAAGGCGATCGGCGGCAACCTCGTCGCCGTCTGCGAGAACGTCAAGAAGGAGTTGCCGCGACTGAAGCGGATGGTGCCCGCCGGCATCGAGATGGACGTGCCGATCGACTACTCCGTCTTCGTCCGCGAGAACGTCGAGGAGATGAAACTCACGCTCGTCCTCGGCGTGCTGCTCACGGCGCTCGTCTGCTTTCTCTTCCTCGGCTCGCTCGGCACGACGATCAACGTCTGCCTCTCGATTCCGACGTCGCTCGTCGGCACGTTCTTCTTCGTGAACTACGGGATGAAGCTCTTCGGCCATCCGCCGTTCACGATCAACCTGATGACGCTCCTGGCGCTCTCGCTCTCCGTCGGCGTCGTCGTGGACGACGCGATCCTGGTGCTGGAGAACATCCACCGCCGGCGGGAGGAAGGCCTATCCCGCGTGCGGGCCGCGCTCGTCGGGGCGCGCGAGATCAGCTTCGCCGCCGTCGCCGCCACGCTCTCGATCGTGGCGATCTTTCTGCCGGTCGCGTTCCTCTCCGGCACGGTCGGCCGGTTCTTCTTCCAGTTCGGCGTCACCGTCGGCGTGGCGGTGCTGCTCTCGCTCGTGTCGGCGCTCACGCTCACGCCGATGCTCTGCTCGTTGTTCCTGGACGCGCGGCACGGCTTCCACGTGAGCATTCCCCGCCGGCGGAGGTGGACGCTCGGCCTCGTCTGCGGAGCGGTCTTCGTGGGATTGCTGTTCGTCATTCGCTTCGCCCTCGAGCAGATGCCGCGGTGGCGCAAGGAATTCGAGTTCCTCGAAACCGCTCGGTCGGTATTGAATCTTTCCTCAAGCCTGCCGGCCGCGTTCGTGATCGGCTTCCTCGTCGCCACGCGCGGCCACCAACTGTACGCCCTCGTGGACAAGTTCTTCCTCACGCCGCTCTTCGTCTATCCGGTCGATCGGTTCCTGCGCGCCTTTACGGCGGCGTACCTGGGCCTCCTTCGCTTCTCGCTCCGCGTGCCGGCGCTCGTGCTGCTCGTCGGCGTCGGCATCGGTGGCGTGGCCGTTTGGATGCTCGCCAACGACGTGCTCGGCCGTGAACTGATCCCCAGCGAGGACCAGAGCCGGTTCGTCGTTCACGTCGTCTGTCCCGTGGATTCCAACATCGAGCAGGTGAAGGAACTTCTCCGCGAATGCGAGGAGCGCCTGCTGGACCGCGAGGACGTGGCCGGCGTGCTGACGACGGCGGGGAGCGAGAACGGTCAGCTCATCTTCGAGGCCGACATCTTCGTGAACCTCGTGCCGAAGGAACGCCGGGCGAAGAATCAGAAGGCGATCATGAACGAGATCCGCGCCGAGCTGCAGGCGCTCGGCGACATCCGCGTCGTCATGCGCGATTTGTCCCAGGAAGGGTTCACCGCCCAGCGCGGCGACCCGATCGACTTCGCCATCCGCGGCGACTGGGGCGAACTGCCGCACGTCGCGAACTCGATCATGGAGGAGATGCGGACGAGCGGCCTCGTGACGGACGTGGATTGCAACTACCGGCCGGGGAAGACGGAGCAGCGCGTCATCCCGAACCGCGTGAAGCTCGGCCGCTTGAACGTGCCGGTGGGGCGCGTCGCGGAGTCGCTCTCGCTCATGGTCGGCGGGCAGAAGATCGCCAAATACACCGACAACGGCCGGCGGTACGACGTGCGGATCAAGCTGGCGGCCGGGCAGCGGGACGTGCCGGCGGACCTGGACAGCGTGCCGGTGCGCGTGGGAACGGACAAGCTCGTGCCGCTGCGGGACGTGGTGGACTTGCAACCGCAGGGGACGCTGCCGGTGCTGAACCGCTTCCGGCACGGGCGCGCGATCGAGATCACCGCGACGCCGGCGGAGGGCGTGTCGCAGGGCGAAGCGGTCGCGGGCTGCCAGGCGATCGCGCTGCGGCAGATCGAACGGCTGAAGGAGGAATTGAAGCTAAGCCATCCGAACCTGGATTTCGAGGTGTCCGAACTTGGCAACGCCACCGCGATGCGCGAGACGATCGAGGGCCTCGTCTTCGCGCTCGCGCTCGGCATCGTCGTCGTCTACGGCATCCTCGCGGTGCAGTTCGCATCGTTCGTCCACCCGTTCACGGTGCTATTGGCGCTGCCGTTCGCCGCGACGGGGGCGCTCGTCACGCTCTACCTGACGGGCGACACGTTGAACATGATGTCGCTCATCGGCATGATTCTCCTGACGGGCCTCGTGAAGAAGAATTCGATCATCCTCGTGGACGCGGCGAACCGGCACCGGCTGGCGGGATTGAACCCCGTCGACGCCGTGCTGCGGGCGGGGAAGGACCGCCTGCGGCCGATCCTGATGACGAGCCTGGCGTGCGTGGCCGGCGCGGTGCCGGCGGCGATCGGCTTCGGTCCGGGCGCCGAGACGCGCGCCCCGATGGCGCGCGGCATCATCGGCGGCATCGTGCTCAGCACGCTCGTGACGCTCGTGATGGTGCCGGTGTTCTACGTGCTGGTGGAGCGGTTCCGGAGGCTGTTCCGGTGGGCCGAGGAACCGGAGCCGGCGAAGCCGGCGCCGCCTGTGCCGTCGGCGAATGGAACCGGACACGCCGTACCCAAGGCGAGCGTCCCAGCGTAAGGCGAACGGCAGGAGGACGATTACCCGTAGGACGGACCTCTGGTCCGTCCTTGCCAAGACGGACCAGAGGTCCGTCCTACAAAAAAATGCGGGTAACTTTTATCTGCCGATCGCCTAAACGGGACGTGGCTGGACGCGTCGAACCACGTCGGGCTGACGCCCCGACGCTCGCCGTTGCAAGGAAATCATAGCTCTCGGAAACGACATACTTCAGGAACCCACCCGATGCGAACGCTCCTCGCACTCCTCCTGCTCCCGCTCGCCTCCTTCGCGGCCGATCCGCCGAAGCCCGCGCCGCCGCTCGTCGCGCCGATCAACATCGACGACTGGACCCCGCGCCCGGCCATCGGCAAGGGCGAGCCCTACGAGCGCATGAAGGACCCCGAATGGGACGACAAGCGGTTCCAGCTGACGGACACCGGCCCCGTCTTGAATTGCAGCTTCCGCTACCCGGTCGGCAAAGACCAGCACATGGCCTACAAGGCGACGGTCATCAAGCTCGACGGCGGCAAGGCCGGTGTGGCATTCGACCGGAACACGATGCGGATGGTGGCCGGTTGGACCGGTGGATTTGTGAACATCAGCGAGCGACGATTCGGGTTATTGAACACGCCGTCGCCAAAGGGCAAATTGACTTTCGCTCTACCGGCGGGTCCGGGCTGGGCCGACGCGAACGAAAAGTGGGACGCGGGCGTCGGCCGTTACACGGCACCGCTGCTGAAGGAGTGGGCTAAATTTAAAGGCATCTACTTGCACGCCAACGCCGTCGCACTGGAATACGAGATTCAAGGCGTTCAAGTCCTGGATCATATTCGAACAACATCGAATAATGGAACCATTGGTTTCGAGCGGTGCGTCAGGATTCCGCCGCACGAAAAGCGATTGTCATATCAAACGGGTCTCGGCGGTATCAATATTTTCGCGCCAAGTGCTCAGGTCACGATCAACACGGTCTCCGTCAACTCGGATAAGAAGAACATTTCCGATCTATTTGAAGCAATTGTCGAACCCGGCCCCGCGCGCTGGGGCAAGCCGCTCGTCACGAAGCTCGTTCGCGGCTCCGCCGACGGCCCCATCGCCATCGACACGCTGACGATCCCCTACGACAACCCGTTCAAGGCCCTCTTCTTCTGCACGGCCGTCGATTTCCTGCCGGACGGTCGCATCGCGATGTCCACCGCGCACGGCGACGTCTGGCTCGTCCGCGTCGACGAGGCGAACGACGAATGCCACTGGCAGCGCTTCGCCACCGGTCTCTACCAACCGCTCGGCCTCAAGGTGATCGACGGCAAGATTCACGTCCTGGAACGCGGCCAACTCACGCGGCTCCACGACAACAACGACGACGGCGAAGCCGACTACTACGAGTGCGTCAACAACGACTGGCACTGCTCCGGCGGCGAACACAGCTACGACACCAGTCTCGAAACCGATCCGCAGGGGAACTTCTACTTCCACAAGACCGGCGACACCGACACGCCGACCGGCGGCACGCTGATGCGCATCCTCAAGGACGGCAGCAAGGCCGAAGTGTATTGCACCGGCTTCCGCCACCCGATCGGCCTCGGCATCTCGCCGACCGGGATCATCACCGGGGCCGACCAGGAAGGGAACTGGATGCCCGCGACGCGGATCGACCAATACAAACAGGGCGGCTTCTACGGCGACATGCGGGCCCACCACCGCGCGACGCCGCCGAAGACCTACGACGAGCCGCTCTGCTGGCTGCCGCGCGAGGTGGACAACTCGGCCGGCTGCCAGGTCTGGGTGCCGAAGGACGAACGCTGGGGCGCGCTCGCCGGGCTGCCGCTGCACTTCAGCTACGGCCGCTGCAAGGCGTACGTTCTCTTGCGTCAGGAATTGGAAGGAAAGGTACAAGGCGGCGTGGCGGAACTTCCCGTTCGCTTTCTGTCCGGTTCGCGGACGGGCCGCTTCCACTCGAAGGACGGCAGCCTCTACGTCGTCGGCCTCAACGGCTGGCAGACGGCGGCGAAGGCCGACGGCAGTCTCCAGCGCATGCGACTCACCGGCAAGCCGCTCGATGTGCCGGTGAAGATGGAAGTCGTGCCGGAGGGGGTGAAGCTCACCTTCTCGCGCGAATTGGATGCGAAGGTCGTCGCGAATCCGGCCAATTACCGCGTCGCGTGGTGGGGCTACCGCTGGAGCGGCGAGTACGGCTCGAAGCGCTGGAAGGTGTCCGACCCGAAAGTCGAAGGCCAGGACGACGTGCCGGTGGAGAACGCCGCGTTGATCGACGGCAAGACGGTGTTCGTGAAGCTGAAGGGCGGCTCGAAGCCGGCGATGTCGGTTCAGCTCGGCTACAACCTGAAGACGGCGGATGCCAAGCCCGCGACGGGTTCGGTGTTCCTGACGATTCACGACGTCCGGAGGTGACCGATGATCGTCCTCAAACCGCCCGCGGTCCCGGATCGCATCGCGTTTTCCCCGGATGGCACGCTCCTCGGCGCCAGCAGTTCGGGGTTGATGTTGAGCGTGTTCGATGCCGCGAGCGGCCAACTCCTTTGGCACACCGAACCGCGAACGAACGACAACCGCACCGGCGAGGTGAGCTTTTCCCCGGATAGCCGGTTTGTCTGTCTCGCCTGGACGCCGGAGGAAATCCACGACGCGCGGTCCGGCCGCGCCGAACGGCGGCCCGGCGGCGGCGATTGGAAACTTCTCAAACTCGATCCCGGGATCGCGAGTCGCATCGGATCGCCGGACGGCCGGTGGTCCACGGGCGGTCAATCGCTCCAACTCAATGACCACGAAACGGGGCGGACCATCGACCTCTTCCCGTTCATGGGCCGATCGCCGAACGAAAAGGCCACGTTCCCGATCTGGGCGGTCGCGCCGCTGGCGTTCGACCCCGAAGGCGCGCTCCTGGCGTGCGCCGACGCGACGAAGTTGCACGTGTTTCGTTGTGACGACCTCGCCGCGCTGGCGGGGGCCGACCGGAAACGGCCGGAGTCGCTGCCCGTCACCGCGACCGTGGTGACACTGAAATCCGTCCGGAAACATTTCCAGTCGGCGGCGTTCACGCCCGACGGTCGGGGACTCATGACCGGCACGAACGACGGGTTCGTCCGCGTCTGGGATACGACGACTTGGCAAGAGCGCCAGGTTTACGATTGGAAGTGCGGCCCGGTCCGGTGGATCGTCGTATCCGCCGACGGCACCCGTGCGGCGGTGGCCGGGACGCGGAAGATCGTCATCTGGGATCTGGATTCTTGAAGCCGCCGCGAAAAGGCGGGTCGAGGCCAGACGGACTTCGTGAAATGGAAGCGCGGCACTCGGCCACCGGCCCGGCGTTCCCGACGATCCACGAGACGGGGACGAGAGGTCTATCCCGTCCGGGAATCAAACACCTTCTGGAGGACGAACGATTTCGCCGGTTTTCACGATCGGCCAAGTCAGTTCTTCCGCCGTGGCGTTGCCGATCTGCGCGGGGCCGTCGATGAACGTGGATCGGCCCCGCTTTCGCGGAAAAACAACGGGTCGTTTCGATTTGACCAACTTGGGTTTTGCGCCGGTGGACTCGGGCGTGTGATGGGTTGAATCGGACACGGTTCACCCCCAGGCCATGACTCGTTCGCGAACGATTGGCGAATCGAATCCGTCGGCCCAAATCTGATACTCGTACAACCCCGGTTCCGGAAACGGCACGGGCCCGATCGGGAACGCGACTTCATCGACGTATTCTATCCCGGAGACGACCGCGGGTCGGCCGGGGGGCATCGGGAATTCCCGGGATTCGCCGAAATCCCCCACCTGAGTTTCCGCCAGTTCGCCGTCCGCGTCCCACTCCAACTTCACGAGGCGAACGCGAAGTTCATACTCGCCCGGATCGCCCCAAAGCTGGCAGTAGACGAAGACGCGATCGAGGCGGATCGGGAATTCCCGTCCCGGGGATCGCTCGATCGAGACGTAGATACCGGCGAGACCGAACCCGTTTTCGGGACGCTGATGATCGAACCAAACCGATCGACACGTCAGAAAATGGAGGCCGCGAAGCTCCCGGGGTTCTTCTTCGGACTCCGATCCAAAGTTCGGTATCTCGTGGTCTTCCATCGTACACCTCGCCGTGGCCCCTTTTTTGATCGATGACATTCTGACCCGTATTCCGGGCCCCGACAAGTCGTAGCGACGGTTCGCGCCGCGAGCATTGCACAAACGATACAGTAATCCGCGATGCTCCTCCGTCGCTTCCTCGTCCTGCAATCGCTCCTGTTGTGGCAGGGCGGGTTCCTGTTCTACGCGCTCGTCGTCGTGCCGGTCGGCACCGACTTCCTCGGCTCGGCGACGCAGCAGGGGTTCGTCACGCAGCGCGTCACGCTCTGGCTCAACCGCATCGGCTGGTTCGCGCTCGCGATCCTCGCGATGGACGCGCTCGCCACCGCGCCGCGCCGGCGCCTTCGCTTCCGGCTCGTCGTCCTCGCCGCGATCCTGAACGCGGTTCTCACCTTCTGGCTCCACGGCGCGCTCACCGAACGCCTCGACTTCGACGAACACCGCCTGCGCGAACGCGACGGATTCTACGGCCTGCACCGCTGGTATCTCATCCTCGCCGCGCTCCAATGGTTCGCGATGCTCGTCTTTGCGCTCGCGTCCCTCTCCGCCTGGCGCGCCCACGACGGGCACCCCGGCGCGGCGCTTCGCCGGCTGTTCAACCGCCAATGACCGATCGTGAAAGCTCCGCGAATTCGACGGGTATCCTTCCCCGTGCCGCGCCGGCGCCGGTTGCCGTGCGTACACTACGGGGGTCGCCCCCATCAAGTCGTTCCATTCCAGGAGTTCGCGAATGAATCGGTTCCTGTCCGCCGTGGCCGCCGCCCTGCTCGCCGTCGCCCCCGCCGTCGCAGCCGACAAATACAAGCTCGACGGCGAGAACACTACCATCGAATTCACCGGCACCAAGAAGGACGGCAAGCACGTCGGCGGCTTCAAGAAGCTCGAAGGCGCCGTCACCAACGACGGCGGATGGAAGATCGACGTGACCATCGACACGACGTCGATCCACTCGGACAATCCCGGCCTGACGAACCACCTCAAGAACGGCGACTTCTTCGCGGTCAAGGACCACCCGACGGCGAAGTTCGTCACGACCAAGATCGAAAAGGGCGACAAGGGCTACAAGGTCACGGGCAAGTTCACGCTGCTCGGCAAGGAGAAGGAGATCAGCTTCCCGGCCGAGATCAAGACCGGCGAAACGTTCGAGCTGAAGGCCGAGTTCAAAATCGACCGCACTGACTACGGCATGACCTACGGCGAAGGGAAGGTCGACAAGGACGTGGCGATCAAGGTCGACGTGAAGGCGAAGAAGTAAGCCATGCCGCTACCGCCGACGCCGATGGTGCTGGAGGCCCTGCGGGAGACCGCGGGGCCGCCGTTCGCCGTCGGCGTCGCCGTTCTCGTCGTCGCGCGATGGCTCTTCGGCAAATCGTCGATCCCGGCCGCGGCCGTCGTCGGCTTCGTCGCGGCGTTCGCGGTCGGAAATGTCACGTCGCAATTCAACGCGTCGTGGTGGCCCGGAACGTCCCGCGCGTCGTGGCTGCCGTGGCTGGCGATCGGCGGCGCGATCGCGGGGTTCGTCGCCCGTCGATGGGCGCTCGCGGGTGCCTCCCTTTGGGCTGCGGTGGCGGCGATGGCGGTCGTGCGCATCCTCGCGAAGGAGTACTACGCGTCCCCGGTGTGGGCGGTGCCGGTGTTCGCGCTGCTGCCGGCGGCCATCGGCTTCGGATTGATGCGTCTGGACGCGAGGCGGCCGGGTTTCGCCGTGCCGCTGCTGATGGGGTGTGCGCTGATGTCCGCTGGCGCCGTCGCGATCCATGCGCACTCGAAGAGCTTGTTGGACGCGGCCACGCTCGGTGGGATGTGCCTGTTCGGCTTCGCGGTCGTCGCGGCGTTCGGCGGATTGGAAACCGGCGGCGTGTTGCCCGGCGCCGCGATCCTGCTCACGGGGACGGCGTTCGCGTCGTACCACGAAACGTTCGCGGAGATTCCGGTCGCGGCGTTCGCGTTGCCGGCCGTCGCGCCGTTGCTGGCGCTCGTCGGCCTGGTGCCGGCCGTGGACCGGTTGTGCCCGAAGCGTCGGGTCGTTCTCGTGCTGCTTCCCGCCGTCGTCGCGATGGCCGTCGGCGTCGCCTTGGCGATGCGGGCCGCGCCGCTCAATTTCGACGATCCCTTCTAAACGTCACGCGGCGCGGCGCGGCGCCGGCCCGCCCGCCACGATTCGACGAACGCGGCGTAGTCGGCCGGCGTGTCGACTCCTCGGTGCGCCTCGGGCACGATCTCCAAGCGAATCGTTTCGCCGGCGGCGAGCATGCGGAGCTGTTCGAGCTTCTCGCACTGTTCGATCGGGTGCGGCGCGGAGTTCGCGATCCGCAGCAGCGATTCCCGGCGGTAGGCGTATACGCCAAGGTGCAACAGGAAGCGGCCGGAGGCGAAGTCGGGCTCGCCGTCGCGGACGTGGGGGATCGGCGAGCGGCTGAAGTAGAGCGCCCGGCCGTCGTCGGCGCGGACGACCTTCACGCAGTTCGGGTTTTCGTAGGTCGCGCGGTCGCGGATCGGCGTGGCGAGCGTGGCCATGCCGGCCTGCCCGTCCGCCATCAGGTCGATGAGCCGTTCGATCGCGCGCGGATCGAACTGCGGTTCGTCGCCTTGCAGGTTCACGAAGAGGTCGGTGGTCGGCAGGCCGGCGGCGACTTCGGCGATCCGGTCGGTGCCGCTGGCGTGGTCGGCGCGCGTCATGACCGCCTCGCCGCCGAACGAGCGCACGGCGGAAGAGATGCGTTCGTCGTCCGTCGCCACGAGCACGCGGTCGGCGTTGCGGACTTCCTTCGCCCGCTCGTGGACGTGTTGAATCAGGTACTGGCCCGTCTCGCGCAGGAGCGGCTTGCCGGGCAGGCGGACGGAGGCGAAGCGGGCGGGGACGACGATGGCGGTGGGCACGGCACGGACTCCGGGAGTGCGGAGGTCGTACCGCGCCGCGCCGGCCGGCGTCAATCGGACTGTTTCGTGCCGAGGAGTTGGTTCAAGTGCGATTGCAGCTTGCGGTGCGCCGAGGTCGGGCCTTTGGCGAGGATGAGCGCCTCGCGCATGTTCAGCTTGAGGTCGGGCACGGGAAGCCGGGCGAGGGCGCTGTCGAGATCGCAGAGGAGGTGGTAGCGGCTGCCATCGGGATCGACGGCGATGCCGTGGGCGCGCAGGAGTTCGAGTTCGCGGTAGAAGCCGCGCTCGTTCAGCTTGAGCTTCTTGATGAGCGTCTCGCGGCGTTGCGGTCCGTCGGAGAGCATCGCGAGCATCTTGCAGACGCGGACGGCGCGTTCGCGCGTGATGGGGGACTTTTCGTCCGAGGTTCGTGCGCTCATGGAAATTCCTTTTCGGCCGATCGCGGCGCGAGGCCCGCGAGGGTGCGGAGGCATCCACCTTCGCGCTGAACGAGATGTTAGGCCGGGCGCGCGCGGAAAGCAAGCGCGCGGTTGGAATTCCTCCGCGTTCTTTCATCGGTCGCTTCGCTGGCGGTTCCGGCGGCGGGCGGGTATAACGGAAGAAGTTGGAACCCCGCCGTTCGGCCCGACTCTCCGGGTATCGCCATGCTTCGATTCGCCGCCGCGTTCGCCTCGCTCGTGTTGGGTTCCGCCGCGTTCGCCGCCGAGCCGGCGAAGGCCGGGCCGGACTTCACGCGCGAGATCCAGCCGATTCTGGTGGAGCACTGCTACGCCTGCCACGGGCCGGACGCGAAGGCGCGCAAGGCCGACCTGCGGCTGGACACGAAGGAGGGACTGGCGTCCGCCGCTCCGCCCGACAAGCTAAAGGATTCCGAATTGCTCGCGCGCGTGACGAGCGCCGAGGACGACGAGGTGATGCCGCCGAAGAAGTTCGGCAAGCCGCTCAAGCCGGAACAGATCGCGAAGCTGAAGCAGTGGGTCGAGAGCGGCGCGAAGTGGAACGAGCACTGGGCGTTCGTCGCGCCGAAGAAGTCGCCGACCCCGAACGGGGCGAACCCGATCGACCACTTCATTCGCGAACGGCTCAAGAAGGACGGATTGACGCCCAACCCCGAAGCGTCGAAGACCGCGTGGCTGCGCCGCGTCACCTTCGACCTGACCGGCCTGCCGCCGACGCCGAAGGAGATCGACGCCTTCCTCGCCGACGGTTCGCCGAAGGCCTACGAATCCGTCGTCGATCGCCTGCTCGCCTCGCCCCGCTACGGCGAACACCTCGCGCGCTTCTGGCTCGACAACGCCCGCTTCGGCGACACCCACGGCCTCCACCTCGACAACTACCGCGAGATGTGGCTCTATCGCGATTGGGTCATCCGCGCCTTCAACGAGAACAAGCGCTACGACCGCTTCCTCGTCGAGCAACTCGCCGGCGACCTCATCCCGAACGCGTCGATCGACCAGAAGGTCGCCACCGGATTCCTCCGCTGCGGCATCACCACCAGCGAGGGCGGCTCCATCGAAGAGGAATGCTACGTCCGCAATGTCGTCGACGTGACAGACACCTACGGTTCCGTCGTCCTCGGGCTCACCGTCGGATGCGCCCGCTGCCACGATCACAAGTACGATCCGCTCTCGCAGAAGGACTACTATTCGCTCTTCGCCTACTTCAACAGCATCGACGGTTCCGCGATGGACGGGAACGCCGCCCGTCACGCGCCGGTACTGCCGGTGCCGACGGCGGAGCAGACCCGGCGCCTCGACGGTTTGAAAGCCAGGCTCGGCGCCGTGAACGCCAAGATCGCCGACGCCATCGCGAAGACCGACTACCGGGACACCGCGACCGGGAACTTCACGACGAAGGTGCCGCGCCAAGACATCGTGTGGGTGGACGACGCGATCCCCGCGGGCGCGGTCGAACAGGCCGACGCCGGCGCCAACCGGAAGTGGCTCTTCGTGGCGAAGGCGGAGCGCGAACCGGCCGCCGGCGAACGCAGCGTCAAGCTCGAGGCGAAGGGCCTCATGCAGGTGGTGGCCATGAACGCCAAGCCGGCCCTGCGCGTCGGCGAGGGGGACACGCTCTTCGCCCACGTCTGGATCGATCCGAAAAACCCGCCCAAGGAAATCATGATCCAATGGCACACGACCGGTTGGTCGCACCGCGTGTACTGGGGCGAGAACCGGATCGACTGGGGCCAGGACCGCACGGCGGAGCGCCGGCCGCGCGGCGAGCTGCCCGAAGCCGGCAAATGGGTGAAGCTCGAAATCCCCGTGGCGCAGGTCGGCATCAAGCCCGGCGCCACGATCACTGGCATCGCGTTCACGCAATTCGACGGCACTGCGTACTGGGACAAGGCTGGACTGAACTCCGCGACGCCGCAGGGCGATCGCCGCTTCGACCGGTTCGCCGACTGGGCGTCCGGCGCGGGGACCGACACGTCCGTGCCGCAGCCGATCCGCGACCTGCTCAAGTTCGACGCCGCGAAGCGGACCGACGCGCAGTCCCAGCAACTTCGGGACTACTTCGTCGAGCACGGCTACACGAAGACGCGAGACGTTTTCGAGCCGCTCCACAAGGAGCGCGCCGAGTTGACCGGCACGATCGCGAAGATCGAAGGCGAGGTCCCGGTGTCCTACGTCTTCAAGGAGCGCGCCGCGCCGCGGCCGGCGTTCCTCCTGAAGCGCGGCGAATACGACCAGCGCGGCGAACCAGTGGCGCGCGCCACGCCGAAGGCGCTCGCGACGTTCCAAACGGAAGTGCCGAAGGATCGCCTCGCGATGGCGAGCTGGATCGTCGGGCCGAACCACCCGCTCGCCGCCCGCGTCGCCGTGAATCGGTTCTGGCAACAGGTCTTCGGCACCGGCCTCGTGAAAACCGCCGACGACTTCGGAACCCAGGGCGAAGTGCCGAGCCATCCCGAACTGCTCGATTGGCTCGCCGTCGACTTCCGCGACGGCGGTTGGGACGTGAAGAAGCTGATGAAATCGTTCGTCCTCTCGGCGAGCTATCGCCAATCGGCGAAGTCGACGCCGGAGACGCTCGCGAAGGACCCGCAGAACCGGCTGCTCTCGCGCGGGCCGCGCTTCCGGCTCGACGCCGAGATGGTGCGCGATCAGGCGCTCGCCGCGGGCGGGCTGCTCGTCGAGACGGTCGGCGGGCCGAGCGTGAAGCCGCCGCAGCCGGCCGGCCTGTGGGAAGCCGTCGGCTATACGAGCAGCAACACCGCCCGCTTCACGGCGGACAGCGGCCGCGAAAAGGTCCACCGCCGCAGTTTGTACACGTTCTGGAAGCGCACGTCGCCGCCGCCGCAGATGACGGCGTTGGACGCGCCGAGCCGCGAATCGTGTACGGTCCGTCGCGAGCGGACGAACACGCCGTTGCAGGCGCTGCTCCTCATGAACGAAACGCAGTTCGTGGAGGCGAGCCGCGCCGCCGCCGAGCGCGCGATGGCCGAGGGGGGCGACGACCCGATCGGCCACCTGTTCAAGGTCGCCGCGAGCCGGCCGGCCTCCGCCGAGGAACTCGCGATCCTGAAGAAATCCCACGACGCGTTCCTGGCGGCGTTCCAGAAGGACCCCGCCCGCGCCGCGAAACTCGTCGCCATCGGCGAGACGAAACCGAACCCGAAGCTCGACCCCGCGAAGCTCGCGGCGCTCGCGCTCGTCGCGAACACCGTCTTCAACCTGGACGAAGTCCTGACCAAGTAACGGAACCGACCCATGCACCCGATCCACGAAGCCCGCGCGAACCTGCCGCGCCGCGCCATCCTCGCCCGCGGCGCCCTCGGCGTCGGCGCCGCGGCGCTCGCCTCGCTTTTGCCCGGCCGCGCCGGCGCCGCGCCGATCCCCGGCCTGCCCCACTTCGCCCCCACGGCCAAGCGCGTCATCTACCTGCTCATGAACGGCGGACCGTCCCAACTGGACCTGTTCGATCACAAACCCAAGCTCGTCGAACAGTACGACAAGGACCTGCCCGCCTCCATCCGCATGGGCCAGCGCCTCACGACCATGACGAGCGGCCAGGCGAAATTCCCCGTCGCGCCCTCGAAGTACAAGTTCGCCCAGCACGGCCCCTCCGGCATGTGGATCAGCGAACTCCTCCCGCACACCGCGAAGATCGCCGGCGAACTCGCCTTCGTCCGCTCCCTCCACACCGAAGCCATCAACCACGACCCCGCCGTCACCTTCCTGTGCAGCGGCAACCAGATCCCCGGCAAACCCAGCCTCGGCGCCTGGCTCAGCTACGGCCTCGGCACCATGAACAAGGACCTCCCCGACTTCGTCGTCATGACGCCGTCGTGGACCGGCCGCAAGGAGGCGCAGGCGATCTACAACCGCCTTTGGGGCTCCGGCTTCCTCCCCAGCAAACATCAGGGCGTCGCCCTGCGCTCCCAAGGCGATCCGGTCCTCTTTCTCTCGAACCCCGACGGCGTCGACGGCGCCGCGCGCCGCACGATGCTCGACGCGCTCGGCGAACTCAACCGCAAGCACTTCGACGACCTCGCCGACCCCGAGACGCAGACCCGCATCGCCCAGTACGAAATGGCCTTCCGCATGCAGACCAGCGTGCCCGAACTCATGGACCTCTCGAAGGAGGACAAGGCGACGCTCGACCTGTATGGCCCGGATGTCACGAAGCCCGGCACCTTCGCCGCGAGCTGCCTCCTCGCCCGCCGGCTCGTCGAGCGCGACGTCCGCTTCGTGCAGCTCCTCCACCGCGGCTGGGACCAGCACGCCAACATCGCCGGCGACCTGCCGAACCAGTGCAAGGACGTGGACCAGGCTTGCCACGCCCTCATCACCGACCTCAAGCGGCGCGGCCTCCTGAAGGACACGCTCGTCGTCTGGACCGGCGAGTTCGGCCGCACCGTCTACTCGCAGGGCGGACTCTCCAAGACCAACTACGGCCGGGACCACCACCCGCGCTGCTGGACGATGTGGATGGCCGGCGGCGGCGTCAAGCCCGGCATCGTCCACGGCGAGACCGACGACTTCGGTTACAACGTCGTGAAGGACCCCGTGCACCTGCACGAACTGAACGCCACGATCCTGCACTGCCTCGGCATCGACCACCGGAAGTTCAGCGTCAAGTTCCAGGGGTTGGATCAACGCCTCACGGGCGTCGAGGAATGCAAGGCGGTGAAGGCCCTGCTCGCGTGATCGATCTCGTCCCCTCCCCCTCGAAGGGGGAGGGTAAGGGTGGGGGTGACGGCCGTCGCAGTAAGCTGACATAACTCCTTCCCCCCCCCCCCCCCCCCCCCCCCCCCACAGGGGGGGGGGGAACATCAACGAGAGACGGAAGCGGTCGGTCCTGATCGAACTCTCCGCGCGTGAAGAGTTTCACAGCCTAGAATGGAACGGTTCGACCTCCCGAGAGACCGCAGCGCATGGCCACCGTTCCCGACGAGACTCCGCCGGCCGCGCCGGCCCCGCCCGCGCCGCCGGCCAAGCCCCCGCGCTCGCAATCGCTCCTGCCGGGCGGGTGGGCCGCCGTCGTCGTCGTCCTCGGCATCGTCATCCTGCTGCTGCTCTTCCAAAGCCCGGCGCGCGTCTCCCTCACCGCGTTCGAGAAGATCCGCGACGCCGGCGAAATCAAGACGCTCAAGCTCGTCGGCACCGATCGCGCCTACGGCGAGATCCGCGACCCGAAGGGCGAACTCGCCAAGGCGCTCAACCTCACCGGCGGGCAGTTCACGCTCCAACTCCCGCCCAGCGACAACCTGTACCGCGACGTGGTGGACGCCGTGCGCGACGCCGACCGCAAGGCCCGCGCCGAGAAGAAGGACGACGCCGAGCCGGTCGTCGTTTCCATCGAGGAGGAACCGCTCGGCGCGATCGGGCCGGCGCTCTGGTTCCTGCTGCTGTTCGCCGCGTTCGCGGCGTTCACCGTGTTCGTCGTGCTGCCGCGCCTGCGCGATTCGGGCGGCGGCGGCGGGTTCATCAACGGCTACATCCGCAGCCCCGCGCGCCGCTACGAGAAGGGGAAGACCCGCGCCACCTTCGAGGACGTCGCCGGCATGGACGCCGCCAAGCGCGAACTCCAGGAAGTGGTGGACTTCCTCCGCAACCCGGACAAGTTCACGCGCCTGGGCGCGCAGGTGCCCAAGGGCGTGCTGCTCGTCGGCCCGCCGGGCACGGGCAAGACGCTCATGGCCAAGGCCGTCGCCGGCGAGGCGAACGTGCCGTTCTACAGCATCAACGGCTCCGAGTTCATCCAGATGTTCGTCGGCGTCGGCGCCAGCCGCGTCCGCGACCTCTTCAAGACCGCGAAGGAGAACGCCCCCTGCGTGATCTTCATCGACGAGATCGACGCCGTCGGCCGCATGCGCGGCGCCGGCGTCGGCGGCGGCTCCGACGAACGCGAACAGACGCTCAACCAGATCCTCAGCGAGATGGACGGCTTCCAACCGAACGAAACCATCATCGTCCTCGCCGCCACCAACCGCCCCGACGTGCTCGACTCCGCCCTGCTCCGCCCCGGCCGCTTCGACCGCCACATCACCGTCAGCCGCCCCACGTGGCAGGGCCGGCTCGCGATCCTCAAGGTGCACACGCGCAACAAGCCCCTCGCCGACGCCGTCGACCTCGAGAAGATCGCCCGCGCGATGATCGGCATGAGCGGCGCGGAACTACGGAACCTCTGCAACGAGGCGGCGCTCGTCGCCACGCGCGCCGGCAAGAACAAACTCGAACAGGCCGACTTCGACCAGGCCGCCGACCGCGTCCGCCTCGGCGCCAAGCGCGAGGAGGCGTTCGGCGAGGAGGAGAAGAAGCGCACCGCCTACCACGAGGCCGGGCACGCCCTCTGCGCCTGGCTCGAACCGAAGGCCGACCCGATCGAGCGCGTCTCCATCGTTCCGCGCGGCCGCGCCGGCGGATTCACCCTCTTCCGCCCCGACGAAGACCGCGTCGACCACTCCCAATCCGAACTGCTCGCCGAACTCGTCGTCACCCTCGGCGGCCGCGCCGCCGACCGCCTCGTCTTCGGCGAACCGCTCAGCGGCGCCATCGGCGACCTCAAGCACGGCACCCGGATCGCCCGCCTCATGGTCACCCAGTTCGGCATGAGCGACAAGCTCGGCCCCGTCTCGTACCGCGTCGGCGAGGACCACGTCTTCCTCGGCAAGGAGATCGTCGAATCCCGCGATTTCAGCGAGGGCACCGCCCGCATCATCGACGAGGAGGTGCAGCGCATCCTCAGCGACGCCGAGGCGCGCGCCTACGGGCTGCTCGAACGGAACCGCGAGGACCTCGACAAGCTTGCGTGCTCGCTGCTGCAACAGGAGGAGTTGGACCGCGACGACGTGGATCGGCTCTTGAGGAAGTCGCCGCGACCGGAAGCGGCCGCCGCGCCGGTCGAATCTCCAATCGCGGATACGGCCGTCTCGCCGAAGCTCGCGTTCGGCGGAACGTGATTCAAAATGGATGCTGCACGCCGAACCAGAACTGCACCGGGGTGTCGTCGTTGAGCGTCTTCGCCACGTCGAACCGGAACGTGACGCGCTCGATGAAGCTGAAGAGGGCGGTATCGACGCGCAGGCCGACGCCGAGCGCGTGCGCCACGTCGCCGACGATCCGCCCGTTCGCGTAGACGGCCCCCACGTCGTAGAAGCCCGCGAGCCAGAGGTTGCGGGCGCCGACCGTGCGGTCGAGCGCGTCCCATTCCACGTCGCGCGCCAGCGGCAACCGCAGTTCGAGATTCGCCGCCCAGACCGCGCTGCCCTGCCGCTCGCCCAGATCGTAGCCTCGGAAGAGCGTGCCGCCGCCGAGCGCGAAGAATTCCCCGCGGTCCGGGAACGCCCCCATCGCGACGACGCGCGCCGCCACCCGCGAATGTCTGAATCGGCCGAGGCATTCGCTATCCAACACCTTTTGGACGGCCGCGAGTTCCAGCCGGAACTGCGCGTGGCCCGCATCCCGCCGCAGCCCGGCGACGCCGCCGCCGACCGTCGCGTCGATCCAGAAGCCCCGCTCCGGGTCCCAATACGGCGTGTAGAGATTCACGCGCGTGTGCAGCCCGCTGAGTTGCGTCCAGTCCGGCCGTTCCGCCCCGGCCGCCCGCGACCGGGCGAACGGCAGGAAGTTGTCCTGATACGCCGTGAACAGTTCCGAATACGCCAGCGGCGGCAAATATAAACTCGAACCATATTGATGCACGTACCGCGCGAAGGCGGCCGCGCGCGTGGCGGTGTCCCGCCCGCGGGCGCTCCCGTACGGGCCGCCGATCCGGTGCTCCGCGCTGAAGCCGAGCTGCGTCTTCGGTAGCGGCCAGTGGTCCCACAGGCCGTCCGCCCCGACGACGAGGTCGCGGTATTCCGTGCGGTACGCCGCGTAGAGGCCGCCGCTATAGATCTGCGTGCGGTGGACGCCGGCGCGCAGGCCGAGCATCGACGACCGCGCGTACCACGGGTCGGGATACAGCGACCCGCCGATCCATGGCCCGCCGCCGAAGTTCCAGCGATCGTAGTCGGTCGTCAGGTCGGTCTCGTTCAACATCGAATGGAACGGCGCCACCGCGACCTTCGGCTCCGGCTTCCAGACGTTATTCGCCGGGTTCGCGTCGAGCAATATGCGATCGGGATCGACCGTCACCTGCGACGCGAGCGCGGGCGCCAACGTCTCGATTCGATAGCGGCCGCCACCCAGCGGCGTCACCGAAACGTCGATGGCGGCCCGTTCACTCTGGCCTTCGGGCTGCGGGAGCGTGAAGGATCGGCTCTCCGTGAACCCGCCGACGGGAATTCGAATCAGCCCGTCCGCGCCGCTCGCCAGTTGGAATCCGACCGTCGTCGGTTCTTCGTACTCGCCCGTCTGCCGCACGACCGCCGAGGTCTTTTTCTTTCGGTTGATTTCCGTGATCGGCAACGATCCGAGGATGCGCGGTACGCTGTCGACCACCTCGACGCTCTCGACCTGCCAATCGGTCAGGCCCTTGCCGTACACCCAGCGCTCGAAGAATTCGTCCCAGCATTGGCCGGTGTAGGCTTCCAATTCCATGCGGAACTGCTGGGCCGAGAGGACGCGCCAGCCGTACTTCTCGACGACGCCGCGCGTGAACTCGAGGTACGCCTCCTCGCCGAGGCGCGCCTCGATCATGCCGAAGATGCGCGAGCCGCGGTCGTAGGCGCCGCTGAAGAGGCCGACGAGGGCTCCGGCAAGGAGGAACGGGCCGAGCGCCA
>CAYVRB010000099.1:0-4814 GCA_964453375.1 uncultured Alcaligenaceae bacterium
TCGCCGAAGGCCCGAAAAAGCGCAAGATCAATCAGACGGGCCGTGAACGGTTACAATTGCTGGCGACGCCATCCGCGCAACTCGCGTACGAAACTTCTCTGACCCATGCCGGGCATGCGCCGAGCGAGCTGGTGTGCACCTTCTGCGACGACATTTTCCACCCACTTGATTTGGCGCGCGGCGGGGAATTCACAGATGACGAACTAAAAAACCTGGCTCACTTGTATGGGCTGATCGTTGAAGTGGGTAACAACCGCCATCCGACCGTTGCGTCTATGCTTAAAGACCCGTTGTGGCGCAGGGTTGTGGCGCTTGCTGGTGGGATCTTGGAACGACTCGTTCGAGGCAATCGCCAAACCGTTCTCATGGCCCAAGAATCAAGAGAAAAATAACCACCCGGCAGTTCTCCACCGCCTTTTTCATTGCACGCCGGGCGAGCCGCTCCCGGGTGCGCGGCCCGGGCGGGGCCCAGGGCCCCCCCCCCCCCCCGCCCCCCCCCCCCCCCACTTCCCCCTTGACTGGACACCTACAATGGGGCGTCGTCGGACGGACTCCGTCCGGCGGACCTGAAAACACGCACCCTCGGCTGGCGCGACGCCTCCATTCACGGAGACGCGCGCAGGCCGGGGGTGCTTTCGTTTTGGCCCACGAACCCGCACGGGCCAACGCGTGTCCCTCGCCCCGTGAACCACGGAGAAAGCCCACACATGCTCTTTGCCGCCGTCGACGCCGCGATGTTCGGACCGTACGCCTGGATCATCGCCGGGGCCGGCGCGATCCTCGGCATCGTCGCGTCCATGTGGTCGAAGATCAAGGGAATCCTCTGGCGGTTCTTCAGCCTCTTCGTCCAGCGGATCGAGATCCCGACGGAGTCCGCGCACGAGGCCGTCGTCGCGTTCCTCATCGCCAAGTACCGGCGCCTGCGCACCTACGACCGCATGTACGGCGCGAGCTGGGAATACCAGCGCGACGGCCGCTACGGACTCATCCCCTACGAAGTCTTCGGCAACCGCTCGCTCGTCTTCTGGAACGGCTGGTTCCCGTTCATCTACACGAACCAGATGGAGGCGAAGGCCGCCACGAACACCAAGGGCGGCGGCGATACGCCCTCCGGCGTGTCGAAGGTCTACTCGACGATCACCTTCATCCGCGGCACGCTGCCGGTCGAGGAGCTGATCAAGAACGCCTGCGCGGCGCGGAACAACCTCTCGTGGTCCGTCGAGGACGAACAGGCCGCGAAGAAGAATCGCTTCGCCATCCACTTCATCCCGCAGCGCGGCAGCCACGACGACGACTACAGCAGTTCGTCCGATGGCCTGTCGTGGTACCAGCAAGGCTCCTATCGCCTGCTCGCGCACTCGCCGGAGCAGCTCGGCAAGGCGCGCACGCTCAACGGCCAGGCGCTCGACAACCTCATCTTCCCGCAGAAGGTGAAGGACCTGATCCGCGAGATCGAACTCTGGCGGAAGTCGAAGGACTGGTACCTCGAAAAAGGCATCCCCTGGAAGCGCGGCTGGATGCTCTACGGCCCGCCGGGCACGGGAAAGACGGCGCTCGCGCGGGCGTTCGCCGAAGACCTGAACATGCCGATCTACGTCTACAACCTCGCGGAGATGGGCAACCACGACCTGACGAAGGCGTGGGCCGAGATGCAGGTGAACGTGCCGTGCATCGCGCTGATCGAGGACATCGACAACGTCTTCCACGGCCGCGAGAACGTGGCGAGGAAAGGCGGGATGTTCTCGATGATGATGCCGCCGGAGAAGAAGGACGACGACCACAAGGAAGGGAACCGCGGGGGCGGGATGTTCGGCCCGCCGCTGACGTTCGACTGTTTGCTGAACTGTCTCGATGGCGTCGAACGCGCCGACGGCATCTTCACCATCGTGACGACGAACGACATCTCGAAGATCGACCCGGCGCTCGGCCAGCCGCGGAAGCTGCCCGACGGCACGAGCGAGTTCATCAGCACGCGGCCGGGGCGCGTCGACAAGGCGGTCGAGTTGACGTACATGGAGCCGGGCGACAAGAAGCGGATGGCGAAGCGGATCCTCGGCGCGTTCGAGACGCCGTACCTGGAGATGCTGGCGTTCGTGGACGCGTACCCGGACCTGCAGGAGACGCCGGCGCAGTTCCAGGAGCGCTGCGCGCAGGTGGCGCTGCGGGCGTTCTGGAAGGACAAGCACGCGGCGGAGGCGAAGCCGAGCGTGCGGGCGGTGGCGGAGGAGTTGCTGAAGCCGTCGTTGAACGGGGCGTATTGAGAGGCCGCCGCCCCGCGACGTTCGTCGCGGGGCTTCTTGTTATCAGTCCAAGCGCTCCTTACTTCCTCTTGCGCAGGACCACGGGCACGGCGTTCGCGCCCTTCGGCCCCGGGGTGCTGCGGCCGTCGGCCACGATCCGCTCCAGCGCCTCGGTCAGCCGCTTCACGATCATCGGCTCCTCGGCGTACCGGTTCGTCGTTTCGCCGATCTCCGATTTCAGGTTGAAGAGCTGGTCCTTCGGCAGCGTTTCGTTCCCCTTCGCCCCCGGCTTCGGCGCGCTCCAACCGCCGGAGTCGGCGCACAGGCAGAGCTTCCAGTCGCCATCCCGGATCGCGAACGAACCGTTGATCGAATGGTGCACCACCGCCGACCGCGCCGGTTGGGCTTCGCCCTTCAACGTCGGCAGGAAGCTCACGCTGTCCTCGCCGGCGGCGTCCGGCACGGGAACCTGCGCGATCTCCGCCGCCGTCCGCAGCACGTCGGTCAGGCAGACGAGCCGCTCGCTCGTCGTGCCCGCTTTCACCGTTCCCGGCCAGCGCGCCAGGAACGGCACGCGGTGCCCGCCCTCGAAGATGTCCGCCTTGTTCCCGCGATAGACGTGGTTCGGGTTGTGCCCCTTCTTCGCGAGGTCGGGGAAGTCGGCCTGCGGCGAACAGCCGTTGTCGCTGGTGACGATCACGAGCGTATTGTCGGCGAGCTGGAGTTTCGCCAGCGCGTCCAGCACGGTGCCGACGGCGGCGTCGGTCTGCGCCACGAAGTCGCCGTAGGGGCCGACGCCGGACTTGCCTTCGAACTCCTTCGTCGGCGCGATCGGCGTGTGCGGCGCGGTGAGCGGCATGTACAGGAAGAACGGTTTCGCCGGTTCCTTCGCGCGCCGTTCGAGGAACGCGACCGCCTCGTCGACGCAGCGCGGGAGCACCCCCTCCGCCGTGAATCCGGGCGCCGCCGGCCCCTGCCGCGTCGTCGCCGCCTTGTCCGGCCGCATCTTCAAGGAACGGTCCTCGCTCGGCTCGGCGGTCAGCTTGTCGTTGCGGATGAAGGCGTACGGCACCATGTCCAGCGACGCCGAGATGCCGAAGTATTCGTCGAACCCGACGGCGGTCGGGCCGTTCGTGATGGGCCGCATGTACTCGACATGGAACACCTGCGCCCGCGGTTCGATGTTCAACTCGCTGACGGCCTTGCCGGGCTTGAGTTCCCAGTCCATGCCGAGGTGCCACTTGCCGATGCAACCGGTGTGGTAGCCGGCCTTCTTCAGGAGCGACGCGATCGTCTCGCGGCCGGGTTCGATGAGGCGCGGGCTGAGGCCGCCGAGCACGCCGGACTGGAGCTTCGTCCGCCAGGCGTAGCGGCCGGTCATCAGCCCGTAGCGCGTCGGCGAGCAGACGGCCGACGGCGAGTGCGCGTCGGTGAAGATCATCCCGGCGGCCGCGAGCTGGTCGAGGCGCGGCGTCGCGATCTTCCCCTGCGGATTCAAACAGCGCACGTCCCCGGTGCCGAGATCGTCCGCGAGGATGACGACGACGTTCGGCTTGGCGAAGCCGTTCGAGACGAAGGCCAGCAATAGGGCGAGGGCGAGGAATCGCATGGCAATCTCACGGAATGGGCGATTGCCCGCGCAGGAGGCGGACGATCACGATGAGGAGAATGACCACGAGCAGGAAGTGGATCAAGTTGCCGCCGACCGGCACGACCAGCCAGCCGACGAGCCAGAGCACGAGGATCGTGATGGCGACGATTTCGAGCGTTCGCTTCGGCACGGCGCGTCCTCCGACCGGTGGGTCATTGTAGGGGCGGCGGGCGAAGGGGATTATCGACTGAGGAAGAGGACGTAGCCGGCCCAGGCGAGGATGGCGGCGAGGAGGCCGTAGAGGACGCGCGTCAGGCGCGGGTCGATCGCGGGCGCGTCGTCGTCGTCCGCGGCGTCCGGGGGGCGCGTGCGGGAGGTGCTTTCGGCGGCGGACTCGGTCACGGTGGGATCGGCGGCGGCGACGATCTCGACGGTGCCGGTGCTGGGGTCGCAGGGGGGGGGCGTGGCGACGCCGACGCCGGGGAGCGGTTGCACGGCGTCGGGGGCGAGCGCCGCGGTCGGCGAGCCTTCGTTCGCGACCGTGCTGGACGGGCGCGAGAAGAAGCGGTTGGGGAAATCGGTGGGCGTGGCGTACGGCGCGAGGGCCTGGGCGGCCTCGGAGGCCCACTGGTAGCGTTCCTCCGGCTCCTTCGCGAGCATCTTGTCGACGACGTCGGCGAGGCCGGGCGGCACCGACGGCGCGAGCTGCCGCAGCGGCACGGGGCTTTCGCGGGCGAGTTGGAGGATCTTGGTGCGCGCGTCGCCATCGGGGAACGGCGGCCGGCCGGTGAGCAGGAAGTAGAGGGTGGCGCCGAGGCTGTAGATGTCGGCGCGGCCGTCGACCTGCGAGCTGAGCGCCTGTTCGGGGGCGAGGTATTCGACGGTGCCGAGGATGACGTCGGATTGGCCGAGTTGGGTGAGCACTTCGCCGACGACGCGGACGATGCCGAGGTCGAGGATCTTGGCGACGCCGCGGCGGTCGA
>CAYVRB010000099.1:4824-18819 GCA_964453375.1 uncultured Alcaligenaceae bacterium
CCCGCTGGGCCGAGGGCGATCTGGCGGGCGCACTCGGCGGCTTCGGCGGGGGCGAGGGGTCCGTACTGGGCGACGGCGGCCTGGAGGCTGACGCCGTCGACGTACTCCATGACGAGGTAGGGCGGGTCGGATTCGGGGTTGGCGTCGAGGACCTGGATGATGTTGGGGTGGGCGAGTTTGGCGGAGGCGAGGGCTTCGCGGACGAAGCGTTCGCGGGCGAGGGGGGTGTTGTGGGCGGCCTTGTGGAGGACCTTGACGGCGACGCGGCGGCCGGTGTTCATTTGTTCGGCGAGGAAGACCTGGCCCATGCCGCCGCGGCCGATGCGGGCCTGGATGCGATAGCCGCCGAGGACGAAGCCCTGGTAGCGGCCGTGGCCGAGCTGGTCCGCCTGGAACGGGGTGAGCAGGCCGTCGTCGACGAAGCGGTCGAGGAGGTCTTCGGGCGCGAGGGCGTCGAGTTCGCGCGGGTCGAGGCGCGCCAGGTACCGGCGCAGCCGGTCCTCGGCCACAAGTTTGCTCTTGCGGATGAGCGAGACCGTCGCGTTCGGCGTGGCCGGAATCGACATAGGGTTCACGCGGCGCCGGCGGAGGGCGCGGGGCGTTCGGGGAAGACCATGATTCGCGGGAAGCGTAGGACACGTTCGCGGGCCGCACGGCCGGAAAATCCGACACGTTCGGAAAATGTCCGCGCGGGCGACTGGATTCTCGACGGCGCCTGTTCTAGGGTTCGGACGGACCCTCGCGGACTTCGCGGGGGCGGAAGCCCGAAAGGCGGCGAACCATGATGCTTCGACGCTCGGCGAGCACTCGCCGCGCCGGCGTGGCGACGGTCGAAGCGGCCGTCGTGCTGGCGCTCTTGCTGGTGCCGGTGATCATCGGCGTGTGGGAGGTGGGCCGGCTGGTCTACGCCCAGCAGGTCATCACGAACGCGGCGCGCGAAGGCGCGCGCCTGGCGGCGCAGGGCCGCATCGTCAACCGGCAGAACACGCCCACCGAAATCGCCTTCAACACCGGCTCGCTCAACGTCGCCGACGTCGTCTACCAGGCGATCGTGACCGGCGGCCTGTCGGGCATCGCCCGCGCCGACGTGACCGTCCGCTTCGGCTTCGAGGGCGAGACGCCGAGCGCGAACCCGGTGAAGCTCCCGTACATGGGCCTCAAGAACGAACGGTTCCGCGTCTTCGTCTCGGTGCCGTGGGACAAGGTGAAGTGGGTGAACCTCGGCCTCGTGAACCCCACGACCGTCGAGTACACGGTCGATTGGCAGACGCTCGTGGACGAGACGTTCACCGTGAACGTCGATCTCCCGAAGTGGTGATCCCGGAGGACGAAGCATGATCGCGCGCGCGGCCGGGAACCGGTCGGGACGCCGCAGCGGGGCGAGCACCGTCGAGGTGGCCGTCGTCCTCAGCGTCTTCCTGATGTTCCTCTTCGGCATCTTCGAGTACTGCCGCTACCTGATGGTGATCCAGGTGACGACGAACGCGGCGCGCGACGGTGCGCGCTACGCCGTCGTCAACCTCGGCAAAGGGGCCAGCTTCGCAACCACGAATTACAGCGACGGCGTCACCACTTATCCGTCCATCCGCGCCTACGTCACGAACAAGATGGCCGGCATGAACGGCATGATCATCGGCTACAACGACCCCGGTGGAGTCACCGTGTTCGCCTGCGATCCGTTCTACCTGAACCAGCCGGCGCCCGCGATCGTCGCGAAGACCGGCGCCTGGAACGCCGCCCAGTTCGGCGAGCGGATCGCCGTGCGCATCAGCGGCACCTACACCACGATCCTGCCCAACTTCCTGATGATGGGCGCGACGATCCCGATCAACGTGGTTGTCACGATGGGCAGCGAAGGCTGAGTCGAGTTCGGAGCGCGGAGTGCGGAGTGCGGAGTGAAAACCAACCTCCGATAGTACCCCCGAACCGATGGAGTCGTGCAGAAGGGATTACGGACGACCATCCGAAATCCGTGGCCGTCTCGGATCACGCGGGGTTTCCACTCCGCACTCCGCGCTCGCCACTCCGCACTGGTTTGATCCCGCCTCCCCCGGCGGTTCCCGTCCCCGATTGGATTCACCCGGCGGCGCGCCATCCCCCGGCGCCCGCCCTCGGGAGAGGGACCGTCCATGCGCAGCGCGTTGTCCAGTTCCCGCCGTCGCGGGACGATCGTTCCGATGATGGCGGTCGGCGTCACGGTGCTATTCGCCTTCGTGGCGCTGGCGATCGACCTCGGGATGATCATCCTGTCGCGCGCCGCGGCGCAGAACGCCGCCGACACCGCCGCCCTCACCGGCGCGCGGACGCTCGACAACCGCGTCCCGGTCGGCACCCTCGCGGACAACTACGACAACCAGAAGGACGTGGCGCTGGCGAACGCGCTGGCGTCCGTCACGTCGAACAGCGGCCTGAACCTGAACACGCTGACTTCCGGCACGGTGCAGGTCGGCATCTACGACTACGACGCGTCGGCGCAGGTCTTCCGGCCGTCGTTCCCCGGCTCGAAACCGACCGGCAAGGCGTGGACGTCGGTCGAAGTGAACGTGGCGGCGAACCAGCCGTCGTTCTTCTCGCGCGTCTTCGGCATCAACTCGCTGCCGACGAGCGCCCGCGCCGTCGCCGCCCACCGCCCCCGCGACATCGCGATCATCCTGGACATGTCCGGCTCGATGAAGTTCTCCAGCACCTTCTCGTACCCCGAACCGGGCGCCGGCGTCGTGCAGGGCCTCATGAACCCCGACACGAGCTATCCGCGCTTCGGCCACTACCAGCGCTACCCGACGTCCACCGTGCCGAACGCCTTCTACCGCACGACCAACTTCCTGCAAGGTTCCAACGAGATCTATTCGCCGACGAATATGACGAAGGACGCCAACGTCGGACCGGCGATGATCCGGCAGTTCGTCTTCGATCCGGGGAACCTCGCGAACCCGGCGAACACGGTCGCGACGGTGACGAACGCGAACGCGCTGAAGAACGCTTTCCACCGCTGGAACCCGCCGGGCATGGCGGCGCTGACGGCGAACGGGGTCTTCGGGCGCATGTCCAACCCGACCGGCTGGACCGGCTACAACGCCTTCGACACCACGAACACGAGCGGCCCGACGCCGGCGCCCGACACGTTCATCACGCAGGAGGACAGCGCGGACGCGAAGTACGTCGGCGACCGCCACCCGCGCAAGGCCGGCGCCGTCGTCACCACCAACGTGAACTGGGATCCGACGACCGCGACCGGCGCCGCCCGCACCGCGTGGGAAGTGCTCTTCCCCACGAGCGTGACGGCGCTGCCGACGCTCTCCACCTCCACGCTGCGCACCATCCCGACGACGGCGCGGCCGATCACCAGCCTGACCACCGACGCCCGCGTCATTTTGTCCGACGGCACTCGCTCCAAGCGCGAGGCCGGCTCCGCCTGGACGAACTTCGTCGATTCCGCCTGGGAATTCGCGGGCTACGACCTCGACCTCGCCGCGTACAACGCCTTCTCGGGCGCGGCCACGCCGGGCACCTTCCGGACCGACACGAACGCCAAGGCCCTCCAATCCACGCCGACCTTCCCCACCAACGGCCGCTTCCACGGCTACAGCATGGGGCCGGCCTACTACGGCAAGACCTTCTTCCAGTGGCCGCCCGACCCCCGCTGGGGCGACCCCAATGGCGGCAACCCCCTCGGCACCGGCGTCCGCCCCGACCTCGTCCTCGAACGGACCAACCCCGCCAGCACCGACGCCTCCAAGGGCGTCAAGGATTCCAACGGCAACTGGATCTGCGACTGGCGCCGCCGCTTCTTCCTCATGAGCACGAGCGCCACCACCGGCACGCCCAACGGCGACACCCGCGCCAAACACAGCACCGTCAGCGATTCCGGCAACTGGGACTACTTCCACCCCGAAGCCGACAACGACACCGTCACGACCGGCACGCAGAGCATCAATCAGGCGCTCTTCAACACCGCCGGCACCAACGGCGTCCTCAAGAACGGCACCTTCAAGGTCAACTATCCCGCCGTCCTGGCGTGGATCAAATCCGGCCCGCAGGTCTTCCCGCCCAACCTCCGCGCCGGCCGCATCAAGTACTACACGTCCATCCCCGACAACGTCGACGGCGCCGGTTCGCCCTCCACCGACGCCACCTTCGACCAGCGCTTCTGGCGCGAGTACATCGACTTCGTCCTCGGCTTCACGGGCAACACCACCAACTACCACCCGCGCTACACGCTCGCCGGCGTCGAAACCGCGCAGTGGGGCGGCGCGAACATCTCCATCGGCGCCACCACGAACCTGACCTACACCGACACGACCACCAAGACCGTCGTCAAGCCCTACATGAACTACACCGACGTGCCCGCCCGCCCGCGGATGCACTTCTGGTTCGGCCCCGCCACCATGCTCGCGTTCCTCTCGACGCGCATGGGCGCCAGCTCCGACCGCACCTTCAACGCCGGCACCCTCGCCGAAGCCCAAACCTGGCAGCTCAAGGCCGGCATCCGCTCCGCCATCGACGACATCCGCAAAAACCACCCCAACGACCAGGTCGGCACCACCTACTTCGCCGGCACCAACTACACCACCGTCCGCGTCGAGATGGGCCAGGACTGGGAGACCCTCAAGAACGGCCTCTACTACCCCAAGAGCCTCCTCGCCGGCATCAAGAACGGCACCGGCCTCAACACCGAACTCCGACCCTACAACGCCAGCTTCGGCGAATCCCTCGTCGGCGATCTGCCCAACGGCAACAACGGCACCGACCCCGTCTCCGGCTTCGCCCTCGCCTACAACCTCCTCAGCAGTTCCACCGCCATCTCCGGCACCGGACGCCGCGGCGCCACCAAGATCGTCATCTTCGAGACCGACGGCGTCCCCAACGGCTGGCGACAGTTCAACTTCACCGCCGCCGGCGCCAACTCCTACTACACCAGCACCGCCACCACCGGCAGCGGCAGCAACGGCGACGCCACTTCGATCAACAAGGCCTACGAGGTCGTCGACCAGATCGTCGCCACCACCGCCGCCCACGGCTTCAGCCTCGAAAACTCCGACGCCCGCGTCTATCCGATCGCCTTCGGCGACCTCTTCAGCTCCACCAGCAGCTTCAAGGGGTCCGCCCTCACCTTCCTCCAAACCATCGCCTTCAAGGGGAAGACCAGCGACAGCGCCGCCACCACCCTGCCGTCGTACCAGATCATCACCGGCACCGCCGACCAGCGCGTCGAATCGCTCCGCACCAGCTTCGAGCGCATCCTCCAGAGCGGCGTGCAGGTGACGCTGATCGAATGATTGCGAGCTGGGCGAGCCGCAGCTCGGCTCGCCCTTCCGCGCCGGATCGCGTAGCATGGGGGCACCTCGCCTCGGGATCGACCCGTGCCGCCGTCCGAACCGCCATCCCCAGCGCGCCTCGAATCGCCCGGCACCGCCCTGCGCCGCGTCGCCTCCGTCGCCGTCCTCTTCGTCTGCGTCTTCGTCTTCGTCCGCACCATGCTCGTCGAACCGTTCGGCGTGCCCACCGGCAGCATGGCGCCCGCGCTCGTCGGCAACCACCGCGAGACCGCCTGCCCCCGCTGCGGCCATCCGGTGATCCTCGGCGAACCCAGCCACGGCGGCGTCCTCCCCGACGCCTGCTGCCCGAACTGCGGCCAGCGCGGCATCGACCTCGACGCCACCTGGGAAATCCCCGGCGACCGCCTCCTCGTCGACAAGAACGTCTTCAACGCCCGCGCGCCCCGCCGCTGGGAAGTCGCCGTCTTCCGCTGCCCCAGCGATCTCGGCAAACCCTACGTCAAGCGGATGGTCGGCCTGCCCGGCGAGGCGATCCAACTGATCGGCGGCGACGTCTTCGCCGACGGCGTCCTCCAGCGCAAGACCTTCGCCCAGGTCCGCGAGACGCGCATCCCCGTCTTCGACCTCGCCTTCGCCCCGCCCGACACCTGGCGCTCCCGTTGGCACGTCGGCCCCCTCGACGGCACCGCCAAGCCCGCCGACGAAACCGTCCTGCGCGACGCCGCCCTCCACCTCGACGCCGCCGGCGACCGCCCCGCCCTCGGCCTCACCTACGTCCACTGGAACCTCGACCGACGCCAGGAGATGCCCGTCGACGACTGGCTCGCCTACAACGGCCCGCCGCACCGCGAGAAGCGCGTGCCGGTCCACGACTTCATCTTCGCGTGCGATCTCGAAGTGACGGCCGGGACCGGCAGCTTCGCGCTGCGCCTCTCCGACGGCCTCGACCAGGTGCGCGCCGAGTTCCCGATCGGCGGCGCCGACGGGATCCGCCTCGGCGTGAACGCCGACCCCGCCGCGCTCCAGGCCGGCTTCACGCTCGCCGCCGGCAAGACCTACCGGCTCGAGTTCGCCTTCGTTGACCGGCGCGTGCACCTCGCCATCGACGGCGTGTCGCCCTTCCCGCCCCTGGACCTGCCCGCCGAGCCGGAGCTGTACCCGCGCCGCGGCGGCGTCGGCCGGCCGGTGCAGATGGGCGTCCGCGGCGCCGCCGTCGTCCTCCGCAACGTGAAGCTCGGGCGCGACGTCCACTACCGCGCCGACGGCGCCCACGGCACCAAGGAACCGCACCGGCTGGCGGCCGACGAATACTTCGCCTGCGGCGACAACAGCGCCAACTCGCAGGACAGCCGCGCCTGGCCGATCCCCGGCGTGCCGGTGCATTGCTTCATCGGCAAGCCGTTCCTGATCCATCAACCGTTGAAGGCCGGCCGCGTGACGGTGAACGGCGGCGCGAAGACCTACCAGACCGTGGACTGGGACCGCCTCCGCTGGGTGCGCTGACGGGCGGGAATGGGTCCAGCGAGACCGCGCCACCCCATCGTGGACCCACACTTTTCGGCGGACCCACTTTGAGAAGTTCCGAATGATGCTGGCCCGGCCAGGAGTTGCGGCGACGGCCGGGCCATGAGCGTCGAGGCGTCAGCCCGACGTGGCTCGGCATTTCTGGGCCGGAGCGAGGTGATGCTGCGAGAGTTGACGTCGCAAAGAAACAACGGAGTAAAGCAAGGCAAATCAATTGAAAAGGTCCACGGCTCGGGTTGGAATGACCCCGAGCCGCAGAATTGGAATCACGCCTGCGGCAGGTCGCACGCGAGGAACCGCTCGTTCCAGTGCGCGTGCGAGAAGAACCCGCCGATGTAGCCCACCGTGTCCTGGTGGTACCAGCTCTCGATGTCGAAGGCCGGATTGCGGCGCAGCTCGCGATTATCCCAGAATCGCTTCGACGAGAAGGCCACCTTCAGGAACACGCGGAAGACGCTCTCTTCGGCCTCGGACGCGCTGTGCACGACGAACGGGCTTAAGAGCAGGATCGCGAAGTTCTCGGAGGTGTACGCCCGCTCGCGGTCCGCCTGCTTGTTGAGCGTGTCGTAGATGTTGACATGCTCGCCGAGACGGGCACGAGCCACCACGTCGGAGACATCGAACGCCTGCTCGAACAACGTTGTCGGTAACGAGCTCGAGACGATGTAGCTCCAATCCGGAGGGAAGGCATAACCGGGCCGCAGCGTCTGCAATTGATCACCGTGACAGTTGAGCGACAGCCCCCGATAGCTTGACGACTTCGTGAACCCTCGAAACACGTTCAAGTAGGCATAGGACTCTTCGTAGGCCGGGTTCGCGGCTTTGTTGTGGGCCACGATCAGTTCGATCGCCTCGCGGCACTGTTCGAGTTCGACGGGCACAATAACGCGACTGTGCGGAACCTTGACGACCAATTGCCGCACAATTGGTGCAGGCTCGTGCCCCTGCTCCGTGAACTTTTCGCGATTCTGAATCCGGCCGATGATCGGTGCGCGGCGGACGTTGCCAAACTCGGCCGGATCGAAAGCTTTCGTGAAGTCCGCCAGAATCGGGTCCGGGTTGATGACGGCGGGCCGCGGCGCCACGATGAAGATCGCCCCCGAGAAGCCCCCCCGATCGCGAACGTCGGGGCGGCGCTCCCACGTCATCAAGCCTCCGCCCTTCGTCTCGTCGAGGCCGACCGCCTTGACCGCGAAGCCGACCCGCAGTTCCATGCTCGCCGCGAGTTGCCCCACCCCCGTCGGATCGAACGCCGTGGTGTGCGCCGAGAGGCTGTTGGTCGGATCGTCGTTGATCGGCACCGAGACCGACAGGAAGCGCCCGGCGGCCAGCAGCCAGTCGTGCAAGTAACGGTTCTGCACCTCGCCTTCGAGGTGCTCGAGGACGTGATTGACAACGATCACATCCGCGCGGAGCCGCCGCAGCTTGTCCGCGAAGTCGGGCGCGGTGATGTCCCAGTCGAAGAATTCGACGGACACCCCCAACTCGGTGGCCAGTTCCGAGCCGAACTTCTTGTCCCGATCGCTGCGATCGATGCCGATCATCCGGACCCGCGCGAGCCAGTCCCGTTCGCGGAGCAGCGTGCCGAGCGTCAGCAGGAAGTGCGCGCCGCCCGTGCCGACATCGACGACCGTGAGCGTCAATTGCTGATCGTCTTCGAGCAGCCGCAGAATCCGCGCGATCTGCTGGGCGTACACCCACCCGAGGTGCTCGATGTGGCTGTACTTCGCGTGCGCCGGTCCGAGACGCGAGTACGACTCGACGTTGTACGCGATGCGGCCCGCGAGGTACGCCCCTACCACGGTGAGGAATAGGTGCTGCGAGTTGCGCGTGAACGCGCGCAGCACATCGTCACCCGTGGCACACTCCGGGAACGCGGGCAGAGACAGCGGCGTGAGTAAATTCAACGGCAACTGGTGACGCAACTCGGCCTTGCTGAGCGAAACCAGTCCCGCTAGTTGGCGCTCGAGATGAACGGCCAATTCCAGGCGTTGGCGCCAGACCGTGTCCCGGTGGATGTCGTCCTTCCGGGGCAAACGTCGATTGGCGATCACGAGGACATTCTGCGTCGGCTCCTGCGTTGACAGGCAGCTGATAAAGTGTTGACCCTGAAATGGCTGCACGTCCGGATACACGGCCATCCGGAGTTGCAGTTCGTCGTACGTCACCCCCTCGAGAGTGACCGTATCGGACAGCTCGCGAGTGAAAAGCGTGCGACGATTCGATTCGGCCTTCATTGAAGTGCCCTCCAGTTGCAGGTAGGTGTCCACGAGGCCGCGACCAGGAGCTCTGGGGCGCTGGACGACATCGGGATAGCCTCCCAGGGGAAAGTGTGCGGCTGACGCCACACATCGTTCACGGTAACGGAATACAGCGTGAAAGTCGAAATAATTCGATTTAATTCGTTATCTTGTAACTGTTTGCGTCGTGTGAGTTTTATCTTGTCGATACTGTGAAGATCGATATTATTTGATTGTGAACCGTACTCGAATCCAAGTGAGCAGAGGCGACGGCGACTTCGCAATTCAAACACCTTTTCACATGCCGACTCCATCGAGGGGCTCTCGTGAAACACGAAGTTTGGATAGCGTTTAAATTCCACCTAAGTGGTCGTGTGGATCGGGTAGCGTGCGTCTCTTTCCGACTTATCAGAGAGTCCGAATGATGTCGAAGCGAGCCAAGAAATCAGATGGTGGCCTGACCCCGGTTGCGCCGTCGACGCTCGACCCTCATGGCGACGAATTCGCGTACTTAGTTGCGAAATATGCGTGGTCGGATGGACTGGCGGTGAACACGATTGTGAAGCGCCTCGGTTGGGTTCCAACGTCACTGCACTTGATGCAAGTCAGGCGAGCGCTCGTGCGCGCCCACGGGAAATTCCTTTCTTTCGCGCCGCCGATTGAAGAGTCGCTTGCGAAGAAACTTGCCACGAAAGTGAACGCGGCCAAGAGCCGCAAGATACGATTCACTGTTGTCAAAGACGCGATTCCCAATGAACCCGCTCAGTCCCTGTACGGAGTTGTCAGTGCTCACGCGGCGAGACTCGTCGCCGAGATCATTCACGACATGGCCAAGACAACGCCGTATCGCCAAAAGCACGACTTGGTGATCTGTAACGCAGGCGGGCGAACGATCTCCCAGATCGTCCAGGCGCTCTCTCGCAATCAGCCAGTCGTGGAGAGATCCAAGGAAGCAATGGAGCAGTACCCGAAACGGCTAAAGTTCATCGCAGGTAATGCCGGCTACCTACCCACCCGATTCAATCAATCTGCAAACTTCCTTTCCGTTACCATGGCGGAACTCTTTGGAGCCGACCATGAAGCCCATCCACTGGTCGTGACTGACAAGGGGCTCAAGAACTATCAGGAGTTAGTGGATCGCACGGTGCTATTTATCTGTGGCACCGGGACATCGAAAACAAGTCTCATGGCCGAACATTTCAAACCCTTACAAATCCCGGAAAAAGCTGTCGGTGATCTTGCCTTCAACTTGCTTGACATAGAAGGTCGATCGGTCAAGTTGCCTCCAGAAGCAGTAAAAATGATGGATACGATCAATCCGGTTATGACTATCCAAGCGATACAGGAAATCGCTAATCGAGGTCGCGTCTTGCTGGTGTTGGACGGCGAAAAGCCGGAAGATAAGACAGATATTAGCTTGGCTGCGCTGAAAAGGGAATACGCTACAGACGTGGTGCTGGGAAGTAAGTTAGCGAAAGCGATACTAAATGCTTATTGACCGAAAATTGCGATAATAACTCGCCGACAATATCTGATGGGGAATCAAGAGTACAAAACCTCTTTAATCGACCAACAGTTTCCGCAGCACGTGCCTTGATTCCACCCGCGCTCGTGCTTGGCGTCAATGGAATTCCTACGGGCTGTAATGTGTTGCGTCCCCTGCCTTCGGATCACTCACCCCTTCCCGCCACGCGGGGCCGAACTTCGGGTCGGCGAGGCCCTTCAGCAAGTCCTTCAGCGCGCCCCAGTAGCCGGCGAACAGCGGAACCGGCTCCGCACGCACCGGGTCGACCTGCGCCGCGGCGGGCAGGTTCTCGTACGGGATCTTCGGATAGCGGTGGTGCAAGTCGTGGTACGGCTCGTGCAGGATCGACTCGGACATCAGGTGCCCGGCGGCGCCCCGCGGCCGGATCGCGCGCGTGAGCGTCGCCCAGGTGGTGCCGGTCAGGCCGATGTGTTCGATGTACTTCCGCCAGCTCTGGATGTTGCCGGCGACGAAGGCGGGAATGAGATACGCGATCGCGTAATAGTGGAACACATCATAGTACCAGGTGATCGCGGCGAGGCCGCCCCAGACGAGCCAGGGCGCGAGCGCCTCCATCCAGATCATCAGACTTCGCCACCTTGAGATTCGCATTCTCGAATCGCGGCGCACATAGGCGCGCAGGTACAGGATCGGCGTATACAGGATTCCGAACGACAGCTCGCCGAAGGCGGCGAGACGGCGCTTCCATTTGCCGTTGGCGGGGTCGGTGAAGGGCCAGAATTCCTCGTCGCGGGGCGTGCCGAGGTGGGCGTGGTGCCAGTGGTGGAGTTCGCGGTAGAGGGTGAGGCTGTTGAAGGCTTGCAGGCCGATGACGCGGCCGAGGTATTCGTTGAGGGGCCGCCAGGGGCAGAGGCTGCCGTGCGCGGCCTCGTGGAAGGCGATGACGAGCGAGTGCGCGAGGTAGACGTTGGCGAGGGTGAGGAGCGCGACGGGCCAGTACCAGCCTTCGGCGAGGCACCCGACGGTGGCGGCGACGAGGGCGTAGTAGACCGTGCCGACGGTGAGGACGAACATCGCCCCCCGCCAGCCGGGCCGGTGCAAGTCGCGGAGGGTCTGCTTCTCGATGTGGGTCATGGGAACCGTGGCAACTACGAAGGTAATTTCGCCCAACCACGGATTTCATCGCGGATTTGATTCCACTTCTCCGCCTTGAGATCACGTTCCACCAAATATAAGCGCTGAATCGAGAACACTTGATTGGAAAGATTCTTGATAATCGAGCCGGCGATATCGACGATCGACTTTGGTTCTTCGTGATTTCGCGGGAAAATCATGATGAGTTCTTCCCGTTCCTCAGGCTTCAACTTCTCGGCGTCGACCCGCGAAAAGAGCGATCCCCGTTCTTCAAACTTGATCGGCTTCGGACCGCACAACAAGAATTGGCCGACATTCAATCGATGCTTTCTGGCAATCGATTCAAGTCCGTCGCGACACTTCTGTTTGAAATAGAGTCCAGTTGACAAGTTATTGTTGATTTTATCTTCGAGGCCGCCGATTTCGCAGATCAATCGCGGCGGGCGACGTTCGGCGATGCAGGAGGCGAGCGCCTTAATGACGGGGTCTTCGTCGCCGATCGCCTTGTAGATGATCCGGTCGATGTAGTCGTCCGTGAAACCGCGGAGTTCGCCCCCTCCCGCGATCTCGCGAATCCTGCTCCCATTTTTGGCCAGCATGTCGTCGTACCGGCCCGAATCCCGGATTCGCCGCAACACTTGACGGCATGCCTCTTCAAATCCAAACGTCGTCTTGTGGTAATAAACGACTCGATGCATGAATACCCTTGCCAACAGGAAATGTTCGGCGGCCGCCATCGCCTTTTCTTCCACTCCCAACATCCCTTTCGGGCTGATCCGTAGGTTGTTCAAGAGGTAATTCAGATCGATCACACCGTAGGGCACGCCCGCGGCCATTGCGTCGCGGAGCAAATAATCGAGTCGGTCCATATCCAAGCTGCTGTGAATCAACTTGCTGAGCTGCTGGTGGTTACCTTCCAATCGGGAGAACAGGGCGCCGATTTTCTTTGCTCGCGTCCGACTTCCCAACGCTTGACGGATATCGGGCTGCGACTCGAGAATAATCCGACCCAGCTCTTCGTGGTCCGGGTATTCGTCCACCGTTCCCGATATGACCCTCGAATCGGGCTTGGCGATTTCTTCTTCCGTCAGGGTGACAATCGCCACTCGTTCCATGAGGTGTGAATAGGGATAGTGGCCTACGTCGTGCAACAGCGCGGCCAATCGAAGTTCGGCCCTGTGCTCTTCGTCGAGGTCTTGGTGTTCCAGATTCGCCAAAACCCGACACATGATATGAAAGACGCCGAGGCTGTGCGCGAATCGCGTATGCGTGGCGTTGGGATAGACAAGGTGACCCATGCCGAGTTGTTTGAGCGAACGCAATCGCTGAAACGTTGCGGTATTGACGACCTTCCACTCGTCCGCGGTCAACGCGATATCGCCATGAATGTTGTCATTGACGATCCGCGCCGATTTAGACGAGGCCATGTGTTCTCAACTCCTTCACGGAGGCTTTCACGTCGTCCGATCCAAAGTCTTTGCCGTTCTTCCGGAGAATCTTGGAGGTCCCATCGGGATCGCTCGGCTTGGCCTGTTCGGTCTTGAAGAGGAACAGCACCGACGCGAGGAGTTCCAGCCGACGGGATTGGTCCCGTTTCGTCTCGTCCTTCCGATGGAGGAGCGGACGTAGATCGCGGGCGAGCTTCGCGGAATCGTCGTCGAGCTTCCAGCCGTTCAGTTCTTTCGTGGCGTAATCGCCCTCGTTCACGATGCCGAACGCGCCCGCCGTCATGTCGGGCGAATACGGACCCCGGATGTACCAACGGAAACGGTACCCGATATGGATGCCGGCGCATTGGAGCAGATAGGTCGTCTTCTGGAGAATCAGCCGATCGTGAAACGAAGTGACGTCGAGCGGCACACCGGCCGCTTCCAGCGATTTCGCTAGAAGAATTTGTTGCCGATCCATCGGTCTGCCCATCCCATTGACTGTACTAACGTTTCATCGGTTTATCCTATCCGCGATCTTCTCGATTAGTAGACCCGTAGAGCCGGAAAGACGCGTTTTCTTCGCTCATTTGTGATTGGTTCTGGCCGATTTTCCCCTAGAATTCCCGGTGAAATGCCGCTGCTCGCCGACGCTTGGGCCGACGTGGTGCGCGTGCCGGAGAACCGCTCCGCCCTGCGCGCCGCAAGGCGGCTGGCGCGCGGCGTCGAACGCCGAGCGCTCCCCTTCGCGCCGCTCGTGGTGCACGGGCCGGCCGGCGCCGGCAAGAGCGCCGTCGCCGCCGCGCTCGTCGCCGCCGTCGCCACCGATGGCCGCACCGCCCGCGTCGTCGCCGCCAACGACCTCGACCCCCGGCCGACCGACGACGACCTCTTCGCGGCCGCCCTCG
>CAYVRB010000100.1:0-18681 GCA_964453375.1 uncultured Alcaligenaceae bacterium
AGTTCCTCGCGGAAGTGCTGGAATTTCAAGGCGAATGAATACGCGCTGGCCGTGGAGCGGCACCCGGTCAGGGATGCCTGTTGCCGGAAGTCCCGTCTTGGCGTTGTGCCGACCACCGCATTCATCGTAATCCACACCCTCGGCGAGGAAATCATGCCGCCGACAGCGACGGTCCACGCGGCCAAAGAGTGATTTTGTGCGTTCGTCCCAGGGGAGCCGGGCGATCTTGTCCACCGTGCCGATTAGCATGGTGGGACACCGGAAGTAAATGTCCTCGTCCACCAGGAATGCTGGAATGCCGCTCAGAAGATCGGTTGCTGAGCCGTGAAAATCGCACTTCTCGTTCGGGCAGCGAATCTGAAGGTGCCGAAGCTCTTTACTCGCCCGGTAGTCGGTGTGGGCAATCGCCTCCCCGCACCACGGGCAGGATCGAATCTGGACGGGATTACCTTCCGCCGGTTCGTTCTTCGGGTCAAAGTTTTCAAGTGCCTGAAATGCGCCCGGCTCACGCCCATGCTGCGGGTCAGGCTTCTGGTCGATGTGGTTCGGAGTGGCACCGCCTCCGACCCAGAGTCCAATGCTGAACGGTTGACGACCAAAGCGGTCAGGGGCCGACCGTCTGAGAGACTCGCAAGCGCAAAGAAGCGTTGCGGCCCGCTGAAACTGCTGGATGGTTAGCAAACGGAGCGTGTACCGCATGAGCACGGTGACGCCACCATCGCCACTGGCATCGGGACGTTTATTCGTTACATCTCGAAGTCTGCGGAGTCCCATTGTGAAGGCGGCGAGTCCGAGATACGCTTCTGTTTTTCCACCACCAGTCGGGAACCAGAGGAGGTCAACGATCTCGCGGTCTGCCGAGTCAGGGGTGATGATTCCACGCAGGTTGAGCAGAATAAAGGCGAGCTGAAACGGACGCCATGCAGGCTTGTCAGCGTCGAAAACGCGGCCCATTCCCTTCTGAAAGTTGAGAGCCTCGACTGACTTCACGCGCTGTATCAGCATCGCCCGGTTTGCAAATCGGAACGCCTCGAATACGAGAGAATCGCTTGCAATGAGGGAGAGTCCATCTCGCATACGTCGGAGGGCCTCATCGCAATCGTCAAGATGCTCTCCTGCCTTTGCCTGAAGATCAGCAGGCAAGGAGGCTACTTCCCTGCGGCGGTCGGCAACCCACTGGCTGTACTGCTCAAAGAGTGGCTCGACAAGCGAGACAACGGCCGCGCCACTCGGCGCATCTGCGAGGGCCTCCATGATAAGACCGGGAAGCCCGACACCACCACGGGCCTCGGTCGTCGAGATCATATAGGCTGGAAGCAACTCGGTACGAACCATCTTCGCCCGGTTCGTTGGACAATCTTCGCAGTCCCATTCGGTCGCACAGCCGTGGCCGATTGCGAATTCCGGCTTGTCCCGGTAAAGGAGGCGGTAGGACTCCAGGTCGGGGTCAAAGCTGTTCTTGTTCGCCCTGTGGGCACGGTTCACAACGGGTGCTTCGTTCTCACAACCACGAACGACAATCTCCGGCTGGTAGAGACATTGTTCCGGTTCATCGGGGCCGTCACCGCCCTGATTGTTATTACGGAGGAACACAGAAACAACTCTGGTGCCTCCATCATTCCGGCAAAGCCATTCGCCTCTGCCGCCGTTTGGCAGGTCCACATGCTTCGTGGAGGGTTCAGGCAAGTCAATCGGTACCTCCTCGGAGATTTGCTTCCGAGTCCAGAGTATGGTGGGCTTCTTTTGTTTGCCACCTGCACTCTGCTCCCCCTCAGCGCCTTTGGTTTCGGAGGACTGTTCGCTCGGAACGTAGAGTCCGTAGCGAAACTCAACTCTGATTGCTTTCGTGTCGTCCGAAACAGCGAACGAGAGACCGATAGAGGAAGGCTTTGGGATTCCGGCGATTGGAATGGTCGTATCCGGCGCATCGTCCTCCTCGCCTTCCGCTCCGTCGTTTGCGAAATCGTCCTCTTCAGGAGGAACCACGGAATCCGTGGGATAGAGAATTCCAACCAGGTAACGAGAGAGCGGAGAATCCCCTTCGCGAGTTTCCCTATCCTGACGAAGCACTTCGTCAGGGCTTGATGGACCCAGCAGGTCGAGCCGCATCCTGTTGACCTGTGCATCCCGTACTTCCATCTGTTCTGATACCGACATCAATGAATCTCCTCTTGCAGGTCAGGCAGGTATAACGCGACCGATGCGATCAACTGGCACCATGCCAGCGTCCGCCGAGACCTGTTCAACGGTGAGAACGGTGACCGCATCCTGGAGTCTTCCCATTGTGACTCCAAGCTGTGCGAGGAAGTCCCTGTCCTTTGCAGAGATTTCGTGCTCACCGAGCGCGGCCTTCTGTATTATCTGGGTGATGCGACGGCCGAGAACGCGGTGCCCATTTCGTACGGCGAACAATGCAGCTCCCACTGACTGCCAATTCGCCCGCAGCCATTCTGAACTGACAACCTCGCCTGCTCGTCTGATGTCCTGTGGGTCGAGCGGGCCAAGCACCTCGCCAGCGGCCCACTGCCGGATGACGCCAGAGGTGGTGCGGCGTGATCCAAGTTCACGTATCCGGCGAAGCACTTCGGTATGGCCAAGGCCAAGACTGTCCATGCCCGCAGTCAATTCCTGTCGCCATCTTCGGATGGTGCGATCCGCCGGGCTATCCCGTTCCTCATCGCGCCGCGCCGAAAGTACACGAGATGCGATAAACTCCCTGGCTTCTGGTGCAACGACGATCAGGCGGTCCCCTGGCTCAAGGGCATTCCCTCGTTTGCATCCAATAGCGTCGTCTCCGCAGATACACGTCACCTGTGCCGCACTCTCAAGGAAGACAGCGCTTTCGCCCTCAAGGCGGATCAGGCACGCGAGCACTTCTGTTTGCACCTCCCCGTTCACGGCATCACTTCCATCCGTGAGCACGGTCCCATAGTCTGCGGCAGACAATTCTCCCTCGAACATTCGAAGCAACATCCGGAATTCGCCATCGGTCGCCAGAGTGGATGTGCGTGTTCTCCTCGTGACCGCCGTTGCCGGACTCAATCGGTCCACCTGATGGTAAATGGGTGAAAGTATGGTGCTGTGAGCCACATGATTGGGGATAAGTCCTCTCAGCCGCAGGAATCGTTCACCGACAAACCGAAGCTCGTTTCGTAACAGCACAAAGGTGATCCTGCGCGGGTCCATGCGAGAGAGGGCTGTCAACACGTCGTGTGGATCGAAGGCATGATGAACGATGCAGTCGTGTTCAACGCCAAGCTGATCCAGGTCATCTGGAGTCACGGCCGTACATTGTTCCGGAGAAAGGCCAAGTCCGTAGGGCTCGGGGAACCTGATGGCCCACTTCAGTCCCTCGGCAAATGCCTGTCCCTTGACGATGAGGGCGGCCTTTCTTCCCTGGGTGAGGCTGTCCTGCACGGCGGCAAGCACCGCCTCCCTCTTCGGGGAGTACGTCCGGAGAATCTCTTCGAGCTTGCGGAATCCTCCAACCAACTCGGAAACAATCAACTCCTCCCACTCCCCCAAGGCGGCAATTTCGGGCAGGCGGTTCTCCAGTGAATTCAACGGCTCGGTAACGGACCAGGGATACCACAGGCCATCGGGCAGCCCGGATGCCACAAGCGACTGCTCGTAAGTTTCGATCCCGACCGTCAGGCTGAAAAGTACGTTTCGCAATCTGGAAGCGGCGCGATGTACCTCTGAAAGCACACGGTTCCTGTGTTCATCGATCCGCTCTATCAGGGCCTGGAGAGCACCATCAACCTCGCTGCATGCTGCCGCGAGTTCACCGGGCTCCGGCGGCTCGACGAGGCGCAGAGTGGCTTCGTTGCAGAATCGTTCGAAACGGGCATCGGGCAGGCAACACAGAACCAGGCCGTCCGCCGCGCTGGCCAGGTTCGGTGAGAAAATTGAGTTGTGGAAGACAAGGGATGGCGTCTCTGTTTCGCCATGCGGAACTGCAAGGCCGTGAGCGTCGAGGATAACGAGAAAGGGACGGAAACGATCCCTGAGTTCGGCGAGGTTGGTGCTTTTGGTTGCGCGGACGATGAGCAGCGCTGGCCCTGCGTCATCACCACGGCCCAGATGCTCCCTGCTTGCGATCTGATGAATGGGACCGTTCTGCTGCGGAAGAAAGTGGGCGGGGAAGAAGTTGTGAAGCCTGATGCGAGTTTCGTCGGGTTTGATGTGCCGGTCCCAGAATTCACTCTTGGGATCGCTCGTGAGATTGGGAACGATGTTACACTTCTGATAGCGCGCCATATTCCTCCGCCGGGAGAGTCCACGGATACTCTCCGCTGGAATATTCAGTCGGAGGTATGCCTCGGCAAACCTGCCGGGTGTCTCGGTGACAACGAGAATGGGCCGGCGACGTTTCGGGGGCAATTCAAGCTCATCAATGCCGTAGAGCCATGATTGAAGCACAAGGAGGGCCGCGAGACACGCGAGATTGTCAGGATCGGAGTGAACGATATGAAGAGCAATGCCGGACGTACCCTCGATGGTAACTGGCAGTTCGATGGACCTGTCCGTGCCCGCCCTGAACAGGTTGAAGCAGGAGCCTTCCTTGAGGAAACGGTCTGGAAACAGGCGGATGTTCATACGTCAGGCCGTCCCTTTATTTCCAAAGAACTGTTCCAGGGTTTCGAGTACGGCGGATCGAATCCTCGCTCCCAGCAGCGGTGGCACTGCGTTCCCGACCTGACGAAACTGCTCGGTTCGTGGCCCTGTCAGAATGAAGTCATCGGGGAAGGATTGAAGCCTTGCAGCCTCCCTGACTGTGATGGATCGCACCTGTCGAGGGTGAATGAACATATGGCCGTCTTTTGCAAGGTGCGCCACAACGGTCGTGCTCGGCGCGTCCCAGACCTGGCGGCGGTACTTATCCAGGAACACATCGTTGCGGTAAATCATCAAATCCTTTCGCTGGTATTTCTCGTGTGCATCCCACGCGATTTCACCAGGTTCAAGCAGGGCGTAAAGTTCAAGATCTCGCGCGTTGTTAGGACGGGCCACATGATTGTAAATCAGCTCGGAGCCGTTCCTGAGCGTCTCCTGGTATCTTGAAAGTTTCACTGTTCCCGGTGTGTGGTGCTTGCCGAACTCCTGACCCTGGGCAGGTTTGACGGCGGGTAGGTCGGACACTGCCTCTCCGAATGTTGCCGACCAGGCGCTTCGTTCGAGGGAAGTCCGCAGTCGCTCTGCAAGGAATTCGAGGGCTGTCGAGGCGAGTTCTGGTTTCTTGCCTTTCAGTACACCAACGATCAGGATGCGGTGACGGCGCTGCGGGACACCGTGGTCATTTGCCTCAACGTGAACCTCCTTGCTCGCATAGAAGTCAGAAAAATCGTCAATAATGTCTTCGCGGGCGCGGCCATCAGCGGCGGCGAACAAGCCAGGCACGTTCTCCATGACAAAAAAACGGGTACGAAGCGATTTAACAATGTCGCGGAATGCGACATATGTGGGGGGTGCAAACCGCTTCCTTCTGGCCGTCGCTGCCTTTCGTCCGGTCGTGCCGATAAGCGAGACGTTTTGACAGGGCGGCCCTCCGAAAACGAGAACCAGGTTTGGTTCGTCCGCGACTGCTTTCCGAACAACCTTTACCGCGTCCTCTGCTGTCAAGTCTTTCAGCAGCACACGTTCGGCCGGAACCTCCGGGTGGTTTGTGCTGTAGGTTTTGTGTGCCCAGGTATCGAGTTCGGCCGCGAGCGCAATCCGCATGGTCGGGGTTGTCTTGGCTCGTGGGTCGTGGCCCCACTCAATGGGACGCGAGATACCGATACTCGTCCCACCGGCTCCGGAGAACAAATCGACGCAGGATGGTTTCTCGCGATCTGCTTCCCACTGGTCTAACGCCCGCTCGCGGTACTCGGCACAGAATCCCCGAAGTGGACAGCGATGGCACTGCGGCTTGGCTGACGTGCAGATTTCCTGTCCGTGCCGCACAAGAGAGACGTGCAGGCTGAACGCCATTTCGCCTGGAATCCGTCCATCCAGAAGTAGCTGTTGAGCTTTCTTGTGCTTGTCCTGGGAGCCGTACTCCGCAGGCAGCACGCCCAGACGTGCGAGGACGCGATTGCAGTGAACATCTGATGGGAAAATCTCGCGGCCGAGCGTATAGAGCATTACGCAGGCAGCCGTCTTCAGGCTCACCCCAGGGAGAGAGCACAGAAACTCGATACAGCGCTTGTTGCTCCAGCTATGGAGAGTATCGAGCGAGAGTTGGCCAAATCGCTCCTCGATCAGAGTGAGAGCCGCGTACATTTCTCGCGCTCGGGTTCGTCCCATGCCCAGCGGTGCGAAGTAGCGGGCCATCTCTTCGACGCCCTGTTGGAGAAAAGACGACCAGTCCGGTTTGGTCCGTCCCCTTCCGATGAGGCTTTGGCGCAATGACTCGAAAACCTGCTGAGCCTGCCGAATTTTCCCGCGACGGGTCAGCATCAGGTAAATCAGATCGTCCAGCGGGTCTTCCGGATTGCCAAGGCGAGGAAGGTCGCCATTTGGTTCACGCCAGAGAGTCGTCAGAATGCTGTTGATGTAGAACAGGTCCGCCTGCCCAGGCAGCGTATACCGTGGAACCCATTTCTTGATCGGGGCCTTCTGAGTGGGAGTGGTCATGTTCGGGACGCCGCCTTCCTGTTTGAAACCGTTGCGGGTTCAGGAAGGTGGTAAGCCCAGCCGTCTTCGTGCTTTTCGGCCCGGATGTCATGCCCTCGCAGCCGCAAGGCCGTAACGCAGCGGGAAATGGTCGGGATTGAGACTCCGACCATTACTGCCAGCTTGGGCGTCGAAAACCGCCCCGTGCGGATCAGGCTTAGAACATGGTCCAATCGTCGTTCGATCTCAAGGGAACGCTCAAAAGGCATTTCCGGTGCTCCTTTTCGGGTTGAAGTACGGTCTATCGCCCCGTGATAGACTTGTCAAGGTCGGTAGTTACGGCACTGCCTGGATTTAGGGAGAAGCGGGCGTTTGCCCGTTACGACTTCCCGGTGGGTTTCATTCACCGTCGCCGGCGGAGTGTTTCGTCGCGGGGGTTCACAAGCCCCGCGCCCCCGCGACGAAATGCGACAGAGGCAGAGGTGACGTACCTGTCTTCCCAGCCCATTCACCAGAGCCAGAGGTGGATTCCGAGCGGGGGTGTCTTCTTCGTTCGGCTGCTACGTCGGGCTTTGCCCCTCACGTTGGGCGCTCTACCGGCGCTCCCGTAGAATGCGCTCTCGGAACGACATTGCATTTGGTTCAGCCGATGCTTCTTCCTGGTGGCCTGCCCCTCCTGTCAAGCTGGCCTCCTCCTGCCGCTTGCGGATGCGGGTCGTGATCGGCTCCTCGGCGGTCGAACGCTTCTGCCGGTCGCGCTGCGGCGTGGCCTCGATGGTGTTGGCGGCTTTCCGTGCCTTGACCCTCTCGGCCAGTTCGGACAGGTAGGCATCGTGTGCGAATGGCTTGCCCAGGCGTTCCCGGTAGTCGCGCGACTTGCGTTTCGGCCGCCGCCGCCCATCGCCCCAGCTTTTTCCGTCAGAGGCTCAAGGTGCGGTAGGATGCCGCAGCTTGAGGGACGGAAAAAGCTGAAAGGCGGCTGCCTGGGTGGGGCGTCTGTGGGGGACTTGGGGTCGCCACTTTCGGCAATTCTTGAGGGGGTTTCGGTGGCTCGTTCGGCCCCGCTGGAAGGACACCGGCGGGGCTGACCGCTGACCTGGGATTGCCGGCTTTGCTGCGGTGCGCCATTGCGGTAGCCAGGTTGGCCTTCACTTTGGCCTGTCAGCAGGCCAGAGGAGCGATAGCCATTTGCCGTAGCCCGTCCCGATACGGAGCAACGGCAAATGGGCCTGCCGGATGTCTGGGATGGGCAGGAGGCGCGATGGTGCAGGCGTACCAGCTTTTGGGCCAGGAGATTGCCCGGCAAACGCTTTAGCGCCATTGTCTGCGCCATCGAACACTGGAAGCCATGTCGTGGGATACTGACGGCACGGTTCCGGCCATTTTGGGGCTGGAACCGTGCAATCTTGCCTATGCAACGCATAGGGAAGATGTCTGCAAAAGATGAAATGACTTGTGTTCGGCGGATTTCCAGGCTCTCGTGGCTGCCTTATTGTTGCACTTTCGGCTGCTTGAGGCAAGCAAATGAGGAGCTGGCAAGCCGTGGTGGCGAAGGGCGCGATCCCTCCCGGATGGTGCGGGAACCGGTCGGGCAAGCCCCCGCCCGCCAACGGCGCGGGTCGCGTCGGAAGTGGTCGGGATCATGCAGCCGAGGGCCGGACGTGGCCGGCGCTCGGAACCGTGGTTTTTGGCTGACTCGCGAGCGAGAGCATGGGGCCAGACGGGGGTTTCAAGGAGGGGTCCGGGCGTGAATCGCGGCATGGTCCCAGACGCCGGCAGGCCAGTTCTTCACCCTGTCAACGGACGGGGGGCAAGCACTCATGCCGAAGTGGCGGACCGTCCCACTTTGGTAAGGCTTTGCACGTTGAGGCGTTTGGGCGGGCCGAGCTTGTCCCATTGCACGTCGGCCAGGGTCATTCCGTCCTTGGTCTTGAATAGGCCGATAACCTTGCCCTGGGCGTCCGTAACGGGTGCGCCGCTAAGCTGGTAGGCAACGGTATCGCCAACCTGGATTGGCTGGGTGGGTACGGAGGCGTCGGGCATGGCGTCAGTCGCAAGGTTCAGCCCGCATATAAGTACGGCCTGCGGAAGATGTCAAGGACGGCGGCCAGAGCGCCGGCGGGTCAGTCTTCGGGCATGAGGACGATGGTCCGGGATCGGTCGGCCAGGGTGATGATCTAGAAACGGTTCTGGCCGAAGCCGTAGGCAGATAGCAGCCTGCCTCCCTGTTGCAGTGCGATATCGTTGGCGATGGCGTCCTCCGGGTAGAGGTCGCCCCAATCGCCATGAGCATGGCGGCGCAAGGCGGTCAGTACCTCCTCAGTCCTCAGCCGGGATAGGGCATTGCCCGTATAGACGATCTGGCCGAGGGGAAAACGGGCCTGAGATGGGTCGCAGCTCATGCGGCGACTTCCCTGGCTTTGGGCTGTAAGCCGTGCAGGTAGTCGGCCGCTCGCTGGGCATGGCTGGCGGCGGTAAAGACCGCCCGCTTGTCGTTCTTGAGGACCTGGAGCCAGGAGGCGATGTAGGCGGCATGATCGGCGCGGGGTTCCAGCTCCAGGCCGAGGTCGGCACAGAGGAAGGCGGCACCCATTTCGGCGCAGAGTTCCTCCATCGCATAGCCTTCTGTACCCCAGCGCTGGCCAACGAATTCCCGGTTCAGTCGCGACGGGTGCCGGGTCCAGTGCGTCAGCTCGTGGGAAAGCGTGGCGTAATAGCTTTGTGCATCGCGGAAAGTCTCGAAGGGAGGCATTTGCACGAAGTCAGCCGAAGGGACGTAATAGGCCATCCCACCTCCGTGGCGGATGTCGGCACCGGTGTCGGCGAAGAAGCGTTCCGCGCCCTCGATGCGCTGGGCGGCATGGACGGCCGGTTTGACCTGGGCGTAGTAGTGGCCGGGAAGGCCCTCAATCTGCTCGGAGTTAAAGACGACGTAGCTTTTGAGGAAGGGGATTTCGACCTGCTGCTCTTCACCGGTTTCGTCCGCCTCGCGGCGTTTGAAGGTGTCGGCGTACACGACCATCGAGCCTTTCTCGCCACGGCGGACCTGGCCGCCCAATTCGCCAGCCTGGCGGTACGTCATCCAGAGCGGGCTGAGGAAATGCTGGTTCAGGGCGGACATCCAGAGGAGCACAACGTTTATACCCTGGTAGGGTATCCTGTTGAAGCGTTGCGGCCGCGAGACTTCGCCGGCGGCGTGGCGAGCGGTCCAGGGCTGGACCCACGGGCAGACGCCCTTTTCGAGTTCGGCGATGATATGGTCGGTAACGCGAGTGTAAATATCAGTGCGATGCGTAGACATGAGGTGATTCCTTCTCAGGTGATGGGCGGGCACGCGGCCCGCCCGGTGGATGACGGTTATTTCTGTTCCTGTACCCGGATGGTGATGCGGCCGCTTAGGGGCACCACGTCGCAGAGGATGTCGAAGCCCTTGCCATCCTTGTGCGGGAAAGCGACCCCGATTTCGGTCCATTTCGAGTCCTTGCCTTCGCGCTCGCGGATGCTGTAGGCGATATGGCTCGGCTTCCTGGTTGCTTTGCTGGCGGTTTCCGTGTTCGTGTTATCAGACATGAGATTTCTCCTTCTTTGAGATTCAGCCGCCCCATGCGGCCTTTACGGGACCGCGCCCAAAGACGCAGACAGCCGGGAGGCGCAAGCCCGAAGCAGGCAAGCTGAAAATTGGGGGCGACCTTCAGGGGGAACCGATTTTCTGCTTGCCTGTCACGGCGGCGTCTTTAGCGTCCCATTGGATAAAGGCCGGGGGCTGGCTGGGACGTAGAGCGAAAGGAGAAAGCGTGTGATTGCGATCCGGAAGCGACACAGTCAGGAGGAGAGCCGGGTCAGCTGGCTGCATGGCACCGAGAAGAGGAAGGATTGAGGACGAGGGTGGGAGGTGTTCCCGCGATCGTGCGGGCCAGGCCCTTGATCGGCCCTGATAGGCAGGCGCGCAGCGTCCGGGTACGAGGAGGAGACGGGTTCAACCGGAGGATGGCAAAGACCGACCGGCGAAAGAAAAACGGATAAACCCGGGAGCAGCTTCAGAGGCCCAGACGCGGACAGGGGGCGGCGCCGAGTCTGCTGACCCTGCCCTGACAGGGACGAGCGCCCCGGAGCGAACGCATCCGACGTTCCTCCCTTCCCTATCGACACGGTGATGGATGCACGGCGGTCCGATCCGGCATTGACTCACCTCCTCGCGGCCCTGCCGGGGGCGAACGACATCACCGGCATCGGTTTCAGGCAACACCATTCCCAAGCGATGGGCACAGACACACCAGCGGCGTCACGCCGGCCGCTTCGTGCGCACCCGGAACCGGATGAGCCCGCCTCTCGCGGAGAATTCCCGCACGTCGCCGTCCACGCGGAGCAGGGCCCCCGGCACATGGGGGTGCGGCGTCCGCGAGGAGGCCACGTCCGTGATGAATTCAACCACGCCGTCCGGGCTCGCATACCGATAGATCCGGAGATAGCGTTCGATTCTCTCCAGCTCCCAGTTCCAATCGATCGTGCAGTCTTGCAGCGTCAGCCGCGGCCAGTACTCCCGTTCGCCCGACGACTGCGGCGTTGCCCGCCGCCAATACGTGTCGGGCGCCCGCAAGAAGCGGTCGAGGAGTTCCAGAGCCAGGCTCTGACTCTTGACCAGCAGCTCCTCGATGTTCTCGCCGCCGGACAGCGGGAAGGACTCCTGGAGGAGGATGTCCCCGCCGTCCCAGGTGTCGGTGAGCTTGTGGAGGGTCACTCCGGTCCGGTCCAACCCTTTCAAGATCACCCACGGCAGCGGCATCGGGCCGGCCCCGCGCGGCAGGAGCGAGGGGTGGATGTTGACGGCGTATCGGATCGACCCGCCGCACCAGGGCGGGATCTTGTGGGCATAGCCCGCCGAGACGATCGCCTCGCACCCCTGCCGATGCAGCGCTTCCAGGTCGCACGGGAGGGCGGGTGTCGTCTGCACCGGGATGGCCGACTCGCGGGCCAGCCGGCGCGCGGACCGGGCGAAATCGTACTCCTGCTCGCCGTAGGCCACGGAGAACACCTTCACGACCCGGCAGGCTTCGGTGGCCAGCAGGAGATGTAAACAGTCGAGAAAGATGTCGTTTCCAAAGAAAGCTACCCGCACGAGGACAACCAAGCGTTCTGTGTTGATCGAGGACTCGGCGTCTGATTAGCGGATGGCGAGCCGCCTGTCAACCAGGTCCGGCCGGTCCGGCCGGCGTGCGCTTCCCCGATCGCACAATGCAGCGGCGTCCGCTGCCAGTCGTCCCTGGCATTCACGTCCGCCCCGGCCGTAAGTGCTGCCTGCGCGTCCTCTGCGTTGCCGCTCCGAACGGCACAGAAGGAGCGGAAGAGGGCGGAATTGGGCAGTCCCCAAGTGTCCGGCAAGGCCGGGCCGGAAAGCCGCCGGAAAAGTCTTCGGGGAGTCAATCCCCATTCGAGCCGTGGGGCGGCATTTCGGTGGCGCGCGGGTGACATTGAGGAAAGGTGTATGCCACGAAAACAAAACTGACGGCGGCTTACAAAGCGGTGGTTAAGAATCCATTAACGAAACTGTGGTACGGTAGAATTAGGCATGATCCGTATCACCCAACAGGATAGTGCCAATGGTGCCAAGCGTTATTACGCCGCAGCGGACTATTACAGCGAAGGACAGGAGCTGGTAGGTCTGTGGGGCGGGAAAGGTGCTGCCCGGCTCGGGCTCTCCGGGACCGTAGACAAAGACTCCTTTGAGCGGCTGTGCGATAACCGCGATCCCAGCACGGGGAACCCGCTCACGGTGCGGACACGCACCGACCGGACGGTGGGCTACGATTTCACGTTCGGCGTGCCCAAGAGCGTCTCCCTGCTTTATGCCATGAGCGGCGACCAGGACATACTCGGGGCATTCCGTGCGGCCGTGGATGAAACCATGCGGGAAATAGAAGGAGAAATGAAAACCCGCGTCCGCAAGGGTCGCAAGGACCATGACCGGGTGACGGGCAACATGGTGTGGGCGGAGTTTGTTCATATGACCTCGCGGCCCGTGGATGGCCTCCCGGACCCGCATCTTCACGCCCATGTATTCGCCTTCAATTCTACGTGGGACGAAGAGGAACACCGCTGGAAGGCGGGCCAGTTCCGGGAACTGAAGCGGGATGCGCCGTATTTCCAGGCGGCATTCCGGGTGCGGCTGGCGGATAAGCTCCAGGACCTGGGCTTCGGTATCGTTCGCAAACGCGACGCTTTTGAAATCGTGGGCGTCCCGGCGGATGTGCTGAAACGCTTCTCCCGCCGCACTACCCTGATCGAGAAGGTGGCAGAAGATCGGGGCATCACCGACCCGAAACAGAAAGACGGACTTGGCGCTGAGACCCGCGAGGCGAAGGGCAAGCCGCTCAGTTGGGAAACGTTACGCAAGGAATGGGATAAGCGGTTGTCGGACACGGAACGCGAGGGATTGGCAAAGGCGCACCGCCGCGAGCGAGATTTTGCCCGGCCCGAGCATGGGGAGACACTGGCGGTCGATCATGCCCTTGAGCACAGTTTTGTGCGCGAGGCGGTGGTGCCGGAGCGTGCGCTCATGACCGAAGCCCTGAAACGCGGCATCGGTGCCGTGACGGTCGAGAATGTGGCCCGCGAGATGAAAGAACGCCCGCTCATCCGTAGCGATGTCGCCGGCCGGGGGATGGCGACGACGAAGGAAATGCTGGCCCTGGAGAAGCGGATGATTGCATTCGCTCGTGATGGCCGTGGGCGCTGCCTGCCGATGGGTGACCCGAATCGGCCTTGTTCCCGCGACTGGTTCAATGCCGGGCAGAAAGCGGCCGTTAAGCATGTGCTCGGCTCCCGCGACCGGGTGATGATTATTCGCGGCGTGGCGGGTACTGGTAAGACCACACTCGAACAGGAGATCGGCGAAGCGCTGAAAGAAGTGGGTAAGCCCGTGGTCGCTCTGGCCCAGACCGCGAAGGCCAGCCGGGAAGTGCTCCGCGAAGAAGCAGGGTTTGCGATGGCCGACACGGTGGCACGCTTCCTGAAGGACACGGCGATGCAGGAAGCCGCTCGCGGTGGCGTCATTATCGTGGACGAAGCCAGCCAAATCGGCACTCGCGACATGCTCAAGGTGTTTGACGTGGCGGAGTCGGTGAAGGCGCGCGTCCTGCTCGTGGGGGATCGCCGGCAGCACCGAAGCGTCACAGCCGGGGAACCGTTGCGGCTGCTGGAGGAAAAGTCCAATGTGCCGGTGGCAGAGGTGACCGAAATCCTCCGCCAGGGTGGGGATTACAAGAAGGCGGCGAAGTCGCTCAGTGAAGGCCGGATCGGTGAAGCATTCGAGCAGCTTGACAAACTTGGCTGGATCAAGCAGATTCCGGACGCTGATCGCAGCATGCAGCTGGCCGCCGCCTTTTTGGCGGCGGTTGCTGAAAAGAAACGGAATGGGGAGCAGAAGACGGCGCTCGTGGTCAGTCCGACCCATGCGGAAATTGATCGTATCCAGGACGCCATCCGTGCGGGTCTGAAGGCTGAAGGCAAGCTGGGCAAGGAGCGAATCGTTTCCGCCTGGGTGTCAACGCATCTCACGGACGCACAGAAGAAGGATGCAACGGAGTACGAACCTGGCTACCTGGTTCAGTTTCACCAGAACGCCAAGGGGTTCACGAAAGGATTTCGGCTGATCGTGAGCGAGGAATCTGCCGTACCGACAGAACTCGCGGAGCGGTTTGAGGTTTATCGGCCAACTCAGCTTGCCCTTGCCGCTGGGGACCGCATCCGGGTCACCACAGGCGGCACCACCAAGGATGGCAAGCATCGGCTCAGCACCGGGACACTCCTCACGGTCCAGGGATTCAACAGGCGCGGCGATATCATCGTGGATCACGGTTGGGTGATTGATAAGGACTGGGGGCATTTCACGCATGGTTATGCCACCACCTCACATGCCAGTGAGGGTGCCACAGTGGACAAGGTGTTTGTTGGCATATCCAGCCAGTCGCTTCCTGCAACCAACGAGCGCACGGCATATGTGGCGCTGACACGCGGCAGAGAGAAAGCGGTGGTATTCACCGACGACCGGATAGAACTGCTCAAAGCTGCGAGCCGGCAGGATGACCCGATGTCGGCGACTGACCTGAATGATTCTGCCGAAGGAGATGCAAGGCTGCGAAATGGGCAGCAGAAGCAACAGGAACTTGCCCGCAGGCTGAACGTGGTCCGGCAGCAGCAGAATCTCCATGATCGCAGCGGCCCGGAGCATGAGCGGTAGATCGACTGGTCCTTACTTGAGGCATAGGTAGTTTTGTCCCTGCTAACGCTTGCGGCGCGACAGAGGATTCGACCGGATTCGACCATGCTCAATGATACGTTCCATCAAGAGCGGTTGCGGCAGAAGGCTCCCTCGGCAGGACTCAGAGAGTTGCTCCAGTCCAGCGGAACCGACGAAGGATCGGAAGCCTCGGGCGCGGCGTTTGGCTGTGTGCGGAGTCCCCAGGAGCAGGCATCCGCCATCGAGTTTCGGCTCCAGGGCGGCAACAACATCTGGCTCAGCTATCACTGGCTCGGGTGCTGGCACTACAACCCTTCGGAGGGATTGCTGCTGAAATTCTCCGGTGACCTGGTGTACCTGGTGCTGATCCGGGGAAGCAACCTGGATAGGCCGATCAAGGGAGGCTCGATAAGCCTGGCGAGCGGCTTGCAACAGCATCGGGTGCTGTGGGTTCGCGAGATGGCCGAGGAGGAAGTCCGCGAGGCAGGCGATGCGGGGCCGACCATCGGAAGCATTCAGGTAGCGGAGTTCGAGTCGAGTAAAGAGCTAAAAGAGTGGCTCCGGCAGAATGCCCCGGTGTTCGTGCGGTGATTTCATCAACTGTGCGGTTCCGCCTGCGGCATCAAAAAGTGTGGGAGGTATTCTGGTTCATCCCATTTCCTTGTCCAGGGTGCGGCAGCTCTGCTCAACGCTTGCTCAAATGCTTTGTCCTCGGTGGGAGAGAACAGAGTACGCGAAAGAAACGTGTGGATGCGATTCACAACGCCTATCATCAGTGTCTTCATTTCCTCCTGGTCGATGTGTGATACCTCATTCCAGGGAATCTCCCGGCCTTCCGCATCAATGACCTTCACGTCGGAGTAGTCACCCGACCGGGTAACTGGCGTAATACCGGCATGGAGTTTCTCAAGGTAACCGCGCCGCACGCAGGCAGCGGCCATTAGCTTGGCGATTTCGGCCTGCGCTTTCTTGTAACTGACTGTCATGGTCCTCTCCACGCTTGTGACTGGAGAAGGATAGCACGATGGAATGGAATATACACGCCTTTCTGACTCGTGGGGGCTGGGACCGACAGCTCGGCTCAACGCATCGGCGTCCTCTTGACTGCGATTTCATCGAGATAGTCTGCCCACCACTGCATCATCTTCCGGCGTTCTGACAGATACTGGGCGTGGTTGTACGCGGCACGCACCTTGTTGCGCTCGCCGTGCGCGAGCTGGCGTTCTATCACGTCGGGCGGAAATCCATGTTCGTTCAAGACCGTGCTGGCAGTGGCACGGAAGCCGTGCCCTGTTGCTTTGGAGTGGTAGCCCATGCGATATAAGCCATACAGAATCGTGTTTTCACTCATATGCCCGGACGGCTTATGCTGATTCGGGAATACGTAGCGCCACTGTGCATTCGCTGATTGTAGCTCTTTTAGGATCGTGATGGCTTGCCGGGAAAGCGGAACAATGTGCGGTTCCTTCATCTTCATGCGATCAGCCGGAATTCGCCATTCCGCCTTGTCGAAGCTGATCTCTGACCACTCGGCGGCGCGTAGTTCGCCGGTACGGACGAAGGTCAATAGCAGGAACTTCATAGCCAGTTTGGTTTGCAGGGCACCGTCATAGGCTTCGAGCCTTTGCAGGTATTCCGGCAATTCGTTTGGCTTGATGTAGGCATGGTTCTGTTTCACGACAGGCGTGAGTGCGCCACGCAACGCAGCGGCAGGATTCATGGGGGCACGCTCGGTGATGACCGCATAGGAGAAAATCTGGCCACACACCTGGAGCACCCGATGGGCCAGGTCCGGCCCCCGCTCTTCGATCTTGCGGATGGCCGACAGGAGTTCTTGGGCAGAGACGTTTGCGATAGGACGTGTACCGAGCCTCGGGAAAATGTCCAACTCCAGACGCCGGAGCGTCTTTTTGGCGTAGTTCGCGGTCCATTTGGGACGGCGGTTATTGTGCCATTCACGCGCGACCGCTTCAAACGTGTTCTCCTGGCTCTGGAGAAGCTGGCGTCGGGCCTCTTTCTTGACTTCGCCGGGATCATTGCCAGCGGCCAGTACCTTGCGGGCTTGGGCGCGCCGTTCGCGGGCTTCGGATAGGCCGATCTCGGGATACACTCCAAGGGCAAGGAGTTTCTCCTTGCTTCCAAAGAAGTATTTCAGTCGCCAGTATTTGCTGCCAGCGGGAGTGACGAGAAGAAACAGCCCCTCGCCGTCTGACATCTTGTAAGGCTTTGTCTTTGGCTTGGCATTCCGGACTGCTGCATCAGAAAGGGATTTGGGCATGGGGTACATTTGCGACTGAAGTGGGGTACATGCGGAAATATGTACCCCTATTGTGAGCCGAATGTCAACGATTATCAGTGGATGACATCGGCCATCCGGCGTCATGTGATCGGCTCTCAGTCTGTGTTGTCGCGGATTCCGGGGTATGTCTGCGGTCGGGGAAGTGGTGGGCGGTAGAGGACTCACGGTTGCCGATTAAGCGATTGGCAACATTAAGGAATATGAGTGTGGCGAACGAGACATACCCTTGTTTTGTACCCCTGATGCTGGTTAGCAGTTCCACAGAACGTGAGCGTGAACACTACACGACCGAACATTAACTGGCAAGCTGATGGTAGCTGGGTGGCCCTGTCCAACGAAGGTCCGTTACTTCGTGGAGGGCTGCTGGGATAAGTCCTTGATTAGCTGGCGAATGTCCTCCGCTCGCCATGCTGTACACCGTTCGGAGAGCTTCACTGGCTTTGGAAAACGGCCAGCTTTCACGCCTTCCCACCAACTGGTTTTGCCGACGGGTATCACACTGAGTACCTGCGGCAATCGCACAAACCCCGTTTCTGGAATGTCCTGCATATAAAACCTATCTACTTATTCAACTACTGATTGTACCATGACTGACCCATAAATGTCTCGGAGAATCGCAGCGGGCGTCAGTGTCAGCAAGTGCTGCATCGCAAAAACAGGACGAGCATCTTCTCGGGTCGATCCCCCTTGTCCGGCTCATTTCGGGACAGTAAGTCCAAGAGCTTCAAGCAAAGATTGCGGGCACGACCTCGCGGTAGGGGCACAACTCGCGCGATGAAATGCCGTCATCCTCGGAAGGGACTTGGGTGGAGGACGGAGAAGGATGCCTTTGCGAAGCCGCGCTCGGGCCGGTTGTTGGCGCATCCAGGCAAGGACGTGGAGAACAAATCGACATCGTTCGGGGCCGCGAGGACGACTTCTGCCGTCCAAGAATGAACCATATCGGGCAGGCCGGATCTGCACACAACTTCCGACGCGCAAGCGACCCTCGGCACGAAAACCAGCGCAAGCCCTCCGTCCCGAGCATCGCGCGCCGTGGAGACGCGAACTGGATTCGTCGGGATCATCTGCCCTGAGTCGGCGGCTCGGTCGGCAAGGTTCTGGCTGGGCGGAAAAGGCGCGAAGGAAGCGCGAGCGGCGGGTGCGGTAGACATCTCTCTGGACCGACCGAGCTGCATTCCGATTGAATCGACGTAAGCCTCATCTCCGAAAGTGCTTGCACTTCATTCCCACATCCCTTGCCATTCCCCCATCCCTTGCCAATACGGGGCAAAGACATCGCGCCACGCACTGCTGCTTCTGCGGCCTTGTCGAGAGTGGCCAATGGCGATTTTGGCCTGAATGTGCAGCATTTCAGCCCTTTTCTGTCGGTCTGATGCGGTCGCAAAGCGCTTCGGTGGGTTGCCGACCTCTGTGCTCATCACCGTAGCCTTTGTTGTCGCTCAGAGTCAACGGCGACACGAGTTACCACTAACAGGCGAAAGGGGAGGAAGTGACCATGAAAGTGAAGATCAAGGACATCAAGCGAGGGCAGAACGACCGGTTGGCG
>CAYVRB010000101.1:0-18592 GCA_964453375.1 uncultured Alcaligenaceae bacterium
CCGGCGGTCGCGCCGCGGGCGCGCCCGCGCCGTCGTCGACGCGCTTCGTGGGTTCGGTCCAGGGGGCCGCGACGCCGGCCGGTTCGCCGGTGCGATTCCAGAAGACCGCCGCCGCGACGACGAAGAGCGCGACCGCGACCGTCCACGCCAGCGGCAGGGGCGGCGGGCCGGGCGGGCGCGCCGGCGTCGCCGGCAGCGACGCCGTCGAACCGTTCGCCGGCGCCGTCAGCGGGAACAGGTCGCCCGCCAACTCTTCCGGCGTCTGGTAGCGCTGCTCCGGCTTCTTCGCCATCATGCGCGCCAGCACCATCGCGAGCGCGTCGCCGACCGCCGGGTTCAGATCGCGCGGGTCGGTCGGCTGGTCGTGCTGGTGCGCCTGGAGCTTTTTCGCGGCCGTGCCCTCCGGCACCGGCGGGCGGCCCGTCAGCGCGTGGTAGAACGCGCAGCCGAGCGAGTAGAGGTCGCTGCGGATGTCCGCCCGGCGCGGATCGAGCGCCTGCTCCGGCGAGATGTAGTCGAACGTGCCGAGCGTGACGCCCGACTGCGTGACGCCGCCGTTGACGCTCTGGCCTTCGAGGTGGCGCGCGAGGCCCATGTCGACGATCTTGGCGCGGCCGTCGGGCGTGATGAGGATGTTCGACGGCTTCACGTCGCGGTGGACCACGCCGCGCTCGGAGGCGTGCGAAAGCCCGGCGGCCAGTTGCAGCATGTATTTGACGGCGAGGTCGGGCGCGAGCCGGCCGACGCGGTCGATCACTTGCCGCAGGTTCTCCCCTTCGACGAACTCGAACGCGATGAAGTGCAGGCCGGCGTCCTCGCCGCAGAAGTAGACCCGGGCGATGTTGTCGTGGTCGAGCTTGGCGGCGGCGCGGGCTTCGAGCTTGAAGCGGGCGACCGCCTCGGAATCGCGCGCGGTCGAGGGCGGCAGGATCTTGAGCGCGACGATGCGGCCGAGATCGACGTCGCGCGCCTTCAGCACCGTGGCCATGCCGCCGGTGCCGATCGCCTCCATCAGCTCGTAGCTGCCGAGGCGCGTGCCGGGGGAAAGTTGCGGGGCGTGGAGTTCCTTCGGCGAGGCGGTGATGACGGTCGGCGCGTCGTCGCCGGTGGGGGCCGGCTCGGCGAGGAGGTCGGTCGGCGGCGCGGGCGTGAGGCGGACGAGCGAGCTGCCGCGCACCGGATCGCCGCCGAAGATCGGCGCGTGCGCGGCCGTGCGGGCGCTCGAGCCGTCGCCCGGCCGGTTCGGATCGCGATTCGACGGCGTGTGCATTCCGGTCGCACCACGGCTACGGGAACGGGCCAGACGACGCAGGCGACGACGATGCGGACGGGAAAATGAGTGAGGAATCCATCGCTCGCGGCCTCCGTGACGGCGGGCCGACGGGTCGTCGCGTTCTTTCGCCAATGCAGTATAGCTCGGCGCAGGGTCCGTTGTCAATTCGGGCAAGCCGGAGAGGCGGGGGAATTCGCGCCCGCCCCTCCGCCCATCGCAAGCGCGTCGTTCGACTCCGGAATGGGTCCGCCGCTTCCGCGCCACCCTGCGGCGGACCCACTCATTTGGCCGGACACAATGACGGTGGGAAGAATACCGCGATTCAGGTCGCAGGCCGCGACCCTGATGGTATTAATGTTTGTATGTTCATGTGCGGCAGGATCAAAAAGGGGACGCCGCGCGTGCCGCCCACGGCGGGGTTCTCGGAGGACTGGTTCTCGCGGCAGATCCCATCCAGATCGAAGCCCGCGGACGACCGTCCGCGAGGCAAGTCACGCAACGCGCTGGAGGTCGGCGTCTTCGAGGGCCGCAGCACGGTCTGGCTGCTGGAGAACATCCTCACGCACCCGGCGTCGACCCCGCCACGCGCATCCTCTCCGTCACGAAGACGAATTTCGCCGATTCGCCCGACGCTCGGCTTCCGCATCCGCTCGGACGCCCTCGGCCGTCCGATCCTCGACTGGCTCGGCCCCCAAGCGTTCACGGCGAACGGCGACGGAGCTATTCGAATTCTCCGCAAAGGCCGCATCCCGGACCGGACGTTGGAGCGTGCGAAGAAGGAGTTGCGGGTGCAATCGCACCGCGTCCCGCGCTGGAAGGTGACGGTGTCGTACTGGTCCGACCCCTCGGCCCGTGGCCGAAGGACGCCCCGTTCCGCGAGCCATACCGGCTGCCGGAGTTGGGAGATTTGTGAAGGGGATTCGAGACGCCGTACCGATCGGCAGCGATATCGAGTAGAATCGCGGATGGAGGATGACCATGCCGCTCCGCGACCACTTTCGCTCGCCCGTGAACGATACCCACTCCTGGGACGAAGTCCACGGCCAGTGGCCCGCCGAAATCGTTCGGGACTTGACCAAGATCCTGCCTGCCGGGTTCCGGGCCGCACCGAGAGTTCACCTCGGGTCTGCCTTCGAGGTCGACATCGGCAACTACGAGTTGGATAACCGAGACGCGGATGCGCCAAATCAGGGTGGCGTGGCCACGCAGGCCGCCCTGAAGCCGACCTACAGCGTCGATGCCGACTTGTCGGATCAGGACGAGTACGAAGTGCGCATCTACGATGCCGAACGCGGCCGACAGCTCGTTGCGGCGATCGAGATCGTCAGCCCCGCGAACAAGGACCGCCCGCAAACGCGCGATCTGTTCGCGGGCAAGGTCGCGGCCCTGTTGCAGCAGGGCGTGTGCGTGTCGATCGTCGATCTGGTGACCGTCCGCCGGGCCAACGTTTACGCGGATCTGCTGACGCTCCTGGGCCACATCGACCCGCAACTCGCCCCGACGCCGCCTCACCTGTACGCGGTGTCGCTTCGAACCCGCAAATCGCGCAAAGGTCGGCCGCGTCTCGATGCCTGGTTCTACCCGATGGCCCTCGACGAGACGCTGCCCGCGCTCCCGATCTGGCTCACCGCCGATCTTCGTGTGATGCTGCCGCTGGAGAGTAGCTATCAGGAGACGTGCCGGGTGCTGGGGATTGCGTGAAATACGACGCGGTCCGACCAGGACAAACGCGTGCAATAAACCGATTCTCAAGCTCTTAGTGCCGCCAGAATGGCATGAATAAACGGCACAATATGCCTAAATGGCATTGTATGGACAATTGGATCTTGGCAAGTGTACAGATTCACAATGTTCTCGACCAACCGTAAACTATTTATTCGCCAGTACTTGCGGGATTCAAATGAAGTTTGGCACGGATATCGCACATAAGAAAATGGGGAAACCCTGTTCATTCCCAATCGGAAGGTATCCGGCAACGAATGGGTGCATCTCGCTGTCCTCGTTTCACCGAGCATTTCGGTATCCAAAAGTCGCAACATGAAGTGGATTTCGTCGATATTCTGCCTGACACGGACCTACCTCTCTACATCGATCCTTATGCGTTCAAGGTCGGGACAAGTGACTTTGCTGCAACTTGCAACAATCTTGTCATCGATTTCTTTGATACCGTAGTGGATAGTATTCGACATGGCTCGAACCAACGAGCTTTTGACCTACTAACCAATCTAAGGGAGCCCAACGAAGTTCATCTTGGAGTATCCGCTGCTAAATCCCAAGGCCGTGGATTAGGTCGGGAACAGGCGAGTACTCTCTATCACCGTTTGGCCGACAGCAAGGCAGCAAAATCGGGATTGTTACGAGATCTGAGCGATTGTGAACTTCTGATTCCAGGAATATCACACGACAAGATTTCGGACATCACAACGAATATTATTCGAGGTGAACTCGCCAAGTTCACAAAGTCTCAGTGCCAGAAATACGGCGTACCGACGAAACAAGTTGAGCGAGGAATTGCTTGGTTGGAAGATCAGCATTGCTGGAAGAACGACTACGCTCATCTCCCAATTTACAACGAAGCACCTATCCTGTTGGTTCCCAAATGGGTTGTGCGCCGGGAACTCGCGGTCGATCATCACGAGTATTACGGAAAGTTCGTTCTCCAATTTTTGCAACAAGAACATCTTCGGACCGGTAGCGGTCTTGTTGAAGTCCTAAAGAGCGGCAAGCGTCGCGTTACAAAAGCGTCCTTGAAGCCGAAGAACCCACTTAACAAAGACTTCCTTCGTCAATTCTCAGAAGACCATCCTGAGGTTTTGAAGAATTATCACGACTATCTCAACACAAAACTATCACAACTCAACAGCGGCGAACTTGAGAAGCTCGTCCGACAACAACAGATACAACACGGCGGAACTCCGGTCCACATTCATTTTGGAGACAATGTGATGCAGAAGAACACGGTTAACGGCAACGTCAATTCGAGTGTGGTCGGTTCCGGGTCGATAAACGCACGGAACATCACGGCCTACATCGAAACCGTGAACAAATCGAAACTTGACCAAGACACCAGAAGCGCACTGATCGCCGCGAGAAAGATCATCGAGAACACGGAACTCACGAAAACCGACAAGGCGGACGTGAGCGACAGCCTCGGTCGTCTCACTGCCGAACTGGAAAAGACCGAACGAGAGCCAGGACTGATTCGCCGCTACTTCAACCGAATCCGCGAAGTGGCAAGCACTGCTGCTACAATCCTATCTTCAATTCAGGTAATCAAGGACGTCATCAATCCGGCAAGCGGTTGAACGTGAATTGTATTTGAGCTTAAATCAGATCGTACTTTGGACGATCTACTAGCGGCAACTCGATAGAACGGCGAGCCGGGGGTGTCAACCCCCGGTTTCTCATGCAGGTGGAACGAGAAACCGGGGGCTGACGCACCCCGGCTCGCCAAATCCTATGCCACCTCGTCGATGCTCTCCACCAGCCGGTCCACGATTGCTTCGTCGGTCTTCGGGTTGTAGAAGACCGCCTTCCACGCCGGCACCGTCACGCCGCCGGGGCGGTAGCCGACCTCCGTCGTGAAGCTCAGGCGGGCGTCGCGGGCCGGCAAACTCGGCACGTTCCCATTGGCAACGCCCGTCGCAGACGGGATAATGGAGCAAGAGTCATCCGGAACGGGAGAGGCCAATGAGCGCTACAATCGCCAAGCCGTCGGTGGCCGAATTGGTCCGGTCGTTAACGTCCGAAGAGAAGGACGCGGCACTTGTCGAGTTGGTCCGCGAAGCCATCCGCGCGACCGGCGGCGAGAACCTCCTGCCGCTGCATTCGGCCGACGGCGCGTCGCTCGGCTATTTTGTTCCGCCTGGGATCGCGAAGCGCCACCTGGAATCGGTCCTGCCGAAATTAAGCGAGGAAGATCGCGAGCGGAGCCGGCGGGCACTCGCGGACCTGTCGAAGACGTTTGACATGGAGACGTTTCTCGACGAGGTCAGCCGGGAAGACCCGGACTGAAGATCAAGTTGATGACGATCACTCGCCGGACGACCGAAAACCAGCCCGTTCGTCGGTCGGGTTCCACGACGAGTTCCGCAAATCCACCTTCGGGAAAGGTGCAGAGGTAGCGGGTCGGCCGAACGGTGGGATCGGCAATCGAGTCCTGCGGCGGGCCGTTCGCATCGACGATCCGCTGAACGAATGCGGCCCACGACTCCCGGAACCGCCGGTCCCGTTCCTGGCGCGTCTCGCCCAAAGTTCGGCGCCACTCGCGGAGGAGCGGTTTGATTTCTTCGTGCGGCACGACTTCGATTTTCACGGGCCGATCCACCTCGAATAAGTTTCGCCGATTGTACCGAATTTTCCCCTACGCCACCTCCTCGATGCTCTCCAGCAGCCGGTCCACGATTGCTTCGTCGGTCTTCGGGTTGAAGAACACGGCCTTCCACGCCGGGACCGTCACGCCGCCGGGGCGGTAGCCGACTTCCGTCGTGAAACTCAAGCGGGCGTCCTTCGCCGGGTCCAGGGCGCGGTCGCGCTTCTCGAAGAGGCGGCGGATCTCCGTCAAGTAGCGGTGCGTTTCCTCCGGCGTGAGCTGGCCGGATTCCAGCTTGTCGAAGATCGCCTTCGCGTCGCGGCCCTTCGGCAACACCCACCAGACCACGCTCGCGCCGCAGGTGTCGGCGTTCAAGACCTTGCAATAGTCGAGCTTCTCCAGACGCCGCTTCAAGAGGTCCGCCAGTTCCAGGGCGCGGGCCATGAGCATTTGCCAGCCGAGCAGGCCGATGCCGTTGAGCGAGGCCATCACCGTGTACGGGCCGAGGCCGGGCCGCGAGGTTTCCAGCGTGAAGAGCGCCGGGTCGCGGCGGCTGTCGGCTTCGGGGAAGTACGGCGTGTCGTCCTTGCTGCGGGCGAGGTACTTCAAATCCGACTTCCGGCTCACGATGAACGCGCTACTCGGATAGTGCCCGCGGCCGGTCTTGTGGAAGTCGATCGTCACGCTGTCGGCGACGCGCAGACCCTTGCAGAGCTGCTGCACGCGCGCCACGACGGGCTTGAGTTCGGGCGTCAGTTGCAGGACGTTGCGGTCGAGGTCGTATTCGTTCAGGAAGCCGAGGCCCCAGCCGACGGCGGCGTCGGCGTGGAGCTGCGGGACGGGGACGCCGTACTTCGCGGCCTTCTCGTGGAGGATGGCGTGGATGCCGGCGAGGTCGTCGATGCCGAAGGCGTCCGTGGTGCCGAAGGTGCCGATGACGAAGGCGACCTTCGTGCCGGCGTTGTAGAGTTCGTCGAGCTTGGCGGCGAGGAGGTCGAGTCGCATCGCGAGGGAGCGGTCGGTGGGGATTTCGTGGAGGTTGTCGGTGCCGAGGCCGAGCCAGCCGGCGACGGTGGCGGCGCAGTAGTGGGCGGCCTCGGAGACGATGCCGGCGACGCGCTCGCCGCGGAGGCCGGTGCGCATGGCGCCGGGCACGACCTTCTCGATGCCGATCTTGGCGGCGTACATGTTCGAGATGGTGCCGCCGATGGTGAAGACGCCCCACGGGTCGACGGTGTGGTAGAAGACGAGGTTCGCGAGGGCGGTGATCGCTTTCACTTCCAGTTCGTTGGAGCGCTGGCTGTAGCTGTCGGTGCAGAGGTTCGGGTTCTTGAGGAGGCAGGCGATCGCGCCGATCAGCGAGGCGTAGTTGGCGGGGCCGCGGACGTTCTCCAAATGCAAGGGCGACGACCAGCCGTCGGTGCCCCAGAAGTAGGGGAAGACGGCGTCGCGGGCGTCTTTCAGATTCCCTGGCAGGACGTGGATTTCGGGGTTGGCCTGGGCGGTATCGTAGTTCTGGCTGAGGTAGTGCCCCGGCGGGAGCGATTCCTCAGCCCGCATGGCGTCGAGGAGTTCGGAGAAGATCTGCGTGACCTCCTTCGGATCGCACTCGAAGAAAGTGCGGACGAAGGCGTCGTAGCGGATGCGGTCCATCGGTGGCTCGGAGAGGATCGGGCCGATTCAATATAGCGGCCCGTCCCATTCCCCGGCGGGGTTCAGGTTCCCCTCGCCCTCAGGATGCCGTCGGCCCACACCTGTTGTTCCGGCGTCAGCGGTGGATCGGGCGGAAGGTCGTACTTGACGCGGCGCGAGAAGAGCGATTCGTCGTAGGCCCGGTCGAAGACGGGTTGGAGTTCGACGCCGACGGCCGGCACTTCGGGAGTCAGGGGAATCGGGATCGTCGGGAGCCGCTGTTGAAGTTCGATGGCGGCGGCGCGTTTCGGCGTGTCGACGTCGGCGCGCGTGATCGCGACGTGGTACGAATACCGGGGCGCCTGCCGTCGCAGCAGTCGGAGGCTCGCTTGCGTCGTGTGCGTACCGCCGCGGAGCAGGTCGATCTCGACGAGGTGGACCCCGGTCGAAAACAGCTCGTTCTGCTTGGCCATGTACAGCGTGCGCCCGGACGAACCGGACGACTTGTTCGAGAGGCTAAGCAGTTCGATGGCCGTGATGAGCCGGTTCGAGCCTTCGGAGGTTCGGATTTCGATGAACCGTTCGGTGATGTCGTCGCCGGCCGTGCGGTGTTCCTCGCCGACGACGAGCAGTTCCGTTTCGAGCCGCGTGAGCGTCGCGGTCCCGCCGTTCGCGGTCGATCCGTTCGCCGGGACGAGGATGTCGATGTCGGGCTCGATGTTGCGGTCCGATTCTTCGGCGTAGATGCGCGTGGAGAGGGCCGCGAAGAACGGCGGCGGCAACACGGCGTTCAGCGCCGCGCGGAGCGCGGCCAAGAACCCCGAGTGGAAGTCGGGAAAGTGGGCCGGGCTTTCCAGCCACGGGTCCATGCCCGGAAACGGCGAGGGCATCGCGATTCTCCTTGTCCTTCACGAATACCCGATGCCGGTCCAATCTCCAATCCTTTTCGCGACGACGCCTCACGCCCCGTACTTCCCGAACCGGCCCGCGTGGCCCATCGCGAGGAGCATCAGGTGCTTGGCCTCGAACTGGCCGAGGCCGCCGCGCAGGCAGGCGCGCTCGCCGTACTCCGCCACGTCGTCGGTCCGCGCCAGGTCCGACACCAGCAGCGTCGGCACCGGGTGGAAGCTGTGGCTCTTCATCTTGCTCGGCGTGCTGTGGTCGCCGGTCACGATCAGCACGCTCGGCTTGAGCGCGCGGATGCCGGGGATCGCCGCGTCGAGCGCCTCGATCTTCTTCACCTTCTCCGGGAAGTTGCCGTCCTCGCCGGTGCTGTCGGTGTACTTGTAATGGAGGAAGAAGAAGTCGTAGTCGTTCCACGAGGCCTTCAGGCGTTCGACCTGGGATTGCAGCGTGTCGCCGGCGTCGAGGATGTCCATGCCGACGAGCCGCGCGAGGCCCTTGTACATCGGGTAGACGGCGATGGCGGCGGACCGAAGACCGTAAAGATCCTGGAAGGTGGCGATCTTCGGGTAGCTCGCGAAGCCGCGGAGCGTCAGGCCGTTGGTCGGGGCGTCGGCCTTGAGGACTTCGTTCGCCTTCGCGACGAACTGATTGACGAGGTCGGCGGTCTTCTGGCTGGCGGCGTCGGCGCCCTTCGCGGTCAGCGGGGCGACGCCGACGGCCTGGGGATCGGTGTCGTTGACCTTGTCGCCGAGGCCCTCGCCGCGAATCACCAGGACGAACCGGTGCTCCTTCACCGGTTCCACGAACAGCTCGCAGCCGGGCACCTTGATGGTTCGCAGTTTGTTCACGATCGCAATGCAGCGTTCGGTCGTGGGTCGGCCGGCGCGGCGGTCGGTGATCTTGCAGTCGGTGCTGAGGGTGCAGAAGTTTCCGCGGATGGCCACGTCCTTCGATCCGACCTGAAAATTGATGCCGAGCGCTTCGAGGATGCCGCGGCCGATGCGGTATTCGAGCGGATCGTAGCCGAACAGGCCGAGGTGGCCGGGGCCGCTGCCGGGCGTGATGCCCGGCAGCACCGGCAGGCTCAGCCCGGTCACGCCATCGCGTGCGGCGGCGTCGAGGTTCGGCGTTTTCGCGGTCTCGAGTTCCGTGAGGCCGCCGGGGGTGATCGCCAGGCCGCCGATGCCGTCGGCGACGACGAGGACGATCTTCGAGCCGTTATCTTCGCGCAATTCCCGGACCAAATCGTGTTGACTCATGGCGATTTTGCTTCCCTTTACGAATTGTGACCTAGAGTAGCGTGCCGGTTGGCATTTCACGGCTCATCTTACAAACGATGCGCTGGCCGATACGGGAAGACTCCCCCTCCGCACGATCCGCCCGACCGCCGGAGCCGACGCGATGCAACTGCCCGACGAGAACATCGACTACGACTATCGCCGTCTGCTGGCGCCGCTGCCGGACGCGTGGACGCCGCTGGCGGAACTGCAGGCGAAGCACTTCCTCGCGCCCGACAAGCTCGACCCGATGCGCACGAAGCTGAACGCGATCCGCGGACAGATCGCCAGCGAGCGCGAACTGCAAAACCCGCCGGCGAAGCTCCAGCCGCTGCACGTCGGCTACATCGACCTCCCCCAAAAGCTGCTGGACCAGTTCCGCCGCAAGGGCGAACAATCCGAGTTGGGCAAGCTGAACCGGATCTCGACGCGCATCCGGGAGAACTGCGATCGGTTCGTGGTGCTGGGGATCGGCGGCAGCCATCTGGCGGGGCGCGTCCTCTTCGAGGCGCTGGGGCACCATCACCACAACGAGATGCCGCCGAAGATGCGGATGGGCCGGCCGCGGTTGTACTTCGAGGGAAACAACCTCGACAACGATTCCCTTCAGGAATTGATCGAACTGCTGGACCACAATTGCGTGGACCCGGACCTGCCCGAGGAGCGCTGGGGCTTCGCGGTCATCAGCAAATCCGGCGACACGCTGGAGACGGCGGCGGCGTTCCGCGCCTTCCGCGCCGAGGCGATGCGCTTCTACGGGCCGAAGTCCGAATGGCTCAAGAAGATGATCGTGCCGGTCACGGGCATCAAGGGGAAGCTCCGCGAGTTGGCGAAGGCGGACGGCATCGCCGACGAGGACATCCTCACGATCCCGGACGACATCGGCGGGCGGTACAGCGTCTTCACGCCGGTCGGCCTGCTGCCCGCGGCGATCGTCGGGCTGGACGTGCGCGCCCTGCTGCTCGGCGCGTCGGCCATGACCAAGCGATTCCTGGAAGAGCCGTTCGAGCGGAACCCGGTGCTCCAGTTCGCGGCGGTGAACCACCTGATGACCGAGGAGCACGGCAAGTCGACGCGCGTCATGAACGTGTGGAACCGGAAGCTGGAATCGGTCGGCCACTGGTACGACCAGATGGTAGCGGAATCGCTGGGCAAGGCGGGGCGCGGGCCGTTGCCCGTGACGGCGGTGTGCAGCCGGGACATTCACGCGCGCGGCCAACTCCACCAGGAAGGCCCGCGCGACAAGGTCTTCCACAACCTGATCGTGCGCCAGTGCAAGCAGCCGCCGGTGATGGTGGGCATGTCCGACCGGAACGAGGACGACCTGAACGCCATCAGCCGCAAGGGCTACCCGGACCTGCTGGAGGCGGCGTTCCGCGGCGTGAACGAGGCGTACTACGACGGCGCGCGGCCGGCGGCGGACATCGTCATGCCGAACATCAGCGAGCATACGATCGGGCAGCTCCTGCAGATGCTCATGCTTTCGACGGCCGTCGAGGCGCGGCTGTGCGGGACGAACCCCTACGGTCAACCGGGTGTCGAGGCGTACAAGTCCCACCTGATGCGCATCCTCCGCGCGTCGCCGAACCTGCCGAAGGGCGAAGTCCGCGACGCCGCGAAGGGGATGTGATTCCCGGCGAGTTCGACCGGATCGATCACGGCCCTCCGGCGTTCGCCGGGGGGTTCTTCGTTTCGTACCGCCACAGGATGTACCCCGCGACGAGCTCGCCGCGCACCTTCAACGGGTACACCGTCACGATGCTCGGCTCCGCGATGCGATCCATCGGGAGGCGCTTGCGGTCGGGGTTCTCCGGGAGGACGTGCCACGGGTCGCCGTCCCAGAAGAGGTAGCCGCGGGGCGCGTCGGTGTAATGTTCGCGGCGCTGGGTGAAGTGGCTGGGGCGCGTCAGGCCGTCGATCTGCCGGGCGTCCACGCCGCAGAAGCGCAGGAGCGCCACCCACTGGTAGGTGTCGGTGTAGACCGGGAGTTTCTCCGGCAGCGCGTCCCAGTCGGCCTTGATCCGCTTGGCGAGTTCGTACTTCTCGGCCTGGCGCATCAGGCGATCCTGGATCGGCGGCGGGAATGGCAAGGGGCGCACGAGGTGGATCGCACCGTACGCCATCGCGAGCGCCGGCGCGAGGAACGACGCCGGCATGGCCCAGCGCCAGAACGCCCGGTGCCGCGCGCCTTCGTACCAATCGGCGGCGAGCGGCCAGAACGCGATGTAGCTGGCGAGCGCCCAGTTCCCCTCCAGCGGCCCGCGCGTGGCCTTGTAGAGGAAGAACAGGATCGGGAAGCCGTAGAGGCACAGGCACACGCGCAGTCGCGGGTCGACCGAGAGCCGGCGCGCGTTCGCCAGCGCCCATGGCAGCAGCACGAACGGCATCGTCCCCGCCAGCACCACCTGCACCCCGACGAACTCGCCGAAGCGCTTCGCGCTCGGATCGATCGTCCCCATCGAGTGCTTCCACTGGTAGAGCAGCGGCACGAAATCGTGGCGGATGTTGTGGATGAGGATCGGGGACGCGACGAGGAACGCGACGAGGCCGTGCAGGACGTAGCCGGCGAACCACGATCGTACGCGGCCGGCGAGCAGGAACGCGAGGAAGCCCGCGGGCACGGCGAGGCCGGTGGTGTATTTGCCGAGGACGCCGCAGCCGAGGATCAATCCGCCAACGAGCCAGAGGTGCAGCGGGACGCCGCCGTCGCGGGCGGCGACGTCGAGGCGCTCGTGGACCTTGACCAACCAATAGACGTAGGCCGCCCAAAACATCAGGAGCGGCGTATCCGGTGTGACGATCACGGCGCCGAAGCTGAAGAGCGGCGTGGCGAAGAGCCAGGGGGCGACGCGCTTCGGCTTGCTGAGCGCGAGCACGACAGCGAGGACGCACGCGGTCGACACGCACGCCGGCAGGCGCACCGCGAAGAGCGTGTTCCCGAAGACGGCCGTGGCGGCGCGGATCAGGTACGCCGTCATCGGCGGGTGGTCGTAGTAGCTGAGCTGCAGCGATTCCGACCAGCACCAGTAGTAGAATTCGTCGTCGAACGGCGGCACGAACGTGGCGAAGCAGCAGTACGCCAGGAACGCCGCCGCGACGATCGCGAGGTCGCGTCGCGTCAACCGACTCCCTCCGGTCGCGGTAGGTCCGCAGGAATACCCGACGGGCGCGAAATGTGCGAGGCCGATTTGCTCTTCGGAAGTGAACGTGGTGCTGGACCGAGCGCCGAGATGAGCGTCGAGACGTCAGCCCGACGAGGATCGGCAATTCCAGCCACGTCGGGCTGACGCCTCGACGCTCACCAGTTTCCACGATGGGTGTGTTGAGCGGAAAAGGGCCGGGAATCTCGCGGAATTTCATTGACAATAAATTTTGTCAATGATACCATCCCGTTATGCTCGACATTCAGGTCATTGAAGACCCCGCCGCCGCGACCGTGGCCCTGGAGCCGATTCGGAACCGGCTGCTCGCCGAGCTGGCCGTGCCCGCCTCGGCGGCGACGCTGGCGACGCGCGTCGGACTGGCGCGGCAGAAGGTCAACTACCACCTGAACGCGCTGGAAGGCCACGGACTGGTCTGCCTCGCGCAGGAACGCAAATGGGGCGGGCTGACCGAACGGTTGCTCGTCGCGACGGCCGCGACTTACGTCGTCTCGCCGGGCGCCCTCGGCCCCGTCGCCGTCGATCCGAAGAAGGAGGTCGATCGGCTGTCGGCGAGTTATCTCATCGCGCTCGGCGCCCGGATCGTCCGCGAGGTGGGCGATCTCGTGCGCCGCGCGACGGACGCCGGCAAGCGCCTGGCGACGTTGGCGGTGGATACGGAAATCCGCTTTCGCTCGCCGACGGAGCGCGCGGCGTTCACGGGCGAGCTGTCCGAGGCGATCGCGAAGCTCGTTTCGAAGTATCACGACGAGTCCGCCCCCGGCGGCCGCGCGCACCGCGTAGTCGTCGTGGCGCATCCGTTGCCTAAGGTCTCCGATTCGAAGGGTCCGTCATGAGCGTGAAGAAAGTAGTTGAGGCGACCGTCCGTACCCAGTCGGCGACGGAGCGACGAGTGGCCGAAGCCGCGTTGCGGACGCTGATCGACAAGTTAGCGCCGGCGCATCTTCGGCTCATCGGCGCGATTCGAAAGAGCCTGCAAAAGCGCCTGCCCACGGCGCATGAGGTGGTCTACGAGTACGACAACTTGGGTGCCGTGGTCATCAGCTATTCACCGACCGAGCAAGGCTACGAGGGCGTACTGGCCATCCGCGCGAGCGCGGACGCCGTGAAGCTGTACTTCAATCAAGGCAAGGATTTGCCGGATCCCGCGAAACTGTTGCTCGGATCCAGCCAGACGCGCTGGATACTACTCGAGGGCGCGTCCACCCTGGCACGTTCGGAAGTCGCGTGCCTGATCGACGCGGCCCTCGCTCGAAATAAAGTGCCGTTCGCGAGCGCCGGCCGCGGATCGGTGGTCGTCCGATCAACGGCCGCCAAGAAGCGCCGCACGTCTTAACGCATTCCCTGTCTTTGAAATCCGATCCCCAGGAGCCGTCATGAGCGTGAAGAAAGAGGCCAACGGACGTCGGTCCGTGCAGGTCGAGACCGAAGTCCCCGGCACGCCGGAGGAGGTGTGGGCGGCCATCGCCACCGGGCCGGGCGTGTCGTCCTGGTTCGTGCCGACCGAGATCGAGGAGGTCGACGGCAAGCCGGTCGCGGTGAAGTCGAACTTCGGCCCCGGCATGGAGTCCCGCGCCGTCATGACCGCGTGGGATCCGCCGCGGATGTTCGCCGCCGAGTCGCCGGGTTGGACGCCCGACATGCCGCCGATGGCCACCGAATGGAGCGTGGAGGCGAAGGCCGGCGGCACCTGCATCGTCCGCGTGGTGCACAGCCTCTTCACCAGCCAAGACGACTGGGACAACCAACTCGAGGGCACCGAACACGGCTGGCCCGGCTTCTTCCGCACGCTGCGGATCTACCTCACGCACTTCCGCGGCCAGCGCTCGGCGCTCATGCAGAAGATGACCGTCGCCGCCGGCACGGAAGCCGAAGCTTGGGAAACGCTGACCGCGGCGTTGGGGTTGCAAGGCGCGAGCGTCGGCCAGCGTTGGGCGGCCCCCGCCGGCGCCCCGGCGCTCGGCGGCGTGGTGGAGCACGCCACGCACAGCCCGAACGACATTTTGCTCCGGCTCGACACGCCGGGGCCGGGCGTCGCCGCCCTCGGCACCTACAACTGCGGCCAGATCATGGTGGGGGTGAACCTCTACCTCTACGGCGATCGCGCCGCTGCGAACGTCGCCCGCGAGTCTCCGCTGTGGCAAGAGTGGATTCAGGAACGATTCCCATCGCCGGCGGAATCGGGCCAAGGTGGTTGACCGGGTGATTCACGGAAAAAGCCCTTCGGCGATGGCGCCGAAGGGCTTTGCGTTTCCGAGTCGGACCGGGGAGATTTGAACTCCCGACCTCTTGCACCCCAAGCAAGCGCGCTAGCCAAGCTGCGCTACGGCCCGATCCTTACAAGTTACCAACTCCCGGCCCGGCGACAATCGCACTTTCCGCACGACCGCGCCCGGCGAACCTCCCGTTCCGGTGTCCGGCCCCGGAACGCTTGCAACCGGCGCCAATCGCTGATAACCTGAAAACTGGCGCGGACCGTCGCCAACGCCCCGGTCCGTCCGCCGTTACATCTTCGCCCGTATCGCGCCGATACGCCGTCTCGCGGATGCCCCGATCCATGAAGTCGCTTCCGTCCGCCCTCGCGTTTCTCGTGCTCGCCGTCGCCGTCTGCGGATCGTCGGCCGTCGGCCAGAACCCGGCCGCGCCGGCGAAACCGGCCGCCCCGGCGGCGGAGCCCGCCCCCGCGAAAGCGCCCCCGCCGCGCCGCAACGTGCCCCTCGACAGCTTCCAACTCAAGCTCCCCTCCACCATCAGCCTCGGCAATGTCCGCGTCACGACGCAAGACCTGCGCGACGGCAAGCTGATCGTTCTGGAATCGGCCACGAAGAAGCCGAGCAAGCTGCACACGGACTCGATGCAGGCCATGGCGCGGGAATTGGTGTACGCCCTGACGGACAAGAAGTACTACGTGCCGCCCGATCCGACGAATAACCAACTTCGCCCCATCCCGCCCGAACTCACCTTGGAATCGCGATTCGCCGAAGCGGAGCGGTTCATTCTGGTGCCGAGTTGGGGGCGGAAGCTCTCGATCGACCAGGCGGACTTCATCGTGTGGTTCGGCGTGGCGATGGACGGGGCGATCCGCGAGATCCTTTATCCCGCGCCGGCGAAGGCCGGCGATCCGCCGCCGGACGTGCCGTCGATCATGCGGGTGAACGCGGCGCGCATGCTGGCGCTCGCCGCCAAGTCGGGCGCGCCGGCGCACTTCCCGACGATCCTGGAACTCCTGACGAACCCGAACACCGATCCCGAGGTGCTCATCTTCGCCCTGCGCGCGGCCGAAGGCCTGATCGCCGCGTACAACCCGATCCTGCGGGACGAAGCCAAATACATGATCCACACGGTGAAGGACGGCGAGATGGTGAAGCTGGTGGAGGCGCTCGAGGCGATCGTCCTGCGGACGAAACCGTACGGTCGCCAGCCGGCGTCGCCGCTGCCGCCTCCGCCGCCGTTGCCGCCCCCGCCGATGCCGAAGGCGCCGGCGCCGAAGGCCGGCGATCCCAAGACGCCGCCGATCCCCGTCGGCCAGTTGCAGGCGAACACCGTCTCGACCGAGCAACAGATGGTGATCCGCTATTTCCGCCGCGCGGCGATCCGGGCGCTCGCGCAGGTCCGCTATCCGCAGTTCGTCGATTCGCAGAACGGCAAGGCGGTCTACCCGATCGTGACGCTGGCGAAGATCGCGGTCGGCGACGCGTCGATCACGACCGCGCCGGGGAACGACGAGGTGGCGGCCGCGACCGCCGGGCTTTGCAACCTCCACGACTACAAGGACGTGAACGTCGACGCGCTGTGCGATTGCATCGCGCAGGGCGTGGCGAACTTCTCGGGCAAGAAGGCCGGGAACGCCCAGGACAAGTCGATCCCGTGGAAGGTGGTGGGCAGCCATCTGATTACGGCGCTGGCGGACATGCAGCGCGTGCCGAACGCCGGCAAGTACCGGCCGAAGTTCGAATCGCTCGCGACGGTGTTGACGGAGCGCGTGCTCGTGCCGCTCGAGAAGATCGCCTCGCCGGGGAATGCCCCGAATTTCGAGGCGCTCCAGCGGTGGCGCGAAACGAACAAGCCGACATCGTTGAAACTGCTCGATGAGGCGAAGGTTCCCGCGGTCGTGCCGGCGTTCGCCGGAGCATGATTCGTCGGACGAATTTCCCTATTCGCGCTTCGGCGCCGGATAGGATGTGGGAAAGCCACGGTCCCGTTCGGGACCCCTTTGGGAGAAGGACCATGCGTCGATGGCTCCTCGGACTCGGCCTGGCCGTCGCGGCCTCGAGCGCCGCGACCGCGCAGAACTCGAACGACGTTACGGCACCCGGGTATCTCGTCATCCGCGTCATCCTGGACGGCGGCGGCGCGGTGGCGCCCGCCGGCGGAGGAATCGGCGATCCCGGCCTCGCGCCCGGCGGCGAAGACCCCAACGCGCCGGGCGCGGCCACCGGCGGCCCCGGCGCGAATGTCGGCGGCATCGGACCGATGGGGCCGATGGGCGGCCCGATGGGCGGTCCCGGCCGCGGCGCCGGCAGCAGCGTCGACAAGGCCAAGTCGATCCACGTCGTCGCTCCGTTCCGCTCCATCAACGTCCGTCTCTTCTACCCGGACAAGAAGCGCAACAGCGAAACCAATCCCGCCTGGTACGCCATGCGCACCAAGTATGGATTGACCTATCTCTACAGCGACAATACCTCCGTGCAGATCAAGAAGGTGCCGGCGGACCTCGCGAAGGATGTCGGTTACCAACCTTCGCTCGAAATGCCGATCAAGGATCGCTACCAGAAGTGGTCGACCAATCGGAAATTCGAGCCGATCTACGAACTGACCGCCGATGCCCTGGCGCTCGGCATGATCGACGAGGCGTTCGCCTACGCCAACGATACCGTCAAACTGCTCGAAGTGCTGAAGACCGATCCGACTCGCAAGCCGTCGGAGAAGGTGGCGAAGTTCGCGGAAATCTGGAGCCGGATCGGTCCGAAGCTGGATCAGCCGCTTCCGACGACCAGCGACGCGGAGGAGTGGCGCAATCGCCTCTCGGCCGGGGCGGTGAAGACCGGCAAGCACTACAACGTCGTGTACTGGGGCGAACGGCAGGTCAATCCCGCCGTGCTCGATCGTCGCCTGAACGCGCTCGAACGCAACTTCAAGGCGTTCTACCTCTGGCACGCGCTCCAAGGGCTTTCGCCCGCGCTGCCCGACAAGCCGTTCACCGTCGTCCTCGCGGACCGCGTGACCGACATGCCGTCGCTCCGCGAAAAGCTCGACGGCCTCTCGATGCAGTCCGACGCGTTCTATTCCCCGGCGCACGACCTGCTCGTCTTCTCCCCGGAACGAACCGATCAACTCGGCGCGTCGTTCCAAGACCTCGCCCGCGCCTCCTACAAGAACGGCTGGAGCCGCGACGAACTGCTCAAGGGAATCCCGCCGACGGGCGGCCAGAAGCAATCCCCCGCCGAACTCGCGCGCATGATGACGCTCGCCCTCGTGGACAAACTCGTCGAAGAGGAGATGGATCACTCCGCCATGAGCCGCGAGGCGACGCGCCAGCTCTACTTCGCGACCGGCGTGCTGCCCCGCAACGTCCAGTTGCCGAGCTGGCTCGAATCGGGTCTGGCGAGCTTCCTGCAGCACCCCAAAGGGCCGGTCTACGCCAAGGACGCCAAAGGCGCCGACGCGATGGTGGTCGGGCTGGCGTTCGGCTACGGAGCGCCCAATTACGTCCAACACCGGATGTACCGCGAGCTCGATTCCGCCAAGCAATTGAATCCGAACCCCGAAGTCTTGCTCAAGAATGTCTTGATGGATCGGTATTTCCAGGCGTCCATCGACGGAACCGACATCGATCCGCCCCCGCCGCGTCCGCAAGCGGGGGCCGGAGGCGTCGGCCCGGGCCGCGGCCCGATGGCCGGCGGCCCCATGGGGCCGATGGGGCCGATGGGCGGTCGGACGCCCGGCCCGATGCAGCCTCCGCCGGGCGGCGCCACCGCGGGCAGCCCCTCGGGCGGCGCCGGCCCGGTCGGCGGCGCCGGACCGGTGGGCG
>CAYVRB010000102.1:0-17939 GCA_964453375.1 uncultured Alcaligenaceae bacterium
AGGAAGTGGGATCCGGGCGGCTAAATGTGAACATACCAGCCACGGGTGAAGCGAAGCGAAACCCGTGGAAGCGCAGTTCCCACTGAATCGCGCGCCATGGGCCACGGGTTCCGCTTCGCTCCACCCGTGGCCACAGCCCGCGGCCCCTGCCGGGGCCAAGTACGGTCTCCGCCGGGCACGGCGGTCCGGCTTCGCGAACACACCGGCGAGTATTTGGTGGGAATCGCCGTAAGTCCTTACCGGGCTATGGCGCTTCCGGAAATCGGGCGTCTTTCCGCCGGTGGGTGGCGCAGTCGCGGCGGAAAGACGCGACCGACGATCGCGAGGCGGCGGATCACTCCCCGTCGTCGGGGAACTGGACCTGGGCGAGCTTCGCGAAGGGGTCGTGGCCGCGGGTGAAGGCCAGTTCCACGGCGGCGGTGCGGCTGACGCGGATCGTCATCCGCTTCACCGGCTCCGGGAACAACTCGCCGTCGACGTAACCCTGCAACGGGCGCTTGGCGGCGTCGATCGTCTCGAAGGTCACCTCCGCCGACATCGGCAGCACGGCCGGGCGCCAGAACGCCGGGCGCAGCACGTTCGACCCTACGAGCAGCAGGACGCCGGTGTTCAGCGGCACCGGCGGCGCGCCCATGGCGCGGGCGTAGGAGGTGGAGCCGGCCGCGGTCGAGACGAGCACGCCGTCGCCGACGAGTTTCCGCATGCGCTCCACGCCGTTGACGCTGACGCGCACCCACGCCGTCTGGCCGGTGGCGCGCTCGACCCAGGCCTCGTTGAAGGCGACGGCCTTCTGCTTGCCGCCGGAGGCGAACTCGACTTCGACGAGCAGCAGCGGCAGGTGGTAGAGGAGCAGTTCCTCGCGCCAGAAGGTGGTGACGTCGCGGCCGCTGAGGAGGAAGCCGAGGCCGCCGGTGTTGATGCCGTAGAAGGGGAGGCGATCGCGCCAGTGCTTGCGGATGGCGCGGAGCATGGTGCCGTCGCCGCCGACGGCGACGATCATTTCGGGGCGGTCGCCGGTGTAGGGGGCGAGCAGTTCGCCGATGTTGCGGGAGGTTTCCTTCCACTCGTCGACGTACAGTTGGAACTTGGCATGGTCGGGCTTGAAGGTGGCACGGCCGTCGACCGGCACGTCGCGGTAGAGGCCGTGCCGGCGGATGTACGCGGCGACGGACGGCTGGAGGTGCTCGGTCGCGGCCGCCTCGCCCTGGTTGAGCATCATGCGCACCGACTGGCTCGGCACGTAGGGATCGTGTTCGAGGACGATGTGCTTGGGCGGCAGGTCGGCGGGTTCGATCGGTTCGCCGCGTTCGCGGAGGACGATGAAGCCGACGGAATCCCACTGCTGCGTGCCGCGCTCCCATTCGACGTGGATGGTGGATTTCCTCGTCGCGCCGCCGCGGATCCAATCGACGGAGACGACGTGCCAGAACTCGACCCCTTCGGCGAGGTAGCGGTCGGTGAGGCAGGCGGGGGGGCTGTGGCAGTTGTCTTCGAGGTCGGAGAGGTCGACGGTGAGGCCGCGATCCTCCAACCCGCGGAAGTGCAGGTCGGACATGGTCGCGCGGTGGACGGGCTGGCTGTCGGGGACGGCGGCGGGCTTGGGCCGCGGGCCGGAGGGGACGACGACGACGCGGTCGAACAGCTCGACGAGCCGTTCGGCGATGCGGCGGTGGTGCTGCGTGGGCGGATCAAACGGGGCGTGGTAGACCGCGAGGCGAATCGACATGCGGGGCACCTGCGGAGGCGAGACTCCCGCATTCTACCGGCGCGGTGCGGAATTACTCGTGTTGGCCGCCGGTTTGCTTCTCGTGCTTGGCTTCGCGGACGGCCTTCTTGAAGGGTTGGAGCGCGAAGACGTCGGTGACGCGCGGGCCTTCGGCGGCGTAGCGCGGCAGGATCGGCGTCTGGTGCTTGGTGGAGTCGTTGTGCCAGCCGAGGAAGATGCGGCCGGGGCGGCGGTTGAAGAAGGTATAGTCCCAGCCGAAGACGCCGTCGGTGACGCCGCGGCCCTCGCCGTGGACGAGCTTGCCGCCGCCGATGTAGCCGCCGGATTCGTGCGAACTCTTCCCGGCCGCGGCCAGGAGCGAATACGGCTTGACCGTGCCGGCGCGTTCGTGGGTGTGCGGCGTGGGGGTGAGGAACGTCGACATGCGGGCCGCGAACGGCTCCTTGTCTTCGGCCCGGACCCCGGCGCCGAGCGCGGCGACGAACAGGATGGCGGCGAACGCGCGCATGACCGACCCTCGTTGGCGACACGAGTGGTATCGGCCGGCGCCGCCCGCGCCGTGCACCTTTTTTGCCGGGCCGGCCCGTTCCGCGTCACCGCACCGATCGGAACGTGGTGCCGGAGCGGGGTTCGGCCTCCTCGCCGTCGAGCGCGCCGGGCGGCGTGTGCCGCCACGGGATGCCGGCGACGGCCGTGCGGTGGCCCAGATCGAACAGCGGCTTCATCACCTTCGCCTGGATGCTGGTGCTGTCGACGTCGATCGCGGTGTCCGGCGGGATGGCGGCGAGGTTGAACTGCATGCCGGAGGTGAGGCAGAGGGAATGCAGCTTCATGAGTTCGACGCGGTAGAGGGCGTAGAGCGACGCCGAGACGCTGGCGCTGACGCGGCCGATGAAACCGACGCGGCCCTCGATCGGGTCGGGGTCGATCTTGCCGGCGGCGAGGCAGTAGAGCTGCGAGCCGGCGAGCCATTTCGCGCCGGGGCGCGGGCAATCGTGCGGGCCGAAGCGGACGAACGTCTGCGTCACCGGTCCGGCGTCGCAGTGGAGTTCGGTGTAGCGCTTGCCGTCCACGACGACGTCGATCTCGACGGGCGGCAGCAGGGCGGGCACGGCGGTGGCGGCGAGCATGACCGTGCGGGCGAGGGCGAGGGCGTCGGGCCGGCCGCTGCACGCGATGCCGCCGATGTCCCAGATCACGAGCTTCTTGGTGTGGACGTTCATGGTGGCGAGGTAGAGCCGGCGTCCGGCCTTGTGAGCGAGCGCGATCTCGGCGAGCGTGAAGTTGTTGATCTCGCGGTCGATCGACCTCTTGAGGCCGATGGGCGCCGCCATCGAGCCGTTGACGATCAGGTTCCGCAACGGGCGGACGGGGAAGAGGTCCGACTGGTTGTATTCGGTGAAGAAGCACTTGAGCTTGGCGTCGTATTGCGGGCCGAGGAAGGCGTAGAGGGAAAGGATGGCGCCGCTGCTGACGCCGGTGACGATGTCGAAGGTGGGGCGCGTGCCGGTTTCGGTCCATCCGCAGAGGAGGCCGGCGGAATAGGCGGCGTACTTGCCGCCGGCGGAGAGCGCGAGGACTTGGAGCGGCCGCGCGACGGGGGGCGGCGGCGGACCGCCGAGCTGCGCGGCGAGGCCGTCGATGATGACCTTGTCCGTTTCCGGCCGGCACGATTCCGCGCCCGGTTCGGACTGCCAGAACAGTTTCGTGGTGGCGGCCGGCGGCGTGTGGAGGTTCCGGTTGCCGGCGCAGCCGGGCGCGAGCGCGGCCAGCGCGAGAAAAACGATGCGGACGACCCTGTGGGCCGGAGGCATGGTGCGACAGCCGGTGCGTGACGGTTCCCGGACGGGGGCATAGCGTCGTCGCGGGGCGGATGCAAGGGAAAAGTCGCCGGCCGGGCCGGGGCACGCTAAGGTGGATGCCATGGATTTCGAATCGCCGGCGTGGTTGTGGCTGCTCCCGGTCGCGGCGCTGGCCGCGCGGGCGTGGGCGCGCCGGCGTCGGGCCGCGTTCCGCCATTCCCACCTCGCCGCGTTCGCGGGCCTGCCCGGCGGCGCGGCGCGGCGCGCCGAGATCGTCTCGATCGCCCTGCGCGGCGCGATCCTCGCGCTGGCGGTGCTCGCGCTCGCCGGGCCGCGCGTGCCGGACCGCGCGACGCGCCTGCCGGCCGAGGGGATCGCGCTCGCGTTCGTCTGCGACGTGTCCGGCAGCATGGCCGAACCCGACGCCGCCGGCACGTCGCGCCTGGAGACCGCGCGGCGGGCGTTCGCGCTCTTCGTGGACGGCGGCAGCGCCGCCGACGGTTCCAACTTCGAGGGCCGACGGAACGACGCGATCGCGCTCGTCGCCTTCGCCGCGTGGCCGCGCACGGAATGCCCGCTCACGCTGAACCACACGGTGCTGCTCGCGATTCTGTCCCGCCTCGAACCGAAGGGCGCGGGTCTGGATTCCGGCACGAACATCGGCGATGCGCTCGCGGAGGGGTTGATCCGGCTGAAGCCCGCCGCCGACCGGCGCCGCGTGTTGATCGTTCTCTCCGACGGCGAGCACAACGTGGCCGGCGAAGGCGCCGACGCGCCGTTCACGCCGCGCCAGGCGGCGCAGTTGGCGGCGAACCTCGGCATCCCGATCTACGCCATCGACTGCGGCGGCGAACCGAAGGCGGACGCGCCGGAGGAGGCGCGCCGGCAGCGCGCCGCCGGCCGCGCCGCGCTCGAGGCCGTCGCGGAATCGACCGGCGGCCGGGCATTCGCCGCCGCGGACGCCGACGCGATGCGCGAAGTGTATCGCACCATCGACGCGCTCGAGCGCACGCCCGCGCTGAGCTTCCAGTATCGCCGGTATCATCGGTTCGCGCCGGCGCTGGCGGCGGCGGCGCTCGCGTGCCTCGCGGCGCTCGTCGTCGCCGAGCGGTTCGTTTGGAGGCGCCTGCCATGACGAACCTCGCGCTCGAACTCCGGGAGTTCCTGTCGGCCGTGCGGTTCGCGAATCCCGGCGCGTTCTGGCTGGCGCTCGCGCCGGCGGTCTATGCGATCCTGCGGCGCGGTCGGGAGCGGCGCGACCGGGCACGGCTGGCGGCGCTCGGCCGTCCGGGCGCGATCGCCGCGCTTCGCACCGTCGCCGATGCGCGGCCCTGGCTCGCGCGGCTGTGCGTCGCGCTCGCGTGGCTGGCGCTGGTCGGCGCCGTCGCGCGGCCGCGCTGGGGCGTGGCCGACGAGCGCGGCGTCGCCGTCGGCCGCGACATCGTGCTCGCCATCGACTTCAGCCGCAGCATGTGGGCGGAGGACATGGCGGACCGGAACCGGCCGGCGCGCTGGCAGGCCGCGATCGCGGCGGCGCGCGGGCTGGTCGCGGAACTGCGCGCGCGGGGCGGGCACCGCGTGGCCGTGATCGTCTTCGCCGCGCGCCCGACCACCATCGTGCCGCTCACCACAGATTACGATCACGTCGATTTCCGGCTCGAGGAACTGGACGCCACGACGCCGCCGGCCGAAATCCGACCCGCCGACGATGCCGCCCCGTCCGGCACGCGGATCGGCGCCGCCCTCGCCGCCGCCGTCGACGCGCACGACCCGCGCTTCCCCGGCTTCCGCGAGATCGTCCTCCTCACCGACGGCGACGATCCCGCCGGCGACAAGGAATGGCGCGACGCCTTTCCGATCGTCCGCCGCGCCGTCATCCCCGTCCATGTCGTCGCGCTCGGTGATCCGGTCGACGAGTCGTTCATTTATTTGCGCGGCGCGCCGCTGGAAACGCTCGACAAGGCCGGCGTCCCGGTGCCGGTGCAATCGCGACTCCACGAAGACGTGGCCGAGGCGATCGCCGCGGGAACGGGCGGCACGCTCTTCCCCGCCCGCCGCGAAGCGCCGGATGCGCAAGAGATCTACCGGCGCACGATCGAACCGGGCGCCGCGCGCGAGTTGGACGACGAACGGCTCCCGCAGCCCCGCGACCGGACCGCCCCGTTCGTCGGGGCGGCGCTCGTCCTGCTCGCTTTCGCATGGTGGCGCGCCCGATAACGGGTAAACTGGAAGCATGATCCGCGTTTCGCTCGCCATGGCGCTCTTCGCGATCGGCTCGCACGACCGCGTGCGCGACGGCAACGCCGCCGCCCGCGCCGGCGCGCCGGACGCCGAGCGCCACTTCGACGCCGCCGCCGAACGCACCGACGACCCCGGCCTCGTCGCGTTCAATCGCGCCGCGCTCCAGTTCGGGCGCGGGGAGTTCCGCGAAGCCGAGCTGAACTATCTCCGTTGCCTCGACGACCGCGCCATCCCGGCTGCCCGCTGTCGGCAGGCGCTCTACAACCGCGGCGTCTGCCTCCTGCGCCGCGATGGCGACGTGGGCGTCCTCCGCGCGGCGATCGCTTCCTTCGAGGACTGCCTCGCCGAACCCGGGCTGGAGAAGGAACTCGCCGAATCGGCGCGACTCAATTTGGAACTGGCGAAAGTGCTCTGGAACCGCGAGCGGGCGCGGCAGAAGGACCCACCGACGCCGAATGAACCGAACCCCGAAGAACCGCGCCCCGCGCCGAAGTCGATGACCGAACCGGGCACGGAAGGGCCGGGCGAGACGTCGCCCAAGTCGAACGGAACGACGGGCCAATCCGGCACGACGACGCAATCGAAGACGGGTCAGCCGCCCCCAGGCACCGACGCGCCGGCGCCGGGCGCGGGGACGCTGCCGGTGGTGAAGGACGAAGGGCCGACGCAGCGATTGTCCCCGCGCGACACCGACGCGCTGCTGGATCGCGCCGCGGCGCGGCTGAAGGCGGCGCGCCGGCAGAACGAACTCCTCCGCGCCGGACCGGAGCGGCCGAATGTGCGCGATTGGTAGGCTGGCGCTGCTGACGCTGCTTTTCGCCTCGACCGCGCGGGCCGACGACGACGCGCCGGCGATCTTCCAATCCGCCCCCAACTTCTCGAACGCCATCGCCGGCTCCGGCTTCGCCATTTCCTGGTGGGCGCTTCCGACGGAGCTCGACGACGAGGACACGATCCACCTCGAGATCACGTTCCTGGGCGCGACGAACCCGGAACGCATCCGTCGACCGGCGCTGCGGGAGAGGCCGGCGTTCAAGGCCGCCTTCCGCGAAATCCTCGACGAGGAACCGACGAACGCTCCGAACGCCGTGACGTTCCACTACAAACTCCGCCCGCGCGGTGTCGCCGTGAAGGAACTGCCGGAACTCGCCGTCGCGTACTACGCGCCCGGCAGCGCGACGGTCGCCACGAAGTACCTCGATGCGATCCCGATCGTGGTGAAGCCGGCCGACGCGTCGCCGCCGCAACGACCGCTGGACGCACCGGAGCGCTTCTTTGCCTGGCCGACCACCGGAACCGGTTTCCGGCCCGGCCTCGCCGCGTGGGCATCGCTGGCGAACGGATTGATCTTCCTTGCGCTCCTCGGTCTGGCGATCGAACGGTTTCGCAATCCCGACGGCGTCCGCCTCGCGCGACTCCGCCGCATCCGCGCGGTGCGGACCGCGCTGGACGCCCTCGATCGCGCGGCCCGATCGCCCGATCCCGCCGGGGCCGCGCTCGAAGCCCTGCGACATTACCTCGCCGTCCGGCACGGCGCCGTCGCCCCCACGGCCACGCCCGGCGACTTCGTCCGGGCGCTCGAAGCCTTGTCCTTCGCCCCGGAGCGGATCGAGTATGTGCGGAACTTGGCCTCGGCCGGCGACGCCGAACGGTTCGCGCCGATACGAGCATCCGCCGACCTCGTGCCGCGCGTCCGCCGCATGATTCTCGACTGGGAGGACGCGGCATGACGGCCCTGTTCGTACTCGCGCTGATGATCGGCCACACGGAACCGCCGGCGGTGAGTTGGTTTCTCGCCGGCGTGGACGAGCGCCGCGATGCGGCCACGGCGCGGGCCTCGTTCCGACGGGTCGCCGAGTTGCTGGACGATTCTCCCGAATCGGCCCACGCCAAGGCGCGGGCGCTCGCCCTCGCCGGGGACACGCCGGACGCGATTCGGCACTTGCACCGCGCGCTGAGTCACGCGCCCGCGGATCGGGAAATCCAAGCCGATCTCCTCGCACTCCGCGCGACGCTCCGCTATCCCGAATCGGCCGATCCGACGCTGCGCGTGCGTCCCGACGGCTTCGACGCGATCCGTTTTCGAATCTCATCCGCCGAACTGTTCTTCCTTGCGGGTGCCTTCGGTCTGGCGGGCGTCGCGGGATGGATTCGCCATCGCACGGCGCGATCGAACGCATCGCTCGCGTTGGCCGTCGTCGGATTGGTCTGTTTCATTTCAGCGTTCACTCTCAGCCGCTGGGTCGCGGTCGATGCGCCGATCCCGCTCGTGCTCGCGAAGCCGGCGACGCTGCGCGTCGGGAACGGTTCGAGCTATCCGGCCAAGCTGTCGGATCGCTTGCCGGCGGGCGCGGAGTTGAAGGAACTGACCCGCCGCGGGGGATGGGTGCAAGTGGAATTGCCCGGCGGCGCCGCCGGCTGGGTGCCCGAATCGGACGTGCTCGACTAGCGTTCAATCCATGCGGCCGAGCGATTCGCGCTTCACCATCGTGATCTCGTTGCCGTTCGGGCTGTGCTCGACCGTGTCGAAGAAGGTGCGGATGAGCAGCATCCCGCGTCCGCTACCGGTCTCGATGTTCTTCGGGTCGGTCGGGTCCGGCAGCTTCGACGGATCGAAGCCGGGGCCTTGATCGCGCACGCGCACCATCAGCATCGGCTCGCGCGTCGCCCGCACCGTCACGCTCACGCGCCGCCGCTGGTACGGATCGCACTTCGATCGGCTCGACACCGCCGCGTGGTACTCGTCCCAATCCCCGGCCTTCAATTCCGAACTGATCTCCAGGTTCCCGTGCACGATCGCGTTCAGCACCGCCTCGTGCACCGCCACGCCCACCTGCACGCGCTCCGACTCCGAGAACTGCCGCATCTGGCTCATCATCGACTCCACGTGCGACACCACGTGGCTCACGAGGTCCGGGTTGTTCTCGATCACGAACTCGTGCTCGACGGCGGTCATGCGGCCGAGGAACACCGCCTGCTGCGATTGCGACTGCGCGACGGACAGCAGCTCGTCCAGGACTTGCAGGATGTCCCGCGCGAGGTTCCGCTTCGGCAGGTAGTTGGACGCCCCGGCGCGCAGCGCCTTCACCGCCAGTTCCTCGCTGCCGAAGATCGCCGTCACGAGCACCGGCGTCGACGGCACTTCCCGCCGCAGCGCCGCGACCAGCGCGAGGCTGTCCCGCTCCGACCCGTGGATGTCGCAGACGACGGCGTCCGGCGCGGCGTTCGCCACGGCCGCGAGCGCCTCTGCCCCGTCGGCCGCCTCCACCACCGCGTACTCCGCGCCGGCGAGGATGCCCGCCAAGTGGCGGCGCTCCACCGCGTTGTCGTCCACGAGCAAGATGCTGGCCATCGCGCGATTCGCCTCCGCGGGTTCCCCGCCTATTCTAGCGACCATGACGCGATTCACCGTACCCACGTCCGCCCGTTGCGAATTCGTCGAGATCACCGATCGCGTCGCGCGGGCCGTCGCCGACTCCGGCGTGCGGAACGGCCTCTGCGTCGTCTACGTCCCGCACACCACCGCCGGCGTCACGGTGCAGGAGAACGCCGACCCCGACGTCGTCCACGACATGCTCCTCTGGTTCGAGCGCGTCGCCCCGCACCGCGTCCCCGGATTCCGCCATGCCGAGGGGAACAGCGATTCCCACATCAAGGCCAGCCTCGTCGGGTCCAGTGCCACGCTGATCGTCGAGGACGGCCGGCTCCATCTCGGTACCTGGCAGGGAATCTATCTCTGCGAGTTCGACGGGCCTCGAACTCGGAGCGTTTCCATTCGGATACAGGGCGACTGACGGAGAAGCCGACACAATCGCGCCAGTTTGCCAGGAAACGATTCTTCCGCCCCCGCCTTCGCTTGCCGACGGTTCCGCCCGTCCGTTCACTTCGGGTATATCTGAAATGTCGGCGGACGGCAGAACGCGACCCGGCGGTTTCCGATGACCCTGATTTCCCCAGACGTGATCGCGGAGCTCGCCGGCCTCTCCCTCGGGGCCGGCGGATTCCTCATGCTCGTCGGTTTCCTCCTCTGGGGGTTCGGCTGGCGCTGGCATCGCTTCTGGATGGTGTTCGGGTTCACCGCCGCCGCCGGCATCGTCGGCATGGCCTCCGGCCGCGCCGCCGGCGGGCCGATCCTCGTCATGGGCCTGCTCCTCGCCTTCGCCGGCGGCGTCCTCGCCATCGAACTCGCCAAGGTCTTCGCCTTCGTCGCCGGTGGCATCGGCTTCTGGTTCGCCGTCCAGACTGTCTTCCCGCAAGGGCAGGAACTCTGGGCCGTCTTCCTCGCCGGCGGCCTCTTCGGCGTCCTCCTCTACCGCCTCTGGACCATGATCCTGCTGAGCTACCTCGGCGTGGTCCTCTCGTGGCACGCCGCCTTCGCCCTGGCGCACTCCTCCGGCAACTACGACGCCGTGAAATGGGTGACGGAGAATTCCTTCGCCGTCAACGGCGCCGTCGTCGTCGCCACGATCCTCGGCGTGCTGATGCAGGTGGTGACCACGGAGAAGCCGGCGGCCGAGAAGAAGGACGAGAAACCGAAGGACGAGCCGAAGGAAGACCCCGAACCGGTCTGGTGGAAGCGCATCGGCCTGCAGGCGGCGTAGTACGACGGCTTGGCGGACGCACACCACCGTCTTTGATCTGTCTGGATCGCGGAACCACCGTATCGTTCCTCCATGAACTCCGGCCATGTCCTGCCGCCCGTGACGGCGGACGCCGCGCTTCTGTCCTGGTTGCTCGCGGCGCTCGCGCCAATGAACCGCACGCGAGTCAAGGACCTGCTCCGCGCCGGCCGCGTACTCGTCAACGGCGAGTCCGCGACGCGGCACGACCACCCCCTCGCCCCCGGCGACCGCGTGACGATCGCCCGCGAGCGCCCGAACCGATCGAACCTCACGATCCTTTTCGAAGACGCCGAGATCGTCGCGATCGACAAGCCGGCCGGCCTCTTGACCGTCGCCACCGACGCCGAGAAGGCGGACACCGCGTTCGTCCGGCTCGCGGCGCAATCCCGGGACCGGCCGTTCGTCGTCCATCGCCTCGATCGCGGCACGTCCGGCGTCTTGCTCTTCGCGCGCAGCGCCGAGGTCCGCGACCGGTTGCAAGCGGCATGGGACGCCGTCGAAAAGACGTATCTCTCGATCGTGGAAGGAGCGCCACGGCACGAAAGCGGCACCGTCGACAATTCTTTGATCGAAGGGTCGAACCTGCGGGTGCGGCCCGGTGCGGCGGAGGCGCCGGGCGCGAAGCGCGCCATCAGCCGGTACCGCGTCCTCGCGCGGCGCAATGGACTCTCACTCGTCGAAGTGAAGATCGAGACGGGCCGCAAGCACCAGATCCGCGCGCACCTCGCCGGGCTGGGTTGTCCGGTGATCAGCGACGCCGACTACGGCGCGGCCGCAGACCCCGCCCGCCGGCTCGGACTGCACGCGGCGCGACTGGCGTTCCCGCACCCGACCCATGGCCGGCGCGTGGAGATCGCCGCGCCATGGCCGCCCGAACTCGCCCGTGTCGTGCCGTTCGTCGGGTAGGGCGAAATCACACCAGCCCCGTCAGCGTCCCCGTCGAGTCGGCGAACTTGGTCGCCTCCACGCCCAGCTTCTGGACGACCGCGAGCAGCGCATTCGCCAGCGGCGGGTGCTTGCTCGGATCGTGCGCGAGGTGCCGGCCGAGTTTCAGGCCGAGCTTCGATCCGCCCGCGACGAGGAACGGCAGGTTTTTCGGCGAGTGGTCGCCGCCGGCGCCGCTGTTCATCCCGGAACCGAAGATCGCGATGGTTCGATCGAGCATCGCGCCGTCGCCCTCGGCGGTCGATTTCAACATGTCGAGGAAGCGGCCCAGGCGCGCCAGGTGGAAGCGATCGATCGCGGCGAGCTTCTGGAGCATCCCGGCGTCGCCGCCGTGGTGGCTGAGTTCGTGGTGGTTCTCGCCGCCGCCGCCGTAGCCGCCGGCCTCGCGGCTCCATTCGAAGGCGATCACGCGCGTCGTGTCGGTGGCGAACGCCAGGTAGCAAAGCTCCAGCATCACGTCGAGCCACATCGGCCGGTCGTGGCCGTTCATCGGCTGGCTGCCGAGTTGCAGGCCGGTCTCCGCGACCTTCGGCTTCGGCACGTCGATCCAGCCTTGCATCCGTTCGACCTGCTTCTCGGTCTGGCGGACGCTGCCGAGGAATTCGTCGAGCTTGCGATGGTCGGCCGCGCCGAGGGTCTTGTCGAGCGTCTTCGCCTCGGCCGCGAGGTCGTCGAGGATGGAGCGGCGCTCGGCGTAGCGCTTCAGGGCGGCGGCGCGGTCGCCGGCGGTTTCGGGCACGAAGAGCCGCTCGAACAACCGGCGCGGCGAGTTCTCGCTCGGCAGCGGGGTGCCGTTCACGTCGAAGGAGAGCGTGTGGCTGTGGCCCGCGCCGCCCGTGCCGCTCATGTCGCCGAGTTGCAGCGAGGGGAAGCGCGTCTGCTTGCCGTGCAGCTCGGCCGCGAGCTGGTCGACGGACATCGCGTTCGTGTAGTCGGCGCCGGGCTTCGCCTTGAGGTTCGCGCCGGTCAGCCAGGTGTCCGCGCCGCTGTGCCCGCCGGTGCTGGCCGGGTGTCCGAGGCCGGTGAGCACGCTGAAATCCTTGCGGTGTTCCTTGAGGACTTCGAGCGTGGGAGACTGGGTGTACGATTCGCCCTCGCCCTTCGGCATCCATTCGAGGATGTTCACGCCGTTCGGGACATAGCACGCGATCATCCGCGGCACGGCCTGCACGGCCGACTTCGCCCACGGCTTGAACGTGGACGGCGCCCCTTGGAGGCGCGGCAGCATCGCGTCCAGGAACGGCAACGCCACCGCCGCGCCCGCGGCACGGAGGACGAATCGACGGGACAGGGGACGCTTCATCGGGGTCGCTCCGGTTCGATCACTTCTATTGTGCGCGATATGGGAACGTCGACCAATCGGAATTCCTCACGCCTTCGCCTGCCGCGCCAACCAGCCGAGGAAGCGCTCGAAGACGCAATAAAACACCGGCACCACCACGAGCGTCACGAGCGTCGCCAGCGCCGAACCGCCGATGATGCTCCGCGCGAGCGGCGCCCGCGTCTCGGAGCCGGCGCTCGCGCCGATCGCCAGCGGCACCGCCCCCGCGATCGTCGCGATCGACGTCATGATGATCGGCCGCAACCGCACCTTCGCCGCCTCCAGCATCGCGTCCTTCGCGCTCAAGCCCTTTCGCCGCCGCACCTGATTCGCGTAGTCCACCAGCACGATCGAATTCTTCTTCACCAGTCCCGCCAGCAATACGAGGCCGATCATGCTCATCATGTTCAGCGTGTCGCCGTACCACCAGAGCGTCGCCAGCGCTCCCGTCACGCCGAACGGCACCGCCAAGAGCACCGTGAACGGGTGGACGAACGACTTGAACTGCACGCCGAGGATCATGTACGCGAAGACGAAGCCGAGCACGAGGCACGTGAACAGCGACGACATCGTCTGCGCCATCGCCGACGCGTTGCCGAGGCTCACGACGCGATAGCTCTCCGGCAGGCCCAGCTCGACGCGCGATTCCTCCGCGAGCGCGAGGCTGCGCGCGATCGCCTCCCCCTGCGAGACGCCCGACGCCATGTTCGCCGTCAACTCCACCTTCCGCGCGTGGTTGTAGCGGTGGACCGTCGGCAGCGTGGAGATCACCTTCACCGTCGCCACGTCGCGGATCGGGATCAGCTTGCCGTCGTCGTTCTTCACGAAATCGTCGAGGATGTCGTCCGGCGAGGAACGCTGGCCTTCGAGGTAGCGCAGGCGCACGTCGTACCGGCGCGCGGTGCCGCTGCCTTCGACGGCCGGCGTGAAACGCCCGTCGCGGAAGCCGCCGGTGCCGACGGCCAGCACGAACGCCAACCGCCGCATGCTCACGTTCCGCGCCGCCGCCTTCTCGCGGTCCGGCACGATCTGCACCTCCTGCATCCCCGGCCGGAAGTCCGAGTTCACGTCCGTCAACACGCCGCTGTCGATCATCTTCCGGCGAATCACCTCCGAGAGTTTCGTCACCGTCTCGAAGTCCGGCCCCTGGATCGCGAAGTTCACCGGAAAGCCCCGCGTCGGCGTGAACCCCTGCGTCGACAGGTCCAGCACCACCGGCCGCATCCCCGCGATGGCGCCCATGCGCTTGCGTACCTCCGCCATCGCTTCCCCCTGCGTCATCGTGCGCTCGCTCGACGGGATCAGGCGCACGAAGACCGTGCCCTCCGTGATGAGCGAGCCGGGGCGGAACGAAATCGTCGCGAACATCGACGCGACGATCTCCTTCTCGCCGTCCGCGTCCTTCAGGTCGGCGAGCACCGTCTCGCACTGGCCGACGATCCCCTCGACGTATTCGATGTTCGTGCTGATCGGGCAGATGATGTTCACGACGAACCGGTTCTGGTCCTCGCTCGGCACCAGCTCCCGGCCAATTGGCCGCACCGTGAAGCGCTCCTGCCCCGTGACGCTTTTCATCCAGCCCGGCAGCGGTTGATCGACGCCGACGGCGAACAGCCCCGCCGCCGCCGCGATCGCCAGACCCAGGAGCAGCCACGGCCACGGCCACCAGAGCGCGAACCGCAAGGTCCGCAGGTAGAGGAAGCCGATGAAGTCGAGCAGCTTGTTCGTCGGCCAGACGACGAGCCACTGAAGCAGAGATAAGGGAAAGCCGACAATGCGCCGGAAGAGTGAGATCTTCGGCTTCGGTGCGCCCTTGCTTTCGACGTGTAGGAACAGCGAGCAGAGCATCGGCGTGATCGTCAGCGCGATGACGAGCGACAGCAGCACCGCCACCGTCACCGTGATGCCGAACTGGTAGAAGAACGCGCCGATCGACCCTTGCATGAACGCCACCGGCAGGAAGATCGCCACGATCGAGAGCGTCGCCGCCCCGGCCGCGAAACTGATCTCCCGCGCCCCGTTTAAGGCCGCGTCCCGCCGCTTCTCCCCGAGTTCCATCCGCCGGTGGATATTCTCCAGCACCAGGATCGCATCGTCCACGACCACGCCGACCGACAGCGACAGCGCGAGCAGCGTCATGAAATTGACCGTGAAGCCCAGCAGCTTTATGGCGATGAACGTGCCGATGAGCGACGTCGGGATCGCGATGCAGACGTTCAGCGTGGTGCCGAGAGAGCCGAGGAAGACGAACGTGACGAGCGCCGTGAGGATCACGCCGAGCACGAGCGCCTCCTTCACCTCCTCGATGTCGTCCTTGATGAACAGCGAGAAATCGGTGGACACGCTGACCTCGATCCCCTCCTGCGCGGCGAGCTTCTGCAGCATCGGCAGCTTCGCTTTCACCTCGTCGCAGACCTGCACGACGTTCGCGCCGGTGGCGCGCATGACGCCGACGCCGACGGTCGGCACGCGGTTGTAGCGGGCGAAGTTCCGCTTGTCCGCCATGCCGTCCTCGATGGTGCCGTACTCGGTGAGCTTGACGATGCGCCCCTCGCGGTTCATCGCCGCCATCTCCTCGAACCCGGCCGCGTCCTTCGCCTCGCCCATCGTGCGCACGTCGGCCTCGCGCTTGCCGCCGTCGAGATACCCCGCCGGTAGCTCCACGTGCTGGTCCCGGATCGACTGGAACGCGTCCAGCGCGTCCTGCCCCCGCGCGCGGAGCTTGTCGCGGTCCAGCCAGACGCGCATGGTCCGCTGGCGCAGGCCGCCGTACATGATCCCGCCGGCGCCGTTGATGGATTGCACCTCCTGCCGGAGCTTGCTGTCGACGAAGTCGTTGAGCACCTTGAGCGGCTTCTTGCCGTGGACGCCGAGCCAGATGACGGGGAACTTGTTGAAGTTCAGCTTCGACACCACCGGCGGATCGATGTCGGTCGGCAACCGCCCCGCCGCGGCCGACACGGCGTTCCGCACGTCCTGCATGCAGACGTCCACGTTCTTGTCGAGCCGGAAGTACACCGTGACGGAGCTGACGCCGTAGGTGCTTTGCGATTGGACGTAGTCGATCCCTTCGACCTGCGAGATGGCGTCTTCGATCACATCCGTCACGTCGTGGTCGATGATGTCCGGGCTGGCGGCGTCGTAGTAGGTGGTGACGCTGACGACGGGAAAATCGAGTTCCGGGAACTGGCTGACGCCGAGCGTGCGATACGCCAATGACCCGAACACGAGCAGCGCCGCCGCCAGCACGACGGCGAAGACCGGGTTCCGGATGGCGAGGTCGGAGAGGCGCATGGGAGTAGTCTAACGATCTCCGGCGCGATGCGGGAAGTGAAGACGGCAACGCAACGCACATCGCATGGTGAACTTCAGTATATCATAGTGCTCCACGTGGGTCCGCCGCGCCCGCGCCACCCTCCGGCGGACCCACACGTTTTTCCGGACCCACTCCCGATTGCCCGGACAAACTCATGCCCATCAACACCTTGCGGCCGATCCCCATGGACGCGCTCGCCGCCGCCGGCCCGCCGACCGCGGCCCCTTGGCTCTGGCACGGCTACCTCGCCCCCGGCGACGTCACCGTCCTCACCAGCCTCTGGAAGACCGGCAAGACCACCCTCCTCACCGGCCTGCTCCAGCACCTCGGCACCGGCGAACCGTTCCTCGGCCGCGACGTCGCCCGCGGTCGGGCCTGGATCGTCTCCGAAGAATCGCTCGAACAATGGCGCGAACGCCTGGGCGTGCTGAAACTCGGCCCGCACGTCCAACTGCTCGCCCGCCCCTTCCGCGGCCGGCCCACCCTCGACGAATGGCACCTCCTCCTCGACCGCGCCGTCGAGGCCCGCGCCGCCGGCGAACTCGATCTGTTCATCGTCGATCCGCTCGCCTCCTTCCTGCCGGGCCGCTGCGAATCGGACGCCGCCACGCTGCTCGAAGCCCTGCAGCCGTTGCACCGCCTGACGTCCGCCGGCGCGGCGGTGGCCCTGCTGCACCACCCGCGCAAGCGGGCGGCCGACCCCGGCCAATCCGCGCGCGGCTCCGGCGCCCTGCTCGCCTTCGTCGATACTTCGCTCGAGCTGACGCGCTACAGCGCGCTGAAGACGGACGCGAACCGCCGCCTGATCCTCGCCCAGTCGCGTCGGCCCGAAGTCCCCGCCCGGCTCGCCTACGAGTGGAACCCCGCGACCGGCGAGTTCCGCGTCGTCCCCGACCCGCGCGAGCGCCAGTTCGTAGAAAATTGGCAGACGGTGCTGGCCGTATTGAAAACGCGAAACGCGGCGATCACGCACAAGGAGCTTCGCGAGCAATGGCCGTCGGACATGGATCGCCCGGGCGAGACCGCGCTCTACGACTGGCTGAACCTCGCCTTCGCCCGCAAGCTGCTCCGCCGCGAGGGGAAAGGCACGCGCCTGAGCCCGTGGCGCTACCGCTTGGAGAACGAGGACGATGCCTACCGGGACCGCGGCGAATTACCGCCGATCCGGCTGCGGTGACGGGGCGGGTGGAGATAATGTCGAGAAGTAGTTGATCGTCCGGACCGACAGAGAATGAGCTGAGTCGCCTTTTCGGTTCCTTGATTTTCGGCCCCGGATGGGGCCGTCGATTGTAACTGAGTCGCCTTTTCTGTTCCTTGGCTTTCGGCCCCGGATGGGGCCGTCGGGGAGGAAAAGGGGACGCAGCTCGATTTCGACTTCATCCGACACCTTCGTACATGGCTTCCGATCTCCCGCGACGAGAGAAATCGGACAACTCGATCCTGTCGGCCGTCGGCATCGCGTGGGCGGCCGGTCGTCCTCCGTTGGATTCCCGTACCGCCGAATTGTACCGCAAACCGATGACGCTGGATACGCGCTCAACACGACTTCGCGGGCTTTGACGCAGACTTACCGCTGTTCTTTGCCCCGGAGGGGCAGCGGGCTGTCGCCACAGGTGGAGCGAAGCGGAACCCGTGGAAGCACGGAGAAAGGACACTCGCCCCGGCCGGGGCGAAGGGACCAACGTCGTCCCTCTGCCCCGGCCGGGGTAGATTGGAGCCGTTCGGTTTCCATGGGTTGTGCTTCGCTCCACCCGTGGCGACATTCGACGGCCCCATTCGGGGCCGGGTTGATGAAACGGGGACGCGGCTCATTCCTGAACGAACTGCGTTGCGTCGATGACGTCGCTTCCGCGCTCGGCTCCGAAGACTGCGCCTCGCGGCTAAACGAGCAATCGCTTTTTCCGGGTCCATGAACTGCGTTGCGTCGATGACGTCGCTTCCGCGCTCGGCTCCGAAGACTGCGCCT
>CAYVRB010000102.1:18039-18554 GCA_964453375.1 uncultured Alcaligenaceae bacterium
CGCGGCTAAACGTAAAATCGTATTCGCGCGGTCCACGAACGGCGTTGTGGTGTTTACGTCGCTTCCGCGCTCGGCTCCGAAGACTGCGCCTCGCGGCTAAACGAGGCGTTTCTCGGAATTCCGTCGTTCGGCTCCATACGCCGTGCGTCGCGGCACAACTTATTTCGACGTGTAGCCGCCGTCGACGAACAATGTCGTGCCGGTGACGTAGCTGCCGGCGTCGCTGGCGAGCATCAGGGCGGGGCCGACCAGCTCCTTCGGGTCGGCCCAGCGGCCGAGGGCGGTGTGGTCCGCGAAGGCCTGCTTCTCCGGCTCGCTCAGCACCGACATCGGCAGGTCGGTCAGGAACGGGCCGGGCGCCAGGCAGTTCACCGTGATGCCGAACGGCCCCAAATCCAGCGCCGAGGCGCGGGCGAAGCCCATCAGCGCCGACTTCGTCACCGAGTACGTCGTGCGGCCGGCCTTCGACACTTGGCCGAAGATCGACGAAATGTGAATCACGCGGCCCCACTTCC
>CAYVRB010000103.1:0-18537 GCA_964453375.1 uncultured Alcaligenaceae bacterium
AAAAACACCCGCCTCGCTATCGCAACTCCCCCAATTTCAGTCAATACGGCCTAATCAGTCGATCAAAAAGGTGACTATCCCCTTTATTCGGAGTCCTTCTTGGGCGGATGGAAGAAGAGCAGCAACAGCAGCGCGCCGACCAGCGCCGCGCCCATCGACCACTGGAAGACCATCGGGTAATTCAATTTGCCGTCCGTCGTGTACTCGACTCGGAGCGTCTTGCAGGCGAACCCCGCGACGAACGGCCCGACTCCGAGGATGAGCAGGTTGAACAACCCCTGGGCGCTGCTCCGCACGTCTTTCGGGAAGTACTTGTCCACGAAAATGTAGACCGTCGCGAAGAAGAACGCGTAGCAGACGCCGTGCAGGGCGATGACCGCGACGACGGGCGTCTGGTCGGGGAAAAACGCGAACACCGCGAACCGCGCCGCGTGGCCCAGCACGCCCACGGTCATCGTCACGCGCCAGCCGAACGTCTTGAGCGCCCAACCGAGCGCGAGCATCGTCACGATCTCGGCGATCTGCCCGATCTTCATGGTCGCCCCGGCCCAGTTCGCGGGGATGCCGACCTGCCCGACGAGGAAGTCGAAGGTCCAGATGAAGTAGCTCTGGTGGACGGCCGCGTCGATGAACGTGACGATGAAGAGCACGAACATGAAGGGCGTCCCGAGGTGCTTCATCGCCTTGAGCCAGGCGAGCGAGTCTTCGCCCGTGGCCGGTTTCGGCGGCGTGTGCGGGAGGCTGAAGCTGAACGCCGCGAGCACCAGCGAGGCGATGCCGGCGACGAGGAAGACGAAGCTCTTGCCGTTATGCGCGGCATCGCCTTCGAGCGGCGAGGCGAAGACCTTGCCGAGCCATTCGCCGACGCCGACCGAGCCGAACGCCGGCACGTTCGCCCAGTTCGTCAGGATGAAGATGAACGGCCAACTCGCGGCGATCCAGCCGATGGTGCCCCACAGCCGCACCGGGCCGAACTGCTTGTCCGGGTTCGTGAAGGCGTTGAACGCGATCGCGTTCGTGATGCTGATCGTCGGCACGTAGAAGATCGAATGAAGCAGCATGAGGCCGAAGTACGCCCAGAAGTTCGTCGTCTCGCCGGGGGCCGGATGGAGGAAGAACAGCCCGCCGATCGCGAGGCCGCCGATGAAATGGCTGACGCCGAGGAACTTCTCCGCGGCGAAGGTGCGGTCGGCGAACTGCGTGCTGAAGAAGAGCGCGACCACCGCGCCGATGTTGAACGCGCCGTAGATCAGCGGTTCCATCCACCACTCGGCGTCCTGGAACTTCAAGGCCGGGATGTACGAAAACGCGATCTCGAACCAGGCGCCCCAAATGAAGAACTGCAGGAACATCATCAACGACAATTTGAACATGAGGCCCGGCGCGGCGGCGGGCGTATCGGTCGCGGACGACATGGGGGGAGGCTCCAGGCGGGCACCGGGGCGGTAGTTCACGAATGTAAGGACGCGCCGCGATCCCGGCAACGAAAAACGGCCGGGTGGCCCCGGCCGTCGTCGCGCGTTTCGATGCCAAAATCAGCGCCAGCGGATCTGGAACAGCCCGTTCGCGTTCGTCAACTCGGCGTGGCGGACGTTGTGGTTCTCCAACCAGTCCATCACGTCCTCGGCTTCGCGAAGGGTCTTCACTTCGTTCAGGTGCCAGTCGCCGTTGAGCGTGGCCGCGGCGGCGTTGGCGAGTTCGAACGTATCGGCCGCCGGGTCGCCGGTGCGCGGGCCGCCGAACGGGTTCACGGTCGCGGGCATCAGGGCCGGATCGCTCGTCGCCATCGCGTACAGGATCGCGGCGCTGCCGACGGTGAAGATCGCGGTCGCGAGCAGGGTGAGGCCGAGCATGGTGCGCACTCGCGGACGGAGTTTGCGGAAGTCTTCTCAACGCTAGATCGGGAAACCGGGCGCGACGGGAAAATCCGTTGGAATTCGCGGGAAAAGGAGGACCGATTGTATCGAGGAGGCGAAATCTTGCGACTTGGGGCGAATGTGCGGGATTTGAGTTTTACGAGGATCGCAAGACTTGCGCCGCGGCGGAGTCGAGCGGGAGTTCGGCCATAAAGACCGTCATCGAATCGCGGCGTTCCCAGCGCAACGTCCCGCGATGCGACTCGACGACCTGCTTCGCGATCGCCAGGCCGAGGCCGACCCCCTGCTCCTTCCCCGTGATGAACGGTTCGAAGAGCCGCTCCGCCACGGCCGGCGACGGTCCGGGGCCGTTATCGCGAACCTCGATGCGAACCAACGATTCCTTGGGAAATATCTCGATTTCAACGCGGCCGCTAGGCCCGGCCGCATCGAGGGCGTTGCCCAAGAGGTTCGTCACGAGGTGCCCAAGTTGCTCCGCGTCGCCGCGAGTCGGCAATGGTCCCGGCGCTTGGCAATTCAATTCCGTGCCGGAATGTTCGGCCTGCGGTCGCAATCCCGCCACGGCCGTTCCGATCACCGCCGCGAGGTCAAGCGGTTCGAGGCGGACCGCGTCCGGCCGGCCGAGGTTCAGGAACTGCCGCAGGTTCGATTCCATCCGTTCCAGTTGCCTCAGCGCGACGACGAGCGGCTCGCGGTCGCCGCCCGAATCGCGCAAGTAGAGCTGCACGGCCAACCGGGCGCCGGACGCCGCGTTGCGGAGCTGGTGCGCGAGGCCGCCGGAGAACTGACCGAGCACGCGCAATCGCTCCGTCGTCCGCAGTTGCTCCCGATAATCGGCGAGCGTCGCGGTCATCCGGTTGACCGAGCGCACCAGATCGCCGACTTCGTCGTCGGCGGTGGGCACCGGGATCGGCTCGAAGGCGCCGGCGGCGATGTCGCGGGTACGGGACTCGATGTCGCGGATGCGCGCGACGAGCCGGCGGGCGGTGAAGGCGGCGAGGGCGAAGGCGACGAACCCGCCGAGGCCGCCGAGCCAGAGCGCCGGTCGCACCGCCTCGTCGATGGCGGAGCGCCGGAACGCCTCCGGGAGCAGCGCGATCAGCCGGCCGCCTTCGTTCGGATGCGGGGAGCGGATGACGAAGCCGTGCGTTCGGTATTCGGCGTCGTCGTAGCCGTCGGCGAGCGTGGCGATCCGTTCGCCGTTCGCGCCCGAGTAGACGAGCTCCATCCCGGTCAACCCGCGCATCTGGCGCAGGATCGGCTCGTTCAGGCGGAACGTCGGCGGACCGTGGACGGTGCGTTCGAGGTCGTGGAAGCGTTCGTCGATCTGGCGATCGACGGTGGCGGCGGCGTGCCGCGCCGCCCACGCCGTCGCGGCGGCCGTGCCCGCCAGCAGCAGGACGGGCGGAATCAGCAGGCGATACCGCAACCCGAGTCGCATCTTGATAGGTTATCACGGCCGATCCGACCGCCCTCCCGTTTCGGAGCGTCCGCCATGCGTTTCCTCGCGCTGCTCGCCGTCCTCGTCGCCGCATCCGCCGCCCGCGCCGACCGGCCGAACATCCTCCTCGTCATCACCGACGACCAGGGCTTCGGCGACTTCGGCGCGCACGGCAATCCGATCCTGAAGACGCCCGCGATGGACGCCTTCGCGAAGCAATCGGTCTGGCTGAAGAATTTCACCGTCTGCCCGGTCTGCTCGCCGACGCGCTCGGCGCTGCTCACGGGGCGCTACAACTACCGCACCGGCATCGTGGACACGTTCATCGGCCGGTCGCTCATGCGGCCCGACGTGCCGACGCTTCAAGAGGGGCTCGCGAAGGCCGGCTACCGCACCGGCCTCTTCGGCAAGTGGCACCTCGGCGACAACTACCCGCTCCGCCCCGAAGACCGCGGCTTCCAGGAAACGCTTTGGAGCCGCGGCGGCGGCCTGGCGCAGCCCTCGGATCATCCGGACGCCGACCCGAAGACCGCGTACTTCGATCCGCGCCTCGTGAAGAACGGGAAGGAAACGATCGCGAAGGGCTACTGCACGGACGCCTTCACCGACGGCGCGATCGAGTTCATGCGCAAGGACGCGAAGGAGCCGTTCTTCGCCTACGTGGCGTACAACGCGCCGCACGGGCCGTACCAGGTGCCGGAGGCGTTCGCCGCGCCGTACCGCAAGCTCGCGCTGGGGGCGGACGCGTTCCCGAAGCTCGGCCAGCCGTGGGCGGGGCCGAAGACGAACGAGCGCGAGATCGCCGACGCCTACGGGATGATCGCAAACCTCGACGCGAACTTCGGCCGGATGCTGAAGGCGCTCGACGACCGGAAGGTGGCGGACAACACGATCGTGATCTTCCTGACGGACAACGGCCCCGGCGGCGTGCGGTTCAACGCGGGGCTGCGCAATCGCAAGGGAACTGTGTACGACGGCGGCATCCGCGTGCCGTGCTACGTGCGCTGGCCGAAGGAATACGCGGCGGGCTACGTCGTCGACCTGCCGACGGCGCATATCGACCTGACGCCGACGCTGCTCGCCGCCGCCGGGACGCAACCGACCGGCCCCGTGGACGGCCGCGACGTCGGGCCACTCCTGAAGAATGGGCCGGGCAACTGGCCGGGGCGGACGATCTTCACGCAGTGGCACCGCGGCGACGCGCCGGAGAAGTTCCGCGCCTTCTCGGCGCGCGGGCCGCGCTATAAGCTCGTGCAGGCGGCCGGCGTCCAGCCGAACGCGAAGTGGCAGCCGAAGTACGAATTGTTCGATCTCGCGAACGACCCGTTCGAGCAGACCGACCTCGCGGCGAAACTGCCGGACGAAGTGGCGCGATTGAAGGGCGAGTACGAGCGCTGGTTCGACGACGTGACGAAGCTGGGCTTCGAGCCGGCGCGCATCCACGTGGGCAGCGAGAAGGAACCGCTGACGCGGCTGTCGCGGCAGGACTGGCGCGGCCCGAAGGCCGGCTGGACGCCGGAGAGCGTCGGCCAGTGGGAGGTCTACGCGGAGCGGGCGGGGAAATACGAGTTCACGTTCTGCTCGAAGTCGGAGTTCTTGAACGGAGCCCTCTCCGTGGGCGAGACGAGTACAGGATTCGTTGATTCGGGACTCAAGAAGTCGCGAGCCGTGACGCTCGAACTGCCAAAGGGGAACGCAACGCTCGAGCCCACGGTCGGCCACAAGGACAAGAGGTGGGGGCCGGAGTATTTGGAAGTGCGGTACGTCGGGGCGAAGTGAACCCGCCCCGCGACGGGTTCACTTCTTGATTCAGACCGTCACGTCGGCGTTTTCGCGGATCGCTTCGCGGACGCCGCCGACCAGGCGCCAGTAGAGCAGCGCGAAGACCAGGCCGACGAGCGCCACGACCGCGTACGGGCCGATCGTCTTCCATTTGTCTTCGAGGTTTTCCCACTTCGGCCAGACGTTGGCGTCGAACCAGGCGCGATAGTAGATGCGCACGGCGACGAGGCCGACGATCTTGAGCGCGGCGAGCAAGCCGACGTAGACGACGAACCGATTCACGCGGCCGGCGGCCTTCGGATGCCGCAGCGAGGCGGCGATGCGCCCGAGCGCGGCGACGAACCAGAGCTCCGCCAGCAATCCGAAGCCGACGAGCGCCGCGGCGCCGAAGCCCTGGATTTGGCCGGTCATGTCGTCCTTCGGCAGGAAGACGCCATCACCCCAGAGCAGCAATTTGTCGGCGAGCGTGGGCTTCACTTCGAGTTTGGAGAGTTGCGGCGTGAACTGCGGGATGAAGCCGGAATCCTTCATGCCGAGGCCGGCGATGACGCCGATGGCGACGAACCCCGCGAGCGCGATCAGGGTGGCGAGGGACGCGAACCGCGCGACGGCGCCGGCGTGCGCCGCCGGCGGCGCGCCCGCCACGCCGATGCGCCCGATCGCGACGCAGAGCAGGCCGAGCCGGATCGGGACCGCCGTCGCGCCCAGGCGGATTTCGTCGGTCTGCGAATAGTCGGCGACCTTGAGCCACCCCGGCGACTGGTTCGGCAGTTTCACGTCGAATGCGAGGAGCACCGGTATGGCGGCGTACGCCAGCGTGCCAAGCAGGCAGAAGAGGACGCCCGTGCGTACCCAACCCAGCCCGCGATAGGCGCGCGCCCATTTGGCGTTCGTCTCCGCGCCGGCGTCCGCCGGCTTGCCCGGCTTCGCGAACGGGTCTTGCACCGACACCTTGCGCGGGTCGGGCGGCAACCGACTGCCGCGCGAACTCGGCACCGGTTCGGACGGCGCGGGAAAGCCGGAGGGCCGCGCCGACGGAGGAACTTCGGGCGCGAGGTTGTACGTGTCCCGTGCGGCCGGCGCCGGCGCCGCGCCGGACGTCGGCGGTTCCGGTCCGCCCGGCAGGCTGCCCCAGGGGTTCGTCACCGGCGTCGTCGCGGGGCGCGGCGGCATCGCGGCCGGCGGCGCCCCAAACTGCGGCGGCGCCGACACTGGCGGGCCGACGAACTCGCCGATGATCGTCAGGACCGTGCCGCACGTCGGGCAGCGGCCGCGCTTGCCGGACGAATCGTCGGGCGCGTGCAGGACGCCGCCGCACTGGTTGCAGGTCACTTTGATGGGCATGGAGAACCTCGCGGACGGGAACCGCGCACGGCGGCAGGGACGTTCTATCGAGGCTGCGGCCGTTTCCAATTCGGATCGTAGTCGAGCGAAAAGAGCGATTGGATCCGTTCGGCCCGGCCCGATCCCGGTTCGTTCAGGATCGCGAGCGCCGCGCGGAGGCGCCCCACGCGCGCGTCGCCCGCCAGTCCGCCGCCCCGGTCGACGCGGTCCAGGATCGCCGCGAGGTCCAGCAGGCGGCAGCGGGCTTCCAGGTAGTACTTTTCCAGGGCGTCGGGCGCGGCGAGCGGCGTCATGGCCGGCCTCCGGTGGGGGTGGCGAATTTCGATTTCAGTTCGAGCGGAACGAGTTGGTTCATGTTGCCGGACTGGAATCCGGCGAGATCGAGCGCGACGAATCGGAACCCTAGTCGGCGGAACTCGGCGTCGATGCGATGGCGCGTCTCGGGCCGCGCGAGGCTCCCGAGCTGTTCGGGTTCCACTTCGATCCGGGCGAGGTCGCCTTCGTGATACCGCACGCGGCAGACGCGCAGGCCGAGATCGTGGAGGAATGCTTCGGCGCGCTCGATGCGCAGCGTGCGTTCCGGCGTGACGGCGAGGCCCGGCGCGAGCCGGCTGGAGAGGCACGGCGACGCCGGCTTGTCCCACACGGGGAGTTCCCAATGTTTCGCGAGTTCGCGAACGTCGGCCTTGGTGAATCCGGCTTCCTGGAGCGGGTGGCGGACGCGGTGCTCGGCCGCCGCGGTCAGGCCGGGGCGATAGTCGCCGGCGTCGTCGAGGTTCGCGCCGGAGCAGATCGTTTCGACGCCGAGTTCGGGCAGCAGCGACTCGATGCGCGTGTAGAGTTCGCTCTTGCAGTAGTAGCAGCGGGCGCCGTCGTTCGCGACGTAGGCGGGATCGTCGAATTCCGAGGTGCGCACGACGACGTGCCGGAGGCCGATGACCCTCGCGAGTGCGATCGCGGCGGCGAGTTCGGCGCGCGGCACGCTGGGGCTGTCGGCCGTCACCGCGATGGCGTGTTCGCCCAGGGCGAGGAACGCCGCCTTCGCGACGACGGCGCTGTCGACGCCACCGCTGAACGCGACGGCGACGCGGCCCAGGCCGCCCAGGGCGTCGAGCAAACGGGCCGGTTTGTCGGCGAGCGAATCCATGGCTACATCCGCACGGCGGCGGTGAACTTCTCGCGGAGTTGCTTCGTCACCGGCCCCTGCTTGCCGGCGCCGATCACGCGCCCATCGACCTTCGTCACGGCGATGACTTCCGCGGCCGTTCCCGTCAGGAACAGTTCGTCCGCGACGTAGACGTCGTGCCGCGTGAGCGTCGCTTCCGCGAACGGAACCTCCGTTTGCTTCGCGAGGTCGATGACGAAGTTCCGCGTGATCCCTTCAAGGATCCCCGCGTCGGTCGGCGGCGTCTTCAGCACGCCGTTCTTGACGAGGAACAGGTTGTCGCCGGTGCATTCCGCCACTTCGCCCTTGTGGTTCAGCATGATCGCTTCGAGGCAATTCGCACGAATGGCTTCGATCTTGGCGAGAATGTTATTCAGGTAGTTCAGCGACTTCACGCGCGGATTCACGGCGTTCGGATGGTTGCGCGTATACGACGACGTGATGATCTCCAACCCGTTCTCGTACAGCTCCTTCGGGTAGAGGCTGATGTCGTCCACGATGACGATGACGTTCGGCTCGCACTTGCGCGGATCGAGGCCGAGGCTGCCGGGGCCGCGCGTAACGATCAGCCGGATGTAGCCTTCCACTTTGTTGTTCGCCGCGACGGTGTCCTCGACCGCCTTCGTCATCTGGTCCGGCGTCAGCGGGATGGTCAACGCGATCGCCTTGGCCGATTCGTAGAGCCGTTCGATGTGTTCCTTGTGCTTGAAGACCTTGCCGGCGTAGACGCGGATCCCCTCGAAGACGCCGTCGCCGTACAGCAGACCGTGATCGTAGACGCTGATCTTGGCATCGTATTTATCGAAGAATTGGCCGTTGATCCAGACTCGCGTGGACATCCGAAGGCTCCGGGAGGGCGGACTAGAGTTTGAGGTCGGTCGGGGACGCGAGGTTCGGCAATTGCTGGATCGCCGCGGTTAGTTTCGCCTCGTCGAGGGTCGAGCGGATCGCCGATTCCAGATTCGCCGGAATGCCGCCGAACTTCCGTTCGAGAAACGCGACAAGGGAAAGCTGCAACCCCTCGACGCGGCCCTCGGTCCGTCCGCGATCGAGACCTTTCGACAGGATCGCTCGATACGTTGATGATTCTTCCATTTCCTGGACTCCCCGAAAGAGCGACGCGATGACACTCTCATCATACCGCAGACCCATGAGAATGTAACTGCTCGCGAGCAATCGATCGCGCATCGTTTCGTCCGGCACCTCGTTCCGAACGCGATCGGCCAATCGCCGAACGAGCTCCGGCAGCTTCGTCGCCGCATCGTTCGTCAGCAAACCGAACGGCGCGATTCCCAAGCCGCCGGACATCAACTCGTCCGCGGAAAGCTCCCAAACCCGAATCACGTCGTATTCGAACGACAAATACCGATGACCGTCGACATGCCGGCGCTCAATCAACCCCGTGAGACTCTTCGCCTCGGCGTCCGGCCGCAACAGGATCGCGACCGAACGGACCGGGACACAATAGCGGTTGTTCAAGAGCGTGTTGTAGAGGATGATGCGGTCCGGCAGGGAACCGCCCCACGTCGATTGCAGTTCCAGATGAATCAGCCCCGCGTCGCCCGCAAGGCGGAACACTTTGTCGGCGGTCGGCTGGACGGTCGAGAGATCGGGGTCGATCGGTTCCGGCCGGCCTGGCGGCAGTCCGAACCGCGGAGCGAGCCACGCCACCAGATCCGGGGAGTAGTCGTCGAGAATCTGCTTCAGGATAGCGTCGAACGGTTTGGCCATGTTGAGTTGAGTCGCGTGTCGTTCCAGCAAAATCTAAGGACTTCGCGAGTAACGAGCAGCCGATTCATCCCAAGTGCTCCGCGAAATCATCGAGAGGAGCGTCGAAGTCCGGGGCCATCCAGAACGATCGCCCTTGGGCGGAACCGGGCTGGCACGGCCACGTCGCGCCAACAGATCGTGTGATTGTCGCGACCGGACGTCTGTCATTCGTGAGTACCAACTCATCGCCCGGCGCCATTTCCTCGACGAATTCGTCCAGTTTCGGCTGCACGGTCTTGAGCGGCAAAGTGCGCGACATGGCCGACCCTCCCTCACGCATCATACTCGAATCGCCGAATACGATGGCAATGAACGACAAAACTCAAACGGCCGCCTGCATCAGGCGGGGCCGAAAGGTCGGGCCTTTCTCCTCCACCACGCGGCCGCCGGCGAGGCGGATCGTGCGGTGCGTCGTGCCGGCCATCTCCAGGTTGTGCGTCACCATCACGATCGTCACGCGGTCGCGTTGATTCAGGTCGTGCAGCAGGTCGAGGATCTCGTTCCCCTTCTCCGCGTCGAGGTTGCCGGTCGGCTCGTCCGCGAGCAGGACGCGCGGCCGTTGCAGGAGCGCCCGCGCGATGGCGCCGCGCTGCATCTCGCCGCCGGACAGCTCGCGGGGCTTGTGCGTCTTGCGGTGCGACAGGCCGACGCGCTCGAACAACTCCTCCGCGCGCTTCCGCCACTGTCGGCGCGACTTCATCCAGCCGAAGAGCGAATTCGAGATGTACGCGGGCATGAGCGCGTTGTCGAGCGCCGAGAGTTCGGGCAGCAGGTGGTAGAACTGGAAGACGTAGCCGAAGGTGCGGTTGCGGACGGCGTCGCGCTCGCGATTCGAGAGGTTGTCGAGGCGCTTGCTGTCGAGCGCAATCGTGCCGGAATCGGGCGCGTCGAGCGTGCCGAGGATGTGCAGGAGCGTGCTCTTGCCGGAGCCGGACGCGCCGACGATGCTGAGGAATTCGCCGTCGCGCACGGCGAGCGAGACGCCGTTGAGCACGCGCACGACGTCGGCGTTGCGCCGGTAGGTCTTCGTCAGTTTCTCGGCGGTCAGCATCGTCGCTCCCGGTCATTCGAATCGGAGGGCCTGGATCGGGCGCAGCCGCGCGGCGCGCCACGCGGGCAGGAAGCTCGAACCGATCGCGACGAGCATCGCCCCGGCGTTCACGATCAGCACGGTCGCGGTTTCCACGTTCGTCGGGATCTTGTCGAAGTAGTAGACGGAACGGTCGAAGAGTTGCTGGCCGGTCTGCGCGTTGACGAACGATTCGATCTCGTTGATGTTGTGGGTGATGCCGAGGCCGAGCGCGGTGCCCGCCCCGCAGCCGACGACGCCGAGCAGGAACGCGTACCAGACGAAGATGCCCATGACGCCGCGGTTCGAGGCGCCGAGCGACTTCAGGATGCCGATGTCGCGGATCTTCTCCGAGACGATCATCGTGAAGATCGCGAGGATGCTGAAGCCGGCGACGCCGACGATCAGGAACAAGAGCAGGTTCAGGATGCCGCGCTCGATGTCGATGGCGGCGAGCAGCGGCCCCTGGTGGTCCTCCCACGTCGCGACGCGGGCCTCGTACTTGCCGAACAGCTTCTGGATTTCGTCCGACACGTTCGGCTTCACGAACATGTAGCCCTTCGGGCAGTCGTCCTTCAACTTGATCTGAAGGTGCGTGACGCGCTCGTCCATCTTCCGCAGCCGCTGGATGTCGGGCAGGTTCATGTACACGAACTGGCTGTCGTACTCGCTCATCTCGGACTTGAAGTAATCGACGACGACGTAGGTGCCCCAGACCGGGCGCATCTCGTTGGCGGCGAGCGTGGCGATCATGACGTGGTCGCCGGGGCGCAGGCCGGGCACCTCCTCCATCTGGCCCGTCTCCGGGTTCTTGTAGCGGAAGTGCGCAAGCGAATGGCCGACGATGATCCCCGTCGGCTTCGGCGCCTCGAATTGCGGCAGGTTCGGCGCCGGCACCGGCGGCAGCGGGATCGCGGCTTGGTCGTCGACGATCTTCGGACCCTGGCCGAGGAAATCCTCCATCGGCGGCGCCGCCACGATCGGCTCCCGCATCATCGCGTCGAGCCGCACGTTCTTCTCGAACAGCGCCTGCGCCTCCGACGTCAGGTCGAACGACGGCGCGGCGGCGCCCTTCTGGCGCGTGAGATATTGGCCGAACCCGCCGACCTTCGTCTGCTTCGCCGGATCGACGCCCATCAGCTTGATCGGCTTGACGACGTTCATGCCGCGGAAATTGAACTGCACGGTGCCGACGACTTCGACCGTCGGCGCGACGGTGTCCACGTATTTGCCGGCCGGCGACTGTCGGATGCGGTCTTCGAGCAATTGAGGGTGCAGGTCGAAGCCGGAGAAATTGTCGGTCTCGACGATCAAGTCGGCGAGAACGCCCTTGAGGCGATCCTTGAGCTTGTTGGAGAAGCCGCTCATGACGCTGTTCACCACGATCAGCGTGGCGACGCCGAGCATGATGCTGACGATGCAGACGAAGGCGAGATAGCGGGTGCGGAGGTATTTCAAGCAGAGCAGAAACTTGTACATGCGATACCCCGCGGGCGGCGAATCTCGAACCGGGGAACTTGTAGCAGATGGGAAAAATCTGCGGAAGCCGAAGTTGGGACGCGCCCCGCGCGTTGGGCCGGGGGACGGAATTTCGGACGCCGTCGCAATCGGCGTTCCGGGCACGGCGGGGAAAATCGCCCCAATCGGCGCGACCGTGAACTAAGGTTCGATGCGATTGCCGCGTCGATCCGCCGGGGATGTCGAAGTGCCCATGGATTGCCCCTACTGTCAGGCCCACCACGACGGACCGCTCTCGACGCACGGGTTGCCGTTCCGCCGTTGCCCGACGTGCAATCGCTTCTTCCCCGCGCCGAGCCGCGCGAAGAACCCGACGGAAGCGTACGCGATGGCGGCCGCGCCGTCGTCGGTCGCGCAGGTGGCGGTGGCCGACCCGTCGACGCGCACGCCGATCACGCGCGGCCGGCCGGCGGGCGGGTGCGAGGCGCTCGTCGCCGAGGTGCCGCCGTCCTTCCTCACGCCGGGGCCGACGGCGCGCCCGTTGGTGCCGGGCTTCCAGATCGAGCGCGTCCTCGGCCGCGGCGGCATGGGCACGGTCTACCTCGCGCGGCAGCTCTCGCTGGATCGGCCGGTGGCGCTCAAGGTCATGAGCCGCCGCTGGGCGAACGATCCGGTCTTCGTCGCCCGCTTCACGCGCGAGGCGTTCGCCGCCGCCCAGTTGAACCACCCGAATCTCGTGCAGGTCTACGACATTGGCGAGGTCGACGGGGCCAAGTTCTTCAGCATGGAGTTCGTGGCGGGCCGTTCGATCTCCGACATGATCCGCGACGACGGGAAGTTCGACCCGGAAACGGCCGTCGGGTACATTCTCCAGGCGGCGCGCGGCCTGAAGCTCGCGCACGACCGCGGCATGATCCACCGCGACATCAAGCCCGACAACCTGCTCGTCGACGCGCACGGGTTGGTGAAGGTGGCGGACCTGGGCCTCGTGAAGACGCCCGACCTCGCCCACGACGCCGACAAGCTCGACGTGGACGCCGGTTCCGCCAGCGGCCTCTACACGATCCCGAACGACATGACCGGCTGCCGCATGGCGCTCGGCACGCCGGCGTACATGTCCCCGGAGCAATGCCGCGACGCCGCCGGCGTCGATCACCGCGCCGACATCTACTCCCTCGGCTGCACGCTCTACGTGATGGTCACCGGCCGGCAGCCGTTCGACGGCGACACCGCCGTCGAACTGATGACCGCGCACGCCTACAAGCCGCTCGTGCCGCCGGAGGAAATCGCCGCCCGCGTACCGCGCGAGCTGTCGTCCGTCATCCAGAAGATGATGGCCAAGCACCCCGGCGAGCGCTACCAGACGATGGGCGAAGTCGTGCGCACGCTGGAGCAATGGCTCGGCATCCACACCACGAAGCAAGTCACCGCCCGCGAGGAGCAGATCGCCGTCCTCGAGCGCGCCGTCGACCGCTTCAACTTCGCCCCCGCCGTCGTCCAGCGCACGCGCGTGCTCACCGGCTTCCTCACCGGTTGCCTGCTCGCCGCCGTCGTGCTCACCTTCCTCGGCCGGCTCGGCTGGGCCTTCGGCCTCGCCGGTATGGTGCTCCAGTCCGCCGCCGTCTACTTCGTCCTCAACGGCCTCGCCCGGCGCACGCACCTGTTCCGCCGCGTCCGCCAACTCGTCGCCGGGTTCTCCGTCGGCGACTGGCTCGTCATCGCCGGCGGCGTCGCGCTCTTCGCCATCCTCCTCTGGATGCTCAAGCTCTTTTGGATCTGGGTCGGCTTCGGGGTCATCGGCGCCGGCCTCGCCATCGCCCTCCGCACCGCCTTCGATCGCCCCCTCGACGCCGTCCGCCGCGCCGCCCGCACCGAGTGCGATCGCCTCCTGCGCCGCCTGCGCGCCGACGGCCAGGACGAAGACCAACTCCGGCTCTTCGTCGCCAAGTACGCCGGCCGGCACTGGGAAGAACTCTTCGAGGAACTGTTCGGCTACGAGGCCAAGCTCGCGGCTCGCTCGCAACTGCTCCGCGGCGACTGCGCCGGCCAGCGCGAGCGCCACGCCGCCTGGCGCGAGCCGGTCTTCCAGATCATCGACTGGATCGAACAGGCCCGCCGCCGCGAGCGCGAGCGGACGCTCTTCGTGCAGATCGAGGCGGCGCGACTCGCCGCGACCGGCCTCAAGCCCCGCGAGGCCCGCGCCCGCGCCGAGGCCGCCGCCGACGACGTCCTCCACGACGTCCGCGCCCTCCGCACCGCCGAACAGCACCGCCGCGAGCAGGGCGTCAACGGCGAGCCGACCGGAGCGTCCGGCACCGTTGAAACGGTTCGCCGTCTCATCGCCGGCCAGCCCGCCGCGCGTTCCCCCGCCTCCCGCGACTGGCTCGGCGGGGCGATCTGGGCCTTGAGCGGGCCGCACGTCCGCCTCTTCTTCGCCGTGCTGCTCCTCTCCGGCGGTGCCGCCTGGGCGATCCAAAATCTCTCCCAGACCGGCGCGCCGTCGTACCAGCCGCTGTACCTCGCGTTCCTCGCCCCGGAGTGGACGGCGTGGATCGACAACGCCACCGTCGGCTGGGCCGGCATCCTGCTGATCGCGTCGCTGTTCCATCGCGGGCCGTGGATGTCGGTGTTGGTGCTATCCGGCGCCGCCGTCACCGTCCTCGCGCACCGGCTCGCGCACATCCCCAGCGTCGAACCGATCCGCGACTTCCACGTCGCCGCCATGCTCGGCACCGTGCTCGCCCTCGTCGGCTACCGGTTGGGCCGACGGTAACGGATGGCGCGGCCGATCGCGCCGCCGCTCCGGCATTTCCCGCGTGCTTCGCCGCGCTCGGATGGTATCCTGAACCGTATCGCCCGCACGGTTTCGCTCCGTTCCCGGAAGCCCCCCATGCGATCGGTTTGCGCAATCATCCTTCTCGCGTTCGTCGCGCTCGACCTACGAGCCGCCGATCCGAACGGCACGGCCGCCGTCACGATCCACGTGCCGGTCGGCGCCACGCTGTTCATCAACGGCCAGCCGACGCAGCAGATGACGGCCGTGCGCCGATTCGTCACGCCCGCGCTCGCGGTCGGCAAGCGCTACCGCTACAACCTCGAAGCGACGTACACCTGGGACGGCGAGGAAGTGACGAAGAAGAGCGGCGTGGAAGTGACGGCCGGCGGAACCTTCTCGGTGGACCTGACGAAGGGGGAGACGGTGGTGAAGCCGCCCCCGCCGCCGGAGCCGGAACCGAAACCCGAACCGAAACCGGAGCCGAAACCCGAACCGAAGCCGGCGGCGAGGCCGATGCCGGAGCCGAAGAAGCCGGAGTCGCCGCCCGCGCGACCGGAGCCGCCGAAGCCGGCCGAGCCGAAACCCAAACCCCCGCGCCCGCAACCGCCGGCGCCCCGCCCGGAACCGAAGCCGGCCGAACCGAAGCCGGCCGAACCGAAGCCGGCGGAGCCAAAGCCCGAACCCCAGCGCCCCGTGGCGCCGCCGCCCCGCGAACACCAGCGAAACAAGGGGAAGTGAGCCGACGACCCACCCGCGAGGGTGGGTTTTTCGTTGCGCACCGCTATTCCAAAAGAGTCCGCACGAGCGACCGCCATGCCGCAGACCTACGACGCGATCATCATCGGCGCCGGCCACAACGGCCTCGTCGCGGCGGCGTACCTCGCCCGCGCCGGACGCAAGGTTCTCGTCCTCGAGCGCCGCGACATCCTCGGCGGCTGCTGCATCACCGAGGAAGTCTGGCCCGGCTGCAAAGTCTCGAGCGCCGCCTACGTCAACAGCCTCCTCCGCCCCGAGATCATCCGCGACCTCGAACTCGCGAAGTACGGCTTCGAGATGATCCCGCGCTCGCCGTCGTCGTTCACGCCCTTCCCCGACGGTCGCTTCCTGCTGATGGGGCCGGACAAGGACCTCACCCACCGCGAGATCGCGAAGTTCTCCCCGAAGGACGCCGAGAACTATCCGAAATACGAGGCGATGCTGACGCGCGTCGCCGATTTCCTCGAACCGCTGCTGGTGAAGACGCCGCCCGATCCGTTCGGCGGCCTCGGCGACGTGTGGCGCACGGGCAAGATCGGCCTCGCGTTCCGCAAGCTCGGCCGCGCCGCCGCGAGCGAGGCGATCGAAGTCCTCACCGGCGCGGCCACGCCGATCCTCGACCGCTGGTTCGAGTCGGAACAGTTGAAGGTGACGCTCGCCACCGACGCCGTCATCGGCGCGTTCGCGCCGCCCTCGCACCCCGGCACGGCGTACGTCCTCTTCCATCACGTCATGGGCGAGTGCAACGGCGTCCGCGGCGTCTGGGGCTACGTCCGCGGCGGCATGGGCACGATCAGCCACAGCATCGCGATGGCCGCGAAGGCGCGCGGGGCCGAGATCCGCGCGAACTCGCCGGTCGAGCGGATCGTGGTCAAGGACGGCCGCGCCACGGGCGTCGCCTTGAAGGACGGCACCGAGTTCCATGCGAAGGTGATCGCGTCCTGCGCCGACGCGAACGTCACATTCCTGAAGCTGACCGATCCCAAGGATCTGCCGGACGAGTTCAAGAACGAGATCAAGAAGATCGACTACGCCAGCGCGACGGTGAAGATCAACGTCCTGCTTTCGGAGCCGCCGAGCTTCCAGTGCCTTCCCTCGACCGGTTACGGCCCGCAGCACCACGGCACGATGCACATCGGCCCCAGCATCGACTACATCGAACGCGCCTACGACGACGCGAAGTACGGCCGGCCCGCGACGAATCCGATGATCGAATGCACGATGGCGACGGCGCTCGACGACACGCTCGCGCCGCCGGGCAAACACCTCATGAGCATGTTCGTCCAGTACGCCCCCTACGAACTCAAGGGCACGACGTGGGACGCCGAGCGCGACCGCTTCGCCGACCGCTGCTTCGAGATCGTCAACGAGTACGCGCCGAACTTCCAGGCGAGCGTGCTCGACCGCCGCGTCTTCGCGCCGCCGGACATGGAACGCGAATGGGGCATCACCGGCGGCAACATCATGCAGGGGACGATGTCGCTCGCGAACATGTTCAGCCTGCGCCCCGCCGCCGGATACGCGAACTACCGCACCCCGATCCGCGGCCTCTACCTCTGCGGCGCGGCCGCGCACCCCGGCGGCGGCGTCATGGGCGCCGCCGGCCTCAACGCCGCCCGCGAAATCCTGCGAGACCGCTGATGCCCTTCCCCGACCTCGCGATCCGCCGGATCCTCGTGATCCGCCACGGCAACGATCCCCGGATCGTCGCGAAGTCCGAGAACGTCGATTTCGAACTCGAGGAGGCCGCCGTCCGCATGGCCGTGAAGTTCGGCCCCCGCCCCGCCGGCGTCGCGCTGCCCTCGGCCGTCTTCGCCAAGGAGATCAACCGCACGCGCGTCGCCGTCGTCCAGGTCGCCGACCGGCCCGACGGCACGCCGAACCCGCCCCTCGCCTTCCACTTCCACATCTTCTCGCGCGAGTTCTATTCGTTCCTCGGAGACCCGTTCGCCATCGCCGAACGGTTGCCCGCCCACTTCGACGCCCGCGGAGCGTTCGACGAATTGCTCTGGTCCGACGAGCCGTTTCCGCCGCGCAAGGTCGAAGCGCTCCGCGCCTTGCTCAAGGACGGCGATTCGCAACTGCTCCTCGGCGCGTCGCAGGCGCTGCTCGACGGCGCCCGCGTCGCGATCGTCAGCGCCCCCGGCGACACGACGATCCGCGACCTCTGGCAGTTCCTGCCGGATCGCGTCCGCTGCGATCTCTGGCCCGCGAGCTTCGCATTCTCGAACGAGCTGAACTTCCACGCCGCCGCGCTGCCGGCCCCCGCGGCCGGCTTCCTGACCGACGAGCAGTGCAAGGACTACCCCGAAGGCCGCTACGAACTCGCGATGCAGGTCGCCGTCGAAACCGGCGACCAGGCCGAGGTGTCGCGCCTCCTGAACCGGGCGCCTTCGACGTCGGTATTGAAATTCGCCGCCGGGCTGCTGGTCTTCGCTCTCCTCGTCGCCGCGATCCTGAAGTTCCTGTGAGCCGCCCCATGCCCGCCGACGAGCGCGTCCTCTGCATCCCGACTTCGCACTTCCACGCCCTCGGCTATTTCCACGGCGCCCGCCGCGCGGACGACGCGTACCGCCGCTCCCTGCTCGATCCGGCGCAATTCTCGTTCCGCCCCCGCTCGCAGGTCGAAACCGATCCCGCGTTCAAGCAATTGATTCCCTACGTGTTGCTGCGCCACGGCGACTCGCTCTTCCACTATCGCCGCGGTTCGGCAGGCACCGAGACGCGCCTGCAAGCCCGGCGCTCGGTCGGCATCGGCGGGCACATCTCCGAGGCCGACGCCGACGGCTCCGGCGACCCGTACGCGAACGGCATGATGCGGGAACTGATGGAGGAAGTGACCATCGGCGGCTCGTGGAGCGAACACCTGCTCGGCTTCATCAACGACGACCGTACCCCGGTCGGAAACGTCCACCTCGGCATCGTGCATCTGTTCGCGCTCGAACGCGCCGACGTGACATCGAACGAGGCGGCCCTGGCGGACGCCGGCTTCGACTCGATTGTGAAGTTGGGCGAGGAGCGAGAGCAATTCGAAACGTGGTCGCAGTTCGCGCTGGAGATGCTGGAGTAGTCGATTTTCCATTTGGAGTGCGGCGGCTC
>CAYVRB010000104.1:0-18444 GCA_964453375.1 uncultured Alcaligenaceae bacterium
GCGCTCGGCTCCGAAGACTCCGCCTCGCGGCTAAACTGGAAACCATACGACCACGCTGAACTTGAAAGGATTCACCGCGATGTCCGCCCAACGCCTGCCGCTCCGCTCCGAAGTCGCCGTCGCCGACACCTGGGACCTGAACTCCCTCTTCCCGCACGACGACGCCTGGGAGGCCGCCTTCGCGCAGTGGGAAGCGCGCATCCCCGGCTACGACGCCTATCGCGGCAAGCTCGGCGACTCGGTCGACGTCGTCGCCGATTGCCTGCGCTTCGATCTCGAACTCGAACGCCTCGGCGACAAGCTCGGCACCTACGCGTTCCTGAAGGAAACCGAAGACGTCGCGAATTCGAAGTATCAGGGGATGAAGGCGCGCTATATCGGCATCGCCAGCCGCGCCGCCGAGGCGGGCAGTTTCTTCCGGCCGGAACTGCTCGCCCTGCCCGAAGCGAAATTGAAGGACTACCTCGCCTCGCCGAAGCTCGCCGAGTTCCAGCTGCTCCTCGAACGATTGGTGCGCTACAAGCCGCACACGCTGACGACGGCGGAGGAACGCCTGCTCGCGATGCAGATGGAAGTGAACGGCACGCCGCGCAACGTCTTCGATCAACTCACCGACGCCGACCTGAACTTCGGCACCATCGAGATCGCCCCCGGCGAGACGATTCCGCTCAGCCATAGCTCGTTCATGGTCTGTCTGGAGAACCCGAAACGCGAGGTTCGCAAGACGGCGTTCCACCAGTTCTACGCCCAGTTCGCCGCCCACGCGAACACGCTGACGGCGACGCTCTCGGGAAGCGTGAAGCAGGATGTCTATCAGGCGCGCGTCCGCAATTATCCGAGTGCCCGCGAGGCGGCGCTCTTCCCGGACAAGGTACCGGCGAGCGTCTACGACAACCTGTTGTCCGCGGTGCGGGCCAACCTGCCCGCCGTACACAAGTATTATTCCGTCCGCCAGCGCGCCATGAAGCTGCCGGACATCCACTTCTACGACGTCTACATCCCGATCTTCAGCGACCTCCAGACGCGCACGGAATGGGACGACGCCGTCGAACTGGTCATCGATTCGCTCAAGCCGCTCGGCGCCGAATACGGCAACGCTCTGACGAAGGGCCTGCGCGGCCGGTGGTGCGACCGCTACGAGAACAAGGGCAAGCACAGCGGCGCCTTCTCGTCCGGCTGCTACGACAGCGATCCGTACATCCTGATGAACTACCAGCCGGACGTGCTGGACCACGTCTTCACGCTCGCGCACGAGGCCGGGCACAGCATGCACTCGTATCTGAGCAAGCGGCAGCCGTACCAGTACGCGAACTACACGATCTTCGTCGCGGAGGTGGCGAGCACCTTCAACGAGCAACTCCTCGGCGAGGCGATGCGGAAGCGCGCGAAGACCGACCGCGAACACGCCTACTTCATCAATCGCGAGATCGACGACATCCGCCGCACCATCATCCGCCAGACGATGTTCGCGGAGTTCGAGAAGGTGACGCACGAACTGGTGGAGAAGAACGAACCGCTGACGCTCGACGCGATCAAGGCCGAGTATCGTAAACTGTTGGACGCCTACTTCGGCCCGCGGTTCGTCCTCGACGACGAGCTGGCGCTCGAGTGCCTGCGCATTCCGCACTTCTATCGCGCGTTCTACGTCTACAAGTACGCGACCGGTTTGTCGGCCGCGATCGCGCTGGCCGAGCGCGTGACGAAGGGCGGGAAGGCCGAACTGGACGCCTACCTTCGTTTCCTGAGCGGAGGTTGCTCGAAGGACCCGCTGGACCTGCTGCGGGACGCCGGGGTGGACATGGAAACTCCGGAGCCGGTCGACGCCGCGCTCCGGAAGTTCGGTCGACTGGTGGACGAGCTGGACGCGCTCGTGTGAGGCTTACCGGAACGTCGTGAAGCCGAAGGAGACGCCGGGGCGGCCGTAGTAGGACCAGCCGTAGGACGGCGCGAAGCCGCGCGAGTAGCCGTAGCCGAAGCCCGGCGAGGAATAGAAGCTGTTGAATCCGTAGCCGTAGGTCGGCAGCGCGTAGACAGGGGCGACCACGACGGGCCGATAGACCGGCACGACGACCGGCGCGGGGCGGTACACGACGGGGCCGCGGCGCCAGTGGTCGGCGTTCGCGGTGCTTCCCGCCAGGGCGAAGAGACCGACGGCGACGAGCGTTCCCAGAACGGCGTTGCGCATTCGCATGGTGCATCCTCCACGGTGTTGCGGGGCCGATGTGGCTCCCATGAGGGAAACCGGCAAAACCGGCCGACCTTGCGCGCGAAATGGGGGAATCTTGCCGGTCACGGACCGAACAGCTTCGCGAGGCGGCCGCCCTTCTCCCCGCCGAGTTCGCGGAACAGCACCCCCTCGCGGCGGAATTGCAGCACCGCCAGCGCGAGCGCCACGGCCACGGACGCCGCCAGGCCCGCGAACACCAGCGCCGCCGCGCCGGCCGGGATCGGATCGTCCGCCACCGCCAGCAGTTTCTGCTGAAGCATCATCGCGCCCATCACCGGCACGAGCGCGTTCCCCGGCGTCAGCTCCTGCCCCGGCATCAGGCTCCCGAACGCCAGCGGCATCAGCAACAGGATCAACGGCATCAGGTAGTACTGCCCTTCCTTCGTGCTGCGGGCGAACACGCCGAGCGCCAGACAGACGGCGCTGAAGAGCATCGCCAGCGGGAACCCGAGCGCCACGCATCCGACGAGGCCCGCCTTGTTCACGATCGGGTAGCCGATGGCCGCCTCGCCGGCGGCGCAGGCGATCCCGAGCCAGACCGCGTTCCACGCCATCGCCGCGAACGAGTAGACCGTGACGGCGAGGAACTTCCCGACCACGATCTCCGAGCGCTCGGCGGGGCTGATGAGCAGCGTCTCCATCGTGCCGCGCTCCTTCTCGCCCGCCGTCAGGTCCACCGCCGGCTGGATCGCCCCGGTGGCGAGCCACATCATCAGGATGAACGGCAGCACGCGCGAGAGCATGTCGCGCACCTCGTCCGCCGCCAGCTTCTCCTTCGGCTTCGCCGTCGTCGGATCGACCAGCGTGAAGACGCGGTCGAAATCCTTCGGCAGCTTCGCCTTCGCGAAGCGCTCCTCGCGCAGCTTCGCCTCCCACGCCCGGAGGATCGCGCGCAGCCGGCGCGACGCCGTCTTCGACTTCTCGTCCCCGTCGCGGTGGTCGATCGTCAGCTTCGGCTTCTCCGCCCCCGCGATCGCGCCGGCGAACCCCGGCGGCACCGTCAGCACCGCGTCGACGCGCTTCTCCTTCAGGGCGAGCGCCGGGTCCGCGTCCAGCGCCCGCGCCACCAGCGGCCCGAACGCGCCGTCAGGGTCGTCGCCCGCCAACCCCTCGGCGAAGGAACCGTCCGCGAGCAGCGCCGGTTCCTTCGGGAGGTGTTCGACGCCGGCGACGCCGACGACCGTGCGCTGCGCCGCCGTCGCCGTCGCGAACGCGACGCCCGCCAACCCAAACAGCGGATACAGCACCAGCGGCATCAGCGCGATCAGCAGCACGGAGCGCCGGTCCCGCAGGAGATCGCGAAGTTCACGGGCGGCGACGAGTCGGACGACGGACAGGCGCATGGCGACGGCTCGCTTTCGTCCCCTCGTTGTATCGAACGGCCCGCTCGCCGATGGCCGCGCCGCGCATAGGCTTCCCGGAACCTCTCCGCACCGCGAGGCCCCCATGCGCGTCCTGTTCCTCCTGGCGATTCTGACCATGACCGCGTCCGCCGACGCCGCCGACAAGCCGCGGCCGATGACCCTCGACGACCTCTTCAAGCTCAATCGCGTCGCCGATCCGCAGATCTCGCCCGACGGCCGGCAGGTCGTCTTCCAGGTCACGGAGATCACCGACGTCGCATCCAACAAGAAGCACACCCACCTCTGGCTCGCCGACACCGACGGCAAGACGCCGCCCCGCGAAATCACCAGTTCCGGCAAGGCCGACACGCACCCGCGCTGGAGCCCCGACGGCACCAAGATCCTCTTCGAATCCAGCCGCTCCGGCACGGGCCAACTCTACCTTCTCGATCTCAAGCACGGCGGCGAAGCGAAGCAGCTCACCACGATCAGCACCGGCGCCGGCACCGCCATCTGGAGCCGCGACGGCACACACGTCGCTTTCCTGAGCGCCGTCCATCCCGAGTTCAGCGAACTCCCCTTCGCCGACAGCGACGCCAAGAACAAGGAAAAGGACGAAGCGATCGAGAAGAACCCGGTGAAGGCGAAGACCTTCACGAAGCTCTTCTACCGCCACTGGGACAGTTACGTCGGCGACAAGCGGAACCACCTGTTCGTCCTCGATGTGGGCGAAGCCCACGGACGAACGTCCGTGGGCAGTCCCCGCGATATCACCCCCGGCGACCGCGACGCCTACCCGACCAGCACGACCTTCAGCGTCGGCGACGACTTCACGTTCACCCCGGATTCCAAGCATATTCTCTTCACGGCCGTGCCGGCGAAGGGGGAGGCGTGGAGCACGAACCACGACATCTGCCGCGTGCGGATCACGAACAACTTCGGCCCGCAGAGCGGCCGCGCACCGACCGACTGGGAGAGCCTGACGGAGAAGAACGCGGCCGCCGACGTCTTCCCGCAGGTCTCGCCCGACGGCAAGAAGCTCGCGTGGCGCAGCCAGAAGAAGGCCGGTTACGAAGCCGACAAGTGGGACATCCTCGTCTGCGACGTCGAGCCGAACGGCCAGTTGAAGGGGACGCCCGTCAACGTCACGGCGCACCGCGACCTCTCCGTCGGCGAGTTCGTCTGGAAAACGTCGAACGAGTTGTCGTTCATCGCCGAGGACCAGGCGCGCAGCTTCATCTTCACGTGCCCGCCCGCCGCGAATGCCACCATCGCGAAGGAACTCCTCGCCTACGGCTCCGCCAGCAACCTCACCTACTCCGCCGACGGCAAACGCTCCGCCTTCGCGCACCTCTCCATGATCGCCCCCGCCGACGTCTGGACCACCGACCACACCGCCGCCAAACCCAGCGAGGCGAAGATCACCAAGTTCAACGAGAAGCTCCTCGGCGAACTCGACCGCGCCAAGCCCGAAAGCGTGACGGTGAAGGTCGAGGACGGCGACATGCAGATGTGGATCCTCAAGCCGCCGGGGTTCGACGCGGGGAAGAAGTATCCGGTCGTCTACCTCGTCCATGGCGGCCCGCAGGGGGCGTGGGAGGACGGCTGGAGCTGGCGCTGGAACCCGACGCTTTGGGCGGCGCAGGGCTACCTCGTGGCGCTGCCGAACCCGCGCGGCTCGACCGGCTTCGGCCAGAAGTTCGTCGACCAGATCTCCGGCGACTGGGGCGGCAAGTGCTACCGCGACCTCGTCGCCGGATTGGAGTACATCAAGAAGCTCCCCTACGCCGACAAGGACCGCATGGGCTCCGCCGGGGCGAGCTTCGGCGGCTACATGCAGAACTGGTTCGCCGTCAACGACATCGCCAAGGAGTTCCAGTGCCTCATTACGCACTGCTCCGTCTACAACTTCGAGAGCATGTGGGGCACGACGGAAGAGCTTTGGTTCGACGAGTACGAGCACGGCGGCCTGCCGTGGGAGATTCCGGGCAAGTACCGCGAGTTCTCGCCGCACACCAAGGCCGGCAACCTCGGCAAGCACAAGACGCCGATGCTCATCGTCCACAACGACAACGATTTCCGCTGCCCGATCGGCCAGGGCCACGAGCTGTTCACGGCCTTGCAGCGCCAGGGCGTGCCGAGCCGGTTCGTGAACTTCCCCGACGAGGGCCACTGGGTGCTGAAGCCGGCGAACAGCCAGCACTGGCACAAGGAGGTCTTCGCGTGGCTGAAGCAACACGTCCCGCCGGGCGGGAAGTGAACCCTTGCGGTTTGCCGGCGGCGCGGCCAAGATTGGTAAATCGAACGGGGCCGCCGGCGAAGAACCTCGCGGGAGAACCGACCATGAGCCGTCTGCACGATCCGAACCACGACCAACTCCGCGACACCCTCCGCATCGTCGGCCCGCTCGTCGTCGGCGTCGGACTCATCTTCGCCGCCATCGGCTTCGGCAGCTTCTTCAGCTCGTTCGGCACCTTCAGCGGGCCGCCGCAGTACTTCTGGTGCGCGTTCGTCGGCCTGCCGATGATCGGCGTCGGCGGGATGATCTGCCAGTTCGCCTTCCTCGGCAAGATCGCCCGCTACACCGCCGGCGAAGTCGCGCCCGTCGGCAAGGACGTGGCCAACTACATGATGCACGGCACGAAGGACGCGATGCGCGAGATGGCCGGCGCCATCGGCGAGGGCCTGCGCGGCGAGACGGTCGCGATCGTCTGCGGCGCCTGCCGCGCCGAGAACAACGCGGGCTCGAACTTCTGCAAGGGCTGCGGCGCCTCGATCGCGGCGCGGGACTGCCCCGGCTGCGGCAAGGCGAACGACGCCGACGCCAAGTTCTGCTGCGAATGCGGCAAGTCGATGGCGGCGGAGTGAGGGGTTCAATTCGCAACGCCGATCTTCCGAACCGCAAGTGTAGAATGCCTCATGTCGGGACCATCGGAGTTCCCGCAATCCGGAGGCGCTATGATCGATCCGAATCTCCTTGAAGATTTTCCCGATCCGATCGATCGATTGATTTTGACGGGTCGGGCCACCACGGCCGAAGCGGCCGAAGAACTCTTTTTGAACGAGTCCCTCGGCGAAGCCGAACGCTTGGTCGGCAGCGAACTGAGCAACGAGGAGCTCGCGCGCCACTCGCTGCTGGTCCTCTACCGTCGGCGCGGCCTGCGCGGTCGGGAGGACAGTCTGCCGTGACGGCAACTTAACCACCGATCGCGCGTCATGTCAGCGAGTCCTCGCGGCCGGGGCTGCCGTGCGAACGATAGAGTCGCATCAATGGGTGGTTCGCCAATTCGTCGTCCGATAGGTCGCTTCCCAGCAGTGCGAGCGCCAGCGGGTATGCGGAGTCGAGGTAGCTCGCTTCCGCCTCGTAGACCGTCGCCGCTTCCCCCGTCAGAAGCAATCGCTCCACGGGATCGGTGGTGGTTTCGAGCAGTTCCGCGATCACCGGATCGAGTTCGGGTTTCCACATGTCTCTATTGTAACACGCCTCGCCGATCACTCCTTCGTCCGCGGCAACTCCGCGGCATTCTTCGCGGGCAGCAGCTTCCGCATCGCCGCCTTCGCGTCCGCGAACTTGGGGTCGTTCGCCAGGTTCGTCCACTCGTAGGCGTCCGCGTCGTGGTCGTACAATTCCTCGCCGCCGTCGGCGTAGCAGATGTAGCGGAACCGCTCCGTGCGCACCGCGTGATTGTCCTTGTGGAACGTCGTGATCGCCGGCATGTCCCACTTCGCCTTCGGATCAAGGAGCAGCGGCTTCAGGTCTTCGCCCTCGACATGCATCGGCTTCGCGATCCCGGCCAGCGACAACAACGTCGGATACACGCTCATCAGGTCCACGGTGCGCTCGCAGACGCCGCCGGGCTTCGACACGCCCGGCGCCACCCAGATGTACGGCATCCGCGTCGACTCCTCCCAGAGGGCGAACTTCCGCCAGTGCTCCTTCTCGCCCAAGTGCCAGCCGTGGTCGCCCCAGAAGACGACGACCGTGTTCTCCTTCTCCGGCGACTTCTCGTAGGCGTCCACGAGGCGCCCGATCTGAGCGTCGCAGTAGGCGATGGCCGCGAGGTACGCCTGCACCGCCTCCTTCCAGCGGCCGGATTTCACGATGGCCGCGTGGTCGCCGTCGGGCTTCGCGAACTTGATCCCGCCGGCCGGCACGTCCTTCAAGTCCCCTTGCGTCGTCGGCGGCAGCTCGATCCCCTCCAGCGGAAAGAGATCGTAGTACTTCTTCGGCACGTTCCAAGGCATGTGCGGCTTGTGCAGCCCGACGGCGAGGAAGAACGGCTTGTCGTGCTTCATTCCCAAGTGCTTGATGCCGTAGTTGACGATCGCCTCGTCGCTGAGCTTCGAGTCGTCGGTGAGGGGTTGGAACTTGATGCCGCCGACGCCGTCGTCCTTCGAACTGGGGTGCGGCGTGGCCTTCTCCTTGCCGCCGACGAAGTAGTCGGTCCACTCGCCGGGCCGGTGGGCGTTCGCGTGGTAGATCTTGCCACTGCCGAAGACGTCGTACCCGGCGTTCAGGAATTGCGTCGTCAGCGTCTTGTCCTTGCCGACGACCGGCTTCCAGTCCTGGCCGTTGTCGTAGACGCCGGTGGTGCCGGGGCGCAGGCCGGACATGAGCGCGGCCCGCGACGGATTGCAGACCGGCGCGGCGCAGTAGGCGCGCGTGAACGTGACGCCCATCTTCGCGAGCCGGTCGATGTTCGGCGTCTTCGCCTGCTTGTTCCGGCCGAGGTGTCCGACCCAGTGGTTGAGGTCGTCCACGGCGATGAAGAGCACGTTCGGCTTCTTCTCGGCGGCGGCGGTACCCGCGCCCACGAGCGCGAGGACGCAGGCGAGGAAGCCGGGAAACGAGCGCGACATGGCGGAGCCTCGACGGGATACGATAAGCATATTGCGAGCGCGGGGAGGCGAGATTGGAAAATCGGTCGATGAAAAAGGTGACAGTCCCCTTTCTCGTGGACGACCTCGCGGGCACCGACGCGCTCGGGCGGCGGCTCGGCGATCGGTTGTTCCCGGGCGCCGTCGTCGCGCTCGACGGACCGCTCGGCGCCGGCAAGACCCACCTCGTCCGCGCCATCGCCGAGGGGCTGGCCGTCCGCAACCCCGCCGCCGTCAACAGCCCCACGTTCGTGCTCATCCAGGAATACGCGGCCCGGCTGCCGATCTACCATTTCGACGCCTACCGCCTGCGCGACGAACGCGAATTCCTCGACCTCGGGGCGGACGAGTACCTGCGCGACGACGGCGTCTGCCTCATCGAATGGGCCGACCGCGTGCCGGCGGCGCTGCCGCCCGAACGGCTGGCGATCCGCATCGAACCCACGGGCGAAACGACGCGGCGATTCCTGCTGACGGGGACGGGCGACCGCCACGCCGCGCTCGCCGAAGCGATGAAATCCTGAAAGCGCGACGGCGATTTCCGGTACATCTTCACGTCCCGGCCGCGAACCCCGTACAATGTCCCGGCGTTCGCAACCGCGCGAACAACCGGAGGATCGTGACGATGGCCAGCCCGAACGTGATCGAATTCACCGAAGCCAACTTCAACCAGGAAGTCAAGAGCGGGACGCTCGTCGTCGCGGACTTCTGGGCGCCGTGGTGCGGCCCGTGCCGCCAACTCAGCCCGGTGATCGACAAGATCGCCGACCAGTTCGCCGGCCAGGTGAAGGTCGGTAAGGTGAACGTCGACGAGAACATGGAACTCGCGACCAAATACGACGTGGCGACGATCCCGCGCATCATGCTCTTCAAGGGTGGCGACCAGCCGATCTTCCTGCACGTCGGGACGATCGACCCGAACTCGCTCGCCAAGGTCATCGAACAGAACAAGTAATCCAGCACCGCGATCCCGCTCGGCCCGCGAATCCCGGCGATTCGCGGGCCGGCCCGTTTTAGTCCCCGATCGTCAACATCGCCTCGCGAACCTTGCCGTCGCGCACGAAATAGGTCTTCACCGGACTGAACGTCGCCAGGTCCTTGTGGTTCAACACGAACAGGACGTTGTCGAGGTTCAGGGCTTCCCACAGATGGAAGCCGATGATGAGATCGCCCTTCACGAGGCCGGCCTTGGCGGCCGGGCCGGCGAAGGCCACGTCGGTGACGAGCAACCCGCCTCGGAGCTGCGGATCGACGCGGACGACGGAATCCTTGCTCGCCGGCGATACCTTCAGACCCGTGCGGCGGAGCACCGTGGCCGAAGGCGTCTCGGCGGCGCGGGTTTCGCCGGCGCCGAGCGTCAAGGACGCCGCGACGATTTCGCCGCCGCGCCGGATACGCAACTCCACCGCCGAGCCGGCCGCCTTGTCCAGGAAGCCTCGCTCCACGTCGATCGACGTCGTCACCGGCACGTCGCCGACCTGCTCGATCACGTCGCCGGACTTCAACCCAGCGGCGAGCGCCGGCGAGTTCGCCTCCGCGCCGTCCACCGTCACCCAGCGCTTCACGCCGCTCTCCTCGTCGGGGCGTTCGACGCGGTTCTTGAGCACGAGGCCGTGCCACGTCCCGACCCGGCGCCGCGACGAGAGCATCTCGGCGGCACGTTCGATCATCGTGTCGACGGGGATGGCAAAGGCGATATTCTGCGCCCCGGCGCGGATGGCGACGTTCACGCCGACCAGTTCGCCCTTCTTGTTGAAGAGCGGTCCGCCGCTGTTGCCGGGATTGATGGGCGCCGTCGTCTGGATCAACCCCTGGTACGAAATCTCCTTGTTGAGCGACACGTCGCGGCTCTTGTAGGCGACGTGGCCGACGCTCGCGGAGTGCTCGTAGCCGAAGGCGTTGCCGATCGCGATCACCGTCTCGGCGTCCAGCAGGTCCGACGCGGTGCCGAGGTTGACGACGGGCAGCGCGGTCGTCGGGTCGATCTTCACGAGCGCGAGGTCGGCCTTCTTGTCGGTGGCGAGGACGCGGGCGGGGACGGTGCGGCCGTCGGCGAGCGTGACGCGGATGGTCTGGATGTCGTCGATGACGTGGAAGTTCGTGACGACGTAGCCGCGGGGGTCGAGCACGATGCCGGTGCCCATCCCCTTGACGCGCTGGGGCTGGAGCTGCGAGCCGCGGAACGGATCGTCGGCGGACGACGCGATGGTGCGTTCGCTGTGGATGTTGACGACGGCGGCCTTCATCTTCTCGACGATGTTGACGGTCGCGTCGCGGCGATTGCCGGCGAGCAGCGAGCGGTCGAAGCCGCGGGATACTTCGCGCGAGGCGGGAGTGGCGGGCACCTGCGCGGTGGCCATGTAGCTGGCGAAAGCGCCGAGGGCGAAGCCGGCGCCGAGAAGCATGCGGCGGGCGAGACGGGCGAGGATCGAGCGGGCGGGGGACCGTTCGCCATCGTGGCGGGCGGCCGGGCAAGCGGGCTGCGACATGGTGACCCCACGGAGGCGGACCGTCCTGGCGTGACACGCATGAAATCGGAATCGCCCGCGGCGCGGCCGCATGGAAGGATTGCCGGCGCGGCCGAATCGGGAGCGCGGCGGCGGGGTCGTGCGGGGTGGACGGGGTGGACGCCGTATGCGGGCCGGTCCGGTTGGCCAAACCGTTCCGATTGTGCGGCCGGCGAAGCCGGTGGTTCGCCGGCCGACGCGCCGTAAACTTGAGGGGAAACCTTCCGAAATAGGATGACGCCGATGGCCCGGACCGCGCGCATGGAAAAGATCGAAGCGATGCTGGCCGAGGACCCGGCCGATCCGTTCCTGCGCTACTCGCTCGGCATGGAGCACGCGAGCGCCGGGGACGACGCCGGCGCCGTCGCCGTCTTCCGCGAACTGATCGCGCGCACGCCCTACGTGCCGGCGTTCCACATGGCCGGCCAGGCGCTCAACCGCCTCGGCCGGATCGAGGACGCGTGCGCGATCCTACGCGACGGCATCGCCGCCGCCCGCGCCGCCGGCGACCACCACGCCCTCGGCGAAATGGAAGGCCTGCTCGCCGCCATCGAGTGAATCAAACCATGGCCACAAAGAGGCACGAAAAGCCACAAAAAGAAGAGATCTTCTGTCCCCACTTTTCGTGACTTTTCGTGCCTCTTTGTGGCCATCTCCGGACGGGAGCCATCGAATGACAGTGCCCTTCCCCACCGCTGGTTACCCCACGGTTCGCCCGCGGCGGCTGCGGTCGTCGCCGATCCTGCGCGCGTTGGTCCGCGAGACGGAACTGTCCGCGAGCGATTTCATCCTGCCGCTCTTCGTGCGCTCCGGCCGCGGCGTGCGGAACGAGATCGCGTCGATGCCGGGGAACTACCAGCTCAGCGTCGACACGCTCGTCGAGGAAGTCGGCGCCGCGAAGGACCTCGGCGTCCGATCGTTCATGCTCTTCGGCATCCCTCCGAAGAAAGACCCGAAGGGCGAAGTGTCGCTCGCGGACGACGGCGTCGTGCAGCAGGCGCTGCGCGCCCTGAAGGCCGCCTACAAGCAGGACGTGTACCTCGTCACCGACGAATGCCTCTGCGAATACACCGACCACGGCCACTGCGGTCCGCTGTGCGAGAGTCATGGCTCCTTCGACGTCGACAACGACGCGACGCTGCCGATCCTGGCGGCGCAGTGCGTCAGCCACGCGAAGGCCGGCGCGGACCTCGTCGCGCCCAGCGGCATGATGGACGGCATGGTGCGGGCGATCCGCGAGGGCCTCGACGCCGCCGGATTCGCCCACGTGCCGATCATGAGCTACGCCGCCAAGTACGCCAGCGGCTTCTACGGCCCCTTCCGCGACGCCGCCGAAAGCCCGCCCTCCTTCGGCGACCGCTCCACCTACCAGATGGACCCGGCGAACTCGGACGAGGCGATGCGCGAGGTGGCGCTCGACGTGCAGGAGGGCGCGGACCTCGTGATGGTGAAGCCGGCGCTGTCGTACCTCGACATCATCCGGCGGACGAAGGAGACGTTCGGTCTTCCGACGGCGGCGTACAACGTCAGCGGGGAATTCGCGATGGTGAAGGCCGCCGCCCGCAACGGTTGGATCGACGAACGCCGCGTGACGCTCGAGATTTTGACGAGCATCAAGCGCGCCGGCGCGGACATCCTCTTGACGTACCACGCGAAGGACGCGGCGCGATGGCTCAAGCAAGGGTGAGTACGGGCTGTGGTCCCCGGCTTTTTTCGGGAATATCAGCGCGCTTCATGTATCACTAGAATGTGACCGGCGACAAGCGATCGCCCGTTCCACGCGAGGAGTTTCCCATGCGTCGCACGCTCGCCTTGGTTCCCGCCCTCGCGCTGCTGATCGGTTGCGGCGGTTCCTCCTCCACCACGAACTCGCCGGCCCCGGGCAAAGATCCGGTCAAGGCCGTCACCGACGGCGCCAAAGACCTCGCCCAGGGCGCCAAGGATAAAGTGGACGCCGGCGTGAAAGACGCCACGGACAAGGTCGACGCCGGCAAGGCGGAGTTGGCGAAGCTCGCCGAGATCGCCACCAAGGAATTCCCCGCCATCCAGACCCGGATCAACGGCCTCTCCGGCGACGCCAAGACGAAGGCGGCCGACGCCTTCGACGCGCTCAAGAAGCTGATCGAGGACGCGAAGGCGGCCGTCGGCGACCCGACCAAGTTGAAGGCGACGATGGAAACCGTCGCCGCGAAGCTCGCCGACCTGAAGAAACAAGTCGGACTCTAACCCGACCCTGCGGCCGCGCCCGCGTCGGGCGCGACCGTCGTTCTCCCCTCGTTCCCAAAGGAATCCTCGCGATGAATCGCAAGCTTCTCGCCGGTTGCGCCCTCGTGGCCGCGCTCGCCGTCACCGTCGGCTGCGGCGGCGGCTCGTCCGGTCCGTCGAAAGAAGAGATGGACAAGAAGGCCAAGGAAAACATGGAGAAGATGAAGATGGGCGGCCCGGGCGGCGCGGCCCCCGGCGGCGCGGCGCCGGGCGGCGCGGCCCCGATGGCCGACCCGATGAAGAAGAGCTAAATTCGGGGGATTCCACGCGGGGCCGGCTTCCGTCCGTCGGACGGCGCCGGCCCCGCGCATTGACGGAACATAGTTCCAATAAAATCGTTACGTTGATTTCCACATCGTCCAATTCCATCCTTTCTTCGCGATACGCCGCTCGACCACCCGTCGCGCCGGATCGGTGCGCATCCCGCGATTGGACAGTTGGTGCGAGATTCGAGAGCGTAAACTCGTATAGGCGTTCCCGCAACGCCGGCGAATGGATTGTCGCGCGACCGCACACGGATCGTCGTCACCCCGGAGGATCAACCCCCCGCCCGGTTGAGCCGCGTCTCGCGAAGGTTGAACCCCACCATGCTCGTCCTCTCGCGCAAGAAGAACGAATCGATCGTCGTGAACAGCGACATCGTCATCACCGTCGTGGAGATTCGGGGCGACAAGGTGCGCCTCGGCATCGTCGCGCCGAAGGATGTGCCCGTGCACCGCGAGGAAGTGTACCTGGCCATTCATGGCCATTCGCCCGTCAAGCCCGCCGTCCCGACCAACGCCTAGCCGGTCCTTTCCCGTCGTTGGATCGTTGCGAACCGACGACGTCGCATCCCGCTCGCGATTGTCGGACTCCTCGCATTTTCGAGAGCCGTCGTTGGGTTCACGCCGCTCCTCGTCCGCGATACCCGCGACGCGACTCCAAACGCCAAGGCGATCGGCAGATGAAAAGTTACCCGCATTTTGTAGGACGGACCTCTGGTCCGTCTTGGCAAGGACGGACCAGAGGTCCGTCCTACGGGTAATCGTCCTCCTGCCGTTCGCCTAAAATGCCGACATGCTGAAGTTCGAGGCCGTGCGCATCGATCCGTCGCCGGGCGAGATCGCCGAGCTGCTCGCGGACGGCGCGGCGGCGGCGAACCGGCGCTGCCGGACGCGCCTGCTCGCCGACGATCCCGCGAAGTGGCGGAAGTTCGCCCGGCAGACCTAGGCGGCCCCCGAAGGTTTCGAGCTGTGGCGCGGCGGCCGCGGCGGCGCGCCGGGCACGCAGCTCGTCGGCGCCTGGTGGACCGACCATATCGGCCGCAAGCACGTCGTCGTCCGCGGCCGGCGCATCGAGCACGAACGCGCGAAGCTCCTGTTCCACAAGGACGAACTCGCCCGCCGCCCCGCGCTCTGGCACGGCTACCCGGAGCACTTGGCACAGCGCTGGCTCCCGGTCCCGAACGACTTGCCGCGCGTCGAATGGATCGCCGCGTGCGGCTGCGGCGCCGTCGGCACGCCGGACGCGCTCGGTTGGATGGGCGCGACCTGCGGCCCGTGCCACGACCGCCGCGAGGAAGGAGGTTCGCTGGCGCACGTCCGCCCCGGCTGGCTGCACGGCGAGCGCAGCCCGTTCCTCGCGCTCGCCTTCGGCCGCACGGGGAAGTACCTCGCCGGCATCGAAGCCGACGGCGCCGCGAGCGTGTGGGACCTCGCCGCCGGCCGCGTCGTCCGCGTCCCGACCGGGGTCCGCCGCGCCATCTTCTATGCCGACGTCGCCTTCGCCGGGCCGGACGACGAACGGCTCGTGTTGAACCTCAACGGCGGGATCGAGGGCTTGGGTGCCGTCACCCTGCGCGATTGGAAGAACCCGGACCGGCCGGCGATCCTTCCGCTCTACGCCTACGCCGGCGCGACGCGCGTCTGGCCGTCGCGCGCCCCGGATCGCTTCCTGCTCGCGACGGACGACCTCGCCCTGATGGACCTCGACGGCCGTCCGACGGCGCGCACGCCGCTGCCGGGGCCGTACATCGCGCTGCCGAATGCGGTCGAATCCACGCCGCGCCACATGCCCTTTATCCGCACCGACGGCGTCCGGTTCCTCGATACCGCCACGCTCGAACCGGGGCCGTTCGTCCCGTACCGCCGCCGCTCCGAGGGCGTGTTCCACCGCATCGCCGCCGCGTACCGCGAGGAATCCCGGAGCGCCTTCGTGGCGCAATTCGGCAAGCTCGACGTCCACGAGTTCCCCTCCGGCCGTCCCGCGCGATCCTTCGCCGTCGATCGCATCCCGGTGGCGGCGTACCACAACACGCCGGCGTGGATCCGGTCGATGGCGCTCGCGCTCGACGGTCGCGTGCTCGTGCTGGCGGTGGAGGAACGTCTCGTGATGCTGGACGCGGCCACGCTCGCGCCGCTCGCGGCGTTCGCGTGGCACGTCGGACCGATCGAGTGCCTCGCCGTCTCGCCCGACGGCCGCACCCTCGCTACCGCCGGCAACGATGGCGCCGTGAAACTCTGGCCCCTGGATCGGTTGTTGATGAATCCCGGAACCGAAGGATAGGTCGCGCTACGCCAGCAGTTCCTTGCGGACGCGGCCGATGCCGCCGATGCGATAGGGGCGGCCGATCCGGTCCGGGATCTCCGCGTGCGGGTCGATACCGAGCAGGTGGAAGATCGTCGCGACCACGTCCTTCGGCGAGAACGGCTTCTCCATCACGTCGCCGCCGTGCTTGTCGGTCCGGCCGACGACGCGGCCCTTCGCGAAGCCGGCGCCGGCGAACATTGCGGAATATGCGCGCGACCAGTGGTCCCGCCCGCCGCCGGCCACGTTCTGGATGCGCGGCGTGCGGCCGTGCTCGCTCATCACCACGATCGCCGTGTCGGCGAGCATTCCGCGCGCATCGAGGTCTTCGAGCAGCGCCGTGAAGGCGTTGTCGAGGCCCGGCCCCAACTCATCTTTCAATCGCGTCTGCATGTGGACGTGCGTGTCCCAGCCGGTGTTCACCAGACCGTATTCGTCCCAACAGACGGTGACGAACTTCCCGCCGGCTTCGAGCACCCGCCGGGCCACCAGGCACGACTGGCCGAAGAGCGAATAGCCGTAGCGGGCGCGGAGCTTCTCCGGCTCGCGCTGCACGTCGAGGGCGTCCCGCAGCTTGCCAGAGGTGAGTACGGAGAGCGCCAGATCGCGGTGCCGACCGAGCGCCTGGATCGGCGACGAATCGAGTTCCCGCCGCGCGTCGTCGAGTTGATCGAGCAACGACGAGCGACCACCCATGCGGTCGAGAGTCAACTCGTTACCGAGCGAATACGATTCGAAGCGGTCCGTCGGCAGCACGTTGATGTACGGGTCGGCGATCATCGGCGTCGGCTTCTCGCCGGCGCCGGAATCGCGCGGCACGACCTTCGTCCCTGGTGCCCGGAACTCGGCGGCGACGGGATCGTACGCCGGGCCGAGGAAGCCGCCGAACGGGCCGGACCGCGCCGGACCGCGCTTCGAGCCGAACGGGAAGGGCAGCCAGTAGTTTCGCGGGATGCCGGTCGGCTTCGGAGTCTGTCGTTCGGCCAGATAGTCGACGACCGATCCCATGAACGGCCACTGGCGCGAATCGCGCGGATTTCCCTCCAGCGGCAGATCGGTGATCGGCGTGGCCGTCGTCGCGAAGGAGGTGCCGTGGATCGGGAACGGGTGCGTCAGCGAGCGGAGGACGGTGACGCGGTCGAGCATCGCGGCGATGCGGGGGAAGATCTCGCCGACGCGCTCGCCGGGGAGTTTCGTCGGGATCGAGCCGAGCGGGCCGCGGATCTCCCTCGGCGCGTCCGGCTTCGGGTCGAGCGTGTCCTGCTGGCTGGGCGAACCCCAGAGGTAGAGGAAGAGGCAGCGCTTGGCGCTGCCGAAGCCGGACTTTGCATTCTCCGGCGAGGAGGCGAGGGCCGGATGCGCGAGCGTGAGGCCGAGTGGGGCGAGGGCGCCGACGTGCAGCAGGTCGCGGCGCGTCAGGCCGTCGCAGAAGATCTTCTTCGATCCGAGAATGCGGAGCATCAGGAGCCTCGGCGATGCGATCCGATCGACGATCGGACGAGTCCGGCGGGACTTGAATCCTACCAGAATCGTCGGCCGGTGTCAGCCGCGAATTCGAATTGACCGCGCTCGATACGAACGGTTAGCGTGCCGGGCATGAACGATCCGTTCGCGAAGCGTCGGCCGGGGAATCTGACGCACGCCGATCTGCGCTGGATCGCGCGAGGGCCGTCATGGCGCGCGCCGCGGCTGGTCGACCTGAACCACGCCGCGCCGATCGACTTCGACCGACTGATGCGCGGGAACCGGATCGCGGGCCGGGCGTTCCTCGCGCACGGGGCGGAGCTGGCGCGGCGCGGGAAGCTCGCCGACGTGCAGCTCGTCGCGGTCGCGCCGTTCCTCGCGGAACTCGCCGCCTGCCCGCACCTCGCCGCCGTCGCGTCGCTCGATCTCGCCGGCAATCGGATCGGCGCCGCCGGCCTCGCGATCCTGCTCGCTTCGCCGTTCCTCACGAACGTCGTTCGGCTCGACCTGCGCGCCAACGACCTCGGCGACGCCGGCGCGATGTTGCTGGCGAACGCGACGAGCCTGCCGGCGCTGAAGGCGCTGATCCTCGCCGACAACGGCATCGGCCCCGACGGCGCACGCGCCCTGCGGCGTCTCGAACACGATCTCGGCCCGAATTCCGGGGCAATCGCCCGCGCGGCGGCGTAGAATCTCCCCGCGGTTCCCGCATTCGTTTTTCCTCCTTTCCCCACGGAGCGCGTCATGGCGGCGAAGTACGAACTCAAGGCCGGATCGAAGGGTCAATTCCATTTCAACCTGAAGGCCGGCAACGGGCAGGTGATCCTGTCGAGCGAATCGTACGCGACGAAGGCCGCGGCGCTCGCCGGCATCGAGTCGGTGAAGAAGAACGCCGGCGACGACGGCCGCTTCGAGCGCAAGACGGCGAAGGACGGCTCGCCGTACTTCGTGCTGAAGGCCGGCAACGGCGAGACGATCGGCAAAAGCGAGATGTACTCGTCCGCGTCGTCGATGGAGAACGGCATCGCGTCGGTGAAGACCAACGCCGGCGCCGCCGTCGCGGACCTCACCGACGCGAAGTAACGACGATGGGCGAGCGTTCGAGGGCTCACGCGCGAGCATGTCGGCGTATCGCTCGATCTCGACTCGTTTGTTCCGCACTTCAGTGATTGACTCCCTCCCCCCTTGAGGGGGA
>CAYVRB010000105.1:0-6337 GCA_964453375.1 uncultured Alcaligenaceae bacterium
AGTCGCGGATGCGGCCGGCCTTGTCGACGAGGACGAGCTTCGTCGAATGGTCGAACTCGTCGCCGGGTTTGCCGTCGGGGCGCTTCTTCGCGAGGACGTGGAAGCCGTCGTTGGCGAGCGCGTGGATGACCGTCTCGCCGCCGGTGAGGAAGAGCCAGCGTTCGGGGTCGGCCCGGTAGCGCTCGGCATACGTTTTCAGCTCGTCCGGCGTGTCGCGGTCCGGGTCGATGGTGAACGTGACGAGCCGCAGGTCCGGCACGTCGGCCAGCTCCGATTGCAACCGGGCGAGCGTCGCCGCCACCTGCGGGCAGGTGCCATTGCAGCGCGTGAAGACGAACGACGCGATCCAAACTTTGCCCTGGAGGCTCTCGTTCGTGACCGTGGCGCCATTCCGCTCGGTGAAGGAGAACGCGGGCACCGAATCGAAAACCATCTCCGGCACGCTCGGCGGCGCCTTGCGGAAGATCGCACGGGACAGCAACCCGCCGCCGACACTGGCGAGGATGGTCAAGACGAGGATCAGGATGAGCTTGTATTTCGGCATGGATTCACGAGGTAAGAGATCACGAAAGCCCGAAAGTACGAAAGCCCGAAATGGATTCGATTTTCGGCCTTTCGTTCTTTCGGGCTTTCGTGATCTCGGTTTGTTTTGAACTATCCGACCACCAAGTTCACCATCTGCGGCGGCTTGGCGATCACTTTCTTGATCGTCTTCCCGGCGATCGCCTCGATCACCTTCGGGTCGGCCTTCGCGGCCGCTTCGAGGCCGGCGGCGTCGATCTCGGCCGGCACGGTCAGAACGGAGCGCAACTTTCCGTTGACCTGCACCGGAATCTCGATGGTGTCCGCCTTCACGAGGGCCGGGTCGAACTTCGGCCACGGTTCGTAGGCCAGCGTATTCGCATGGCCCAATACTCGCCACAGCTCCTCCGCGATGTGCGGGGCGTACGGCGCGAGCAGCAGGACGAACGTATCCATCGCGGACTTCGGCCGGACCTCCTGTTTGGTGAAGTAGTTGGTGAACTCCATCATCGTCGCGATGGCCGTGTTGAAGCTCAGGCGGTCCGTGTCTTCGCCGACCTTCTGAATCGTGCGGTGCAGTATGCGGAGGGCGTCCTTATCGGGCGCGACGTCCTTCACGCTCGGATGCAGCGTCACTGTCGCGGCGGCATCGTCGGTCACCATCCGCCAGACACGGCCGAGGAATCGGTAGACCCCCTCAACGCCCTTCGTACTCCACGGCTTCACCGCTTCGAGCGGCCCCATGAACATTTCGAAGAGCCTCAGCGAATCGGCACCATATTCCTTCACGACATCGTCGGGGTTGACGACGTTGCCGCGGGCCTTCGACATTTTTTCGTTGTTCTCGCCGAGGATCATCCCCTGGTTTACCAGCCGTTGGAACGGCTCCGGGCAGTGCAAGTACCCGCGGTCGAAGAGCACCTTGTGCCAGAATCGCGAGTAGAGCAGGTGCAGAACAGCGTGCTCCGCGCCGCCGATGTAGAGGTCCACCGGCAGCCATTCCTTCAGCTTGGCCGGGTCGGCGAAGGCGGTTGCGTTCTTCGGGTCGATGTAGCGCAGGAAGTACCAGCACGACCCGGCCCACTGCGGCATCGTGTTCGTCTCGCGGCGATAGACTTTGCCGTCGCGCTTCACCGTCAGCCAGTCGGTCGCCTTCGCCAGCGGGCCGTCGGGCGAGCCGGTCGGCTTGTAGTCGGTCATCTCCGGCAGCGTCAGCGGCAGTTCGTCCATGCCGAGCGGCACGACTTCGCCGTCCGGCCCGTGCAGGATCGGGAACGGCTCGCCCCAGTAGCGCTGCCGGCTGAACAGCCAGTCGCGGAGCTTGTAGTTGACCTTGCGCGTGCCGAGCTTCTTCTCTTCCAGCCACGCGATGATCTTGGCCTTCGCCTCTTCCGTCTTCAGACCGTCTAGCATACCCGAGTTCATCGCCACGCCGTCGTCGGTGTAGGCGGCCTTCAGGTCGTTGATCGTGCTGCCGGTTTCTTTCAGCCACTTCTCGTTCGGCGTCACGACGGTGACGATCGGAAGATCGAACTGCCTCGCGAACTCGAAGTCGCGATCGTCGTGGCCCGGCACGGCCATGATCGCGCCGGTGCCGTATCCACACAACACGTAGTCGGCGATGTACGGGCAGAAGTTTCTTGGTAGGCCTTCACCGCCGCCTTCTGGGCCGATGTCGTGATGCGTTCGACCAGCGGATGCTCCGGCGACAGCACCATGTACGTCGCGCCAAAGAGCGTGTCGGGGCGCGTGGTGTACACCTTGATCTTGTCGTTCGGGAACGATTCGAATCCCTTGGAAGCCGTGATATCGGCATCGGTGAAGTCGATTGGGAACTTGACCTCCGCCCCCTCGCTCTTTCCGATCCAATTCCGCTGCATCTGCTTGATCGACTCGCTCCAATCCAGCGGCTCCAGGTCGCTCAGCAGCCGCTCGGCATACGCCGTAATGCGCATCAGCCACTGCTTCAGCGGCTGGCGCACGACGGGGTAGCCGCCGCGCTCGCTCTTGCCGTCGATCACTTCCTCGTTCGACAGCACCGTGCCCAACTCCGGGCACCAGTTCACCGGCTGCTCGGCTTGGAACGCCAGCCGGAAACCGTCCCGATAGTTGCGCACGGCCGCGACGCCCTGTGACTGCACCTCCGGCGGGATCGGCAGCTCGGCGATCGGCCGGCCCTTCTTCTGCTCCGCGTCGTACCAGGTGTTGTAAATCGTCAGGAAGATCCACTGCGTCCAGCGGAAGTAGTTCGGGTCGGTCGTGTCGACTTCGCGATCCCAATCGTAGCTGAAGCCGAGACTCTTGATCTGGCGGCGGAAGTTATCGATGTTCTGCTTCGTGTTCTTGCTGGGGTGCTCGCCGGTCTGGATGGCGTGCTGCTCGGCCGGCAGGCCGAAGGCGTCCCAGCCCATCGGGTGCAGGACGTGGAAACCGTTCATCCGCTTGAAGCGGGCGAGGATGTCGGTCGCGGTGTAACCTTCCGGGTGGCCGACGTGCAGGCCGCTGCCGCTCGGGTACGGGAACATGTCGAGGATGTAGTACTTCGGCTTGCCGCCGCTTTCCTCTTCCGTGCGGAAGGTCTTGTTCGTGTCCCAGAACTGCTGCCACTGGGGTTCGATCGCGGCGGGGTCGTAGCTCGGCATCGCGTCACCTGAAGGAATCTCGTCCCCTTGGCCTACGGCATTCGGCGAACGGCGTCAATCAACGGAGGTGCGCTCTCCTCGCAAGGTTCGGAATGTCGCGAATGGACACCGGGCCTGGCCGGCGTTACGATTGTCTCGATTCGACTCGGGGACCGCGAACCATGAACCGATTGCGCCTGAACCCTCTCGAGGACCGCCTCGTCCCGAACACGACGCCGGAAACGCTCATCGCCCCGGCCGGCGAGTTCAACTGGCTCCAATCGGCGCCGGATGGCAGCCTTTACGAACTCGTGTTCAAGGGGGGCGACCTGACGGCGCGCGTCCGCGTCAACGGCGGTTGGGTCGAGGAGCCGGTCGTCGACCCCGACCGCCGTTCCGTCGGCGGCGCGTTCGTCTTCCGACAATCGATCGGCGAGGACGCCCAACAGGCGCAACTGCTCGTCACGCCGGACAGCGTCCCGCACGCGTTCTACGCATCGACCGATCGCGCCGGCGACGATCGCTTTCTCGTGCTCGAGCACTACGCGCGTTCGCCGGTCGGCGAGTGGGCGATCGTGGAGCGGATCCCCGTCGGCCCACCGGCCGATTTTTTCAACGAAGACGGCTTCGAGAGCGTCACCGGCGCGGTCGCCGCCGACGGCTCGATGCACCTCGTACTCGAAGTCTACGATGGCACGAACGACCGCTCGACGTTGCGATACCTGACCGACAAGTCGGGAACTTGGGTGTACGAAGACCTCCCCGCGCCGCTGGAGATCGGCCGGCCGCGCATCTTCGGGCTGCACGTGCTTCCACGACACGTTTCGATCGATGTCGATTCGGCGAACGCGGCGCACATCGCCTACACGCCGCGGTTCGAATCGGAAAACCTCGGCCGGGTGTACAGTCAGTTGAACTACGTCACGAACCGCGGCGGCGCGTGGTCCGTGGAGACGGTGTTCGTTCCGCCGGACGGCACCGGCGACGCGGGGCTGGCGTCCAGTCTCGCCCTCGGGCCGGACGACCAGCCGCGGATCGCGAGCTATTACGTCGATCGCGTCGGCACCGGTTCGCCGGCAAGCGCGCAATTGCTGTTTCACCAGAAGATCGGCGCGGGCTGGTCCGCGAGCCTCGTCGCGAGCCAGGCGGACGGCTACGTCGCGGCCGACGGGGCGCAATACACCGGGTTCAGCCCGCTCCTTCAATTCGACGGCGGCACGCCGGTCATCACATTCTCCGACGTGGCCGCGCAGCACATCGCCGGATTCGCGAACGAATACACCGGGCAAATCCGCACGGCGACGTTCGTCGGCGGCGTCTGGCAACTCAACACCATCCTCCGGCAGTCCGCCCCGCTCGCCAACGCCCTGTTCCTGCCCGTGCGGACCGTCGTCGACGGCACGCCGGTCTACGCGGCGCTGCTCGGCGCCTACGAACTCGATCCGAACGGGCTGCTCTACGACGACTCCGGCGTGTACACGCTGGTGGAACTCGATGCACCGTTCATCCCGCCCAAGGGACCCGAGGCGGGCACGCCCGGCGGCAAGCTCGGCGCGGGCGTGGTCGGCGCCGACCGCGGCGGCGGACCGATCGTCCAAGTCTACGACAAGACCGGCGCGCGCACGCAGCAGTTCTTCGCCTTCGACGCCTCGTTCACCGGGGGCGTTCGCGTGGCGTCGGCCGATTTCAACGGCGACGGCGTCGCGGACGTCGCCGCCGGCACCGGGCCGGGCATCGCCACGAGCGTCCGCATCTTCGACGGCAAGACCGGGACGGAACTGTTCGCCCTCGCGCCGTTCGAAGCGACTTTTACCGGGGGCGTCTACCTGGCCGTCGGCGATGTCACGGGCGACGGCGCGCCCGACCTCGCGATTACGCCGGACGAAGGCGGCGGCCCGCGCGTCGACGTCTATGGCGGCGCGGGGTTCGCCAAAGTCGCCAGCTTTTTCGGAATCGACGACGCGAACTTCCGCGGCGGCGCCCGCGCGGCGCTCGGCGATCTGAACGACGACGGCCGGGACGACCTCGTCGTCGTCGCCGGCTTCGGCGGCGGGCCGCGCGTCGCGGGGTTCGACGGCCGCACCGTGACGTCGAACGCGCCGTCCCGCCTCTTCGGCGATTTCTTCGCGTTCGAGCAAACCCTGCGCAACGGCGTGTTCGTGGCGGTCGGCGACCTCGACGGCGACGGCTTCGCGGAACTGGTCGCCGGCGGCGGACCGGGCGGCGGACCGCGCGTCACCGCGTTCGACGGGGCGAGACTCCTCGCGAACGATTACGTGCCGCGCGCCAATTTCTTCGCCGGCGACGCCAGCAATCGCGGCGGCGTGCGCCTGGCCGTGAACGACGTGGACGGCGACGGGGTCGACGATCTCCTCGCCGGTTCCGGCGCGGGCGCGGGCAGCCGCGTGAGTGCCTACCGCGCCTCGGCTTTGATCGCCGGCACGACTGCGACCTTCCGCTCGTTCGACGCATTCCTCGGCTTCGCCGGCGGCGTCTTCGTCGGCTGACGCATCACGAATACCGCTCGCGGATCGTCGGGATGAGATAGTTCTGGAATGCGCCGTGGAAATCGTACCGCGGCGCGTGCCCCCAGTCGCGGCGGGCGGCGGAGTCGTCCACGTCGGCGGGCCAGCTATCGACGATCCCCTGCCGCTTGGCGTCCACCTTCGTCGCGATGACGGCGGACGGGAACGCGGCCTGCACCGTCTGCCGCACTTCGTCCGCCGTTGGGGCGAACGCGCCGATGTTGTAGACGACGCGCGTGAGGTTCGTGGCCGGGGCGTGCATCAACTTCAGCACGGCCTCGACGGCGTCGGGCATCGCCATGAACGGGATGCGCGCGTCCGGCCGCACGAAGCAGGCATACGGTTCGTTCTTGGCCGCGGCGTGGATCATTTCCGGCGCGTAGTCGGAGGTGCCGCCGCTCGGCGCGGTCAGTGCCGAGATGAGGCCGGGGAAGCGGATGCAGCGGAAGTCGACCTTGCCGAGCCTGTCCGTGGCGAGCTGCTTGTAGTGCCGGCCGTAGTAACGGCCGAGGTGTTCGCAGTAGAGCTTGTTGGCGCCGTACATGGTCGTCGGTTGGAGGTGGTCGTCCTCCTTCACGCGGCCTGCGGCGGCCTTCACGCCGAGGTCGGGGAGGCCGTAGGCGGCGATGCTGGACGGGTAGAAGAACGTCACCGGCCGGCCGTGCGATT
>CAYVRB010000105.1:6347-18420 GCA_964453375.1 uncultured Alcaligenaceae bacterium
GTTGCAGCCATACATCGTCGTCGGCGTGTTGAACTGTTCTTCGCGGACCTTTCCCGCCGCCGCCTTCGCTTTCAGATCCGGCACGCCGTAGGCCGCGATCGACGAAGGATAAACGAACGTCACCGGCCGGCCGTGCGATTCGCCTTCCTTCTGGGCGAACTCCAGCAGGTTCAGCGTCCCCTCGACGTTCACCTTGTGCGCGAGCGCCGGCGAGAACTCGCTGCGCGTCGAGAGGAGGGCCGCGAGGTGATAGATCTCGTCCACTTCATATTCAGCATTGATCCTCTCGAGCAATTGCGTGTCGAGGATCGAGCCGACGAATTCCTTGCGGACCTTCTTCGCGAGTTCCGGCGCGAGCGGGTTCAGGTCGAGCGTGATGACGGGCCGGCTGCCGCCGGCGAGGCGGTCGATGAGGCCGTGGCCAATCTCGCCCGACGCGCCGGTAATGAGGATGGAGGCGAAGCGGGACATGGGGGATTGAAAGGCTGAGAAAAAAACGAATTAACGCCAGTCGAATCCAAGGATTTCCACAACCGCTCCCGGTGGCGGTATCGTCGCTCCGGCGATGCGGAATTGCACTTCGAGATGGCCGAACGTGATCGCGCTGGCCCTGGGCACGATCGGCGCGCGATAAACGGGTTTCCGCGGCTGGAACTGTTTACCGATTCGGGGATAGGCTTTGCAAGTGTCTTCGAGAAAAAGAAACACCTGGTCCATTGCGATGTTGAACGGACCAAGGGGGGCCATGGATCGAATTTGCGATCGGTCGCGTTGAGCCTGCTGAGTCACGACGACGGCCATGGGGCGGCAACCACCTTTCGCCCGGTTTCGCATCGGAATCCGATACTGGAAATCGGTATCGCATGGTCTAATCGAGACCTTGGGCGTTGGCCATCGAAAATCGTCAAAAGTGCCCGCGTCCGATTCGGAGTACGGGTTACCGACAGTATTTTTGGACGGCTTCCATCGCTTCTTCGTTCAGGTTTTCGTCGTCGATGAGTAATTCTTCGAGCACGGGGCCAGCCGACCGGATGTGAAACAGGGCCGATGTGCGATCCGGCTCTTCGAACAAGGTCAATGCCCCGGCTTCGCCGCGGAACTGGCGAAGGAGAAATTCCGTCAGGAAAGCTTCCCGGCCCCGTTCGTCCAACTGGCCGAAGAGCATACTGGCGAGTTTCGTCGGCGAATCGATTTCAGCCAGGACGCCATTCATCGAAGCACTCGGGCGGACCGTCGAGTATCGGCTTTCACTCTTGGCCATCGGCTTTCTCCGAAGCGGTTGGGGAACCCGAATCACACTTCGACCGAGAAATTCTCTTGGGCGCGACGCCAGGTGCCGTACGATTGTCGATCCCCTCAAGATCGGAACCATCGTCAGCGCCATTCTAACTTGCATTCGTATCGAACTTGCCCGAAGCGAACAACGAATTCCCAAATAACCTATTACTTCGTAAGGATTCCTTTTAAAGAATGGTCGTTTGGCAAGGGTATTCCATGCCCATTCAGTCCGTCAAGCTGAGGTCGAGGCCGCGGCCGGTTCGTCGTTCGATTCGAGCTTCGCCTTCGGCACCGCGATCGGCACCACGTTCTTCGCGAGGCCGACCAGCTCGAGGCAGCGGATGAACGTGAACGTGAGGTCGATCTCCCACCAGCGGTGGCCGTGGCTGGCGCTGCGCGGGGCGGCGTGGTGGTTGTTGTGCCAGCCCTCGCCGTTGGTTAAGAGCGCGACCCACCAGGTGTTCCGGCTGTAGTCGCCGGTCTTGTAGTTCTGGTAGCCCCAGCGGTGCGCCGCCGAGTTGACGAACCAGGTGATGTGCCAGACGTACACGGTGCGGGCGATGATCCCCCAGGCGAACATCTGCGCCGTGGCGGTGAGCATCGTCTCGACGCCGCCGACGAGGAAGCCGATGCCGGCCGCGAGCGCCAGCAGCAACACGATGTGGCCGAGGTAGTACCACGCCCAGCGATGCCGCTTGTGGATCCAGCGCAGCCAATCGTCTTCCAACAGGTCGGGGATGTACTTGTCGTAGGTCATGAACGAGTTCATGCGCGGATCGTCGGTGTAGATCCAGCCCATGTGGCACCAGAAGAAGTTGTCCTTCGGGCTGTGCGGGTCCTCGTCGATATCGCTCTTCTGGTGGTGGATGCGATGGACGCAGACCCACTTGAACGGCGGCGTCTCGAGGCTGCAGATGCCGCAGAGGGTGAAGATCTTCTCCAGCCATTTCGGCGTTTCGAGCGAGCGGTGCGTGAGGATGCGGTGGTACGCGAGGTTGATGCCGATGCTGCCGAAGATGAAGTTCCCGATCAGCAGGTACGCGGGGAACCACCAGGTGAAGAACGGCTCGAAGAAGCAGATCGGCAACAGCAAGTGGAAGCCGACGAGGACGGCGACGAACAGCGGGATGACGCGCGGCTTCGTCTTGGCGGCGACGGTGGTGGACACGAGGAATCGACTCCGGCGATGCGGCGAAAGCGTCAGTTTACGCCGAAACGAGGGAATTCAAAGCGCGAATCCCGCCGCGACGGCGCAAACCTCCGACCGCGGGCGCGGACCGAAACCCGTCGTCCGTGGATGATCGCGGCCGGGGCGCATACGCTAGTCCTCTCCCGCCTGCCGCTTCTCCCGGTCGGAGTCTCCCGATGCGCCCGCTGGCCCTCCTGCTGCTCCCCGCGCTCGCCCTCGTCGCGGTCGCCGTTCCGCCGCCGCCCGCCGACTTCAGCACGCCCCAATCGCCGATGAAGCCCCTGCCCTTCCCCGTCAAAATGATCGACCAGGGGCAATTCGATCCGAAGCTCAAGGGCTACTCCACGCCCGAAGGCTTCCGCCTCGAGGTCGTCGCGTCCGATCCGGTCGTCGTGAACCCCGTCGGCCTCACGTTCGCACCCGACGGCACGCTCTTCGTCCTCGAATGGCTCCCGGACCCGTACAGCGACGGCCGCTGGTTCGAGTTCAAGGAGACCTTCCGCTACCGCGATGGCACGACGAAGAAGGTCGCCACGATGAAGAAGTTCATCGGCGATCCGCTCAAGCAACTCAGGCTGAACCCGAAGACGGGAAAGTACGAATCCGCGCAGGTCGTGATCGTCGATGAACTGCCGTCGACCGTGCTGTACCACGATGGCTGGATCTACCTGACGGGCCGGGGCACCGTGCGACGCTACCGGCAGTCGCAGCCGGGCGGACTCTGGGATATCAAGGAAGTGATCGCCCAGGGGTTCTGCGGCTTTCACCACCACCAGGTTTCCGGCCTGACCATCGGCAACGACAACAAGCTCTACATCACCAGCGGCGACGACGACAACTTCGTCGAAGGCTCCGATGGCTCGCGCGCCACCGTCCTCCGCTGTGGGGCGGTCTTCCGCTGCAACCTCGACGGCTCGCAGATGGAGACCTACTCGATCGGCTACCGCAACCCGTACCGCGACCTGGCGCACGATGACAAGTTCAACTGGTTCCACACCGACAACGACAACGAGGACGGCAGCCGCTTCACCGGCTGTCGGATCATGCACGTCGCCGAGGAGAGCGATTTCGGCTGGCGGTTGAAGCTCGGGGCGCGCTGTTGCCAGCCCGACCACGGGCGCGGCGCGGTGGCGGGCGAACTGCCGGGCAAGATGCCGCCGATGCTGAAGACCGGCCGCGGCGCGCCGGCCGGGATGCTGATCTACAACGACACGAAGCTGCCGGAGCGCTATCGTGGCCTCTTCTACTACCCCGACGTCTTCCGCAAGGTCGTGCGGGCCTATCGGCCGAAGCAGAACGGTTCGACGTTCGACATCGACGCCGAGTTCGAGTTCCTGAAGAGCGACGATCCGCTGTTCCGGCCGTGCCAGATGGTGACGGGGCCGGACGGCGCGATCTACATCTGCGACTGGCGGACCGACTCCGGCGGCGCCGGCAAGCTCTGGGGCGACGGCAAGGGCGGCCGCATCTATCGGCTGCGCTGGGTCGGCACGAAGGACGAACCCGAATTGCCACTTCGCGGCATGGATGCGTGGGCGAAGCTGACGAAGGCGAGCGGCGACGACCTCGTGAAGGCGCTCGCCGCGCCGGACTTCTCCGACCGGCTCGTCGCTCGGAATGAACTGATCCGGCGAGGGGAACAATCGCGGAACCTCGTATTGAAGGCGTGGAAGGACCTCCCCGCCGCCGGCCGGCTCGCGGCGCTCGGCGTGCTGCATCCGTTTTGGAACGAGGAGGTTGAGAACCTCCTTTGTGATCTGGCCTTGGAAGGCCCGGCCGATCTCCGCCGACTGGCCATCGAAGGGCTGGGATTGCGGTCGAAGCAAGGATCGAAACGAACCCTCGACACGTTGGCGAAGGCCTCGAATTCCGCCGATCCGGCCGTCCGGCGTGCGGCGGTGCTGGCGCTGCCGCGCATCGATCCGAGTTGTTCCGGCGTTCTGATCGCGGCATGGAAGGAAAGCCCGACGAAGGACGTGTACCTCGCGGACGCCTACGTCCGCGCGCTCGAACGGCTTGGCAAGGACGGCATCGACGCGCTGATGGAAGCGGCCGCGACCGGCGACGCGGCGCTGCGGGACCGTGCGGCCACGGCGTTCGCGTCGCTTCGCACCAAGCCGGCGTTCGACGCGCTGCCGAAGATCATCGCCGCCGAGTACTGGTTGCCGGGGCAGCGGGCGGAACTGATCCGTTCGTACTCGAACTACCTCTTCGATCCGATGCCGTCGGCCGAGCCGTTCGCGAACTTCCTCGCGAGCCGGCCGAACGAATCGGCCGCGGCGCTGCTGGCGGGGGTGGAAGTCCTCTCGGCGAACGGCGGGCTGAACGCCCCGGCCGGCCTGAAACTCGTGACTTTGCTTCTCACCTCGAAGGACGCCGACACGCGGCTCGCCGGCCTCGCCGCCGTCGAGCAATCCCGCGTGACGGGCGTGCGAGCGGCGGTGGCCGCGATGGCGGCGGACGCCAGGGCGTCGGCCGCCGAGCGCGGCGCCGCGCTGCGGGCGATCCGCGTCATCGGCGACGCCGAGAGCGCGGCGTCCGTTCGCAAACTCGTCGACAATGTTGAAGAAACCCCCACGATCCGCGGCGAGGCGCTCCGCGCCCTGTCGTCGCTCGCGCCGACCGACACCAAGGCCGCCGCCGAGCGCTGGCTCGGCGAGAAGGACGCCGCGCTCGTGGCCGCCGCCGTCGACGTCCTCGGCTCCTCGAAGGACGGCGCCAAGCTCCTCGGCGAGCGGTTCGTCTCGAAGAAGTTGCCGGCCGAACACTGGTCTCGCGTGTCCGACGCCCTGCGGAAGTTCGCCAACGATCCCATCATCGCGAAGCTGAACGCCGAAGTGCAGAAAGGCGGCCTCCTGCTCTCGACCGCGCCCGGCGACATCGCGAAGGTCGTCGAACGGGTGCGGGCGCAGGGGAACGCCGACCGCGGCCGCGCGATCTACCTCGACGCGAAGAAGCTCGCCTGCACGACGTGCCACCGCCTGGAGGGAACCGGCGGGCAGGTCGGCCCGGACCTGACGCGCGCCTGGGACACGCAGAGCCTCGAGAAGCTGATCGAGGCGATGGCGCAGCCGAGCAAGGAGATCAAAGAGGGCTATCAATCCTTCCGACTCGACACGCTGGACGGCCAGGCGTTCACGGGGCTGAAGATCGGCGAATCGAAGGAGGAGGTCGTGATCCGCGAGGCGACGGGCCGGGACGTGCGCGTGAAGCGGGCGGACGTGGAGAAACTCGCGCCGTCGAAGGTGTCGTTGATGCCCGACGACGTGGTGGCACAGTTGAGCTACGACCAGTTCGTCGATCTCGTCGCGTTCCTCAAGAGCCGTCCGGCGCAGGAATCGCTGCGCGGGATGGCGTTCGAGCTCTCCCTCAGCACCGGGCACGGCAAGGGGTCGGCCGCGATCGAGGCGAACCCGAACCCGGCGACGATGCCGGCGACCGGAAGCGCGTGGGAAACCGAGAAGATCCAACCCGACGGCGCGATCGTCGTGAAGGACGTCGGCGCGAGCTACGCGGTGGCGCACGTGTATTCTCCGAAGGCGCAGAAATCGTCGGTGAACTATCGAACCGACGGCGCGGTGAAGCTGTGGCTCGGGAAAACCGTCGTCGCGGATCGGTCGAAACCGCTGCCGGCGGAGAAGGCGGCGGTGGACCTGCCGATGGGTTGGACTCCGATACTCGTGAAGCTGACTCCGACCGGAAAGGAGCAGCGCTTCGCCCTGCGGTTCGAGGGCGAGGGAATTCGCGTGGCGATTAAACCGGATTGAGGGCCGCGCCGGTGAATCTCTTCGCGGTCCACCTTGCGGACGGGGTGCTGGCGTGGCCGTGGCTCGTCGGCGGCGGGGCGGTCGCGCTCGCGATCCTCGCCGTCGGGCGCGGGCCGGTGCCGGACGACGACATCCCGCGCATCGGGCTGCTGACCGGCTCGCTGTTCGTGGCGTCGCAGCTCCATTTGCCCGTCGCCGTCGGTAGCGTCCACCTGCTCCTGAACGCCCTCGCCGGCATCCTCTTGGGCCGGTTCGTCGGCATCGCCCTGCTCGTCGCGCTCGGCTTCCAGGCCCTGCTCTTCGGGCACGGCGGCCTCACCACGCTCGGCATCAATCTGGCGGTGATGGGGGCGCCGGCGCTCGTCGCCATCGCGCTCTTCGCGGCGCTGCGCGGCGCGATCCGCCGGTCCCCGCCCCGCGCGTTCGCCGTCGGCGCCGCCATCGGCGCGATCGCGAGTTCCCTCACCGTCGCACTCAACGGGGCCGTGATCTGGCTCGGCCTCGAAAGCGGCGGACGCGAAGCGGCGATCGCCGTCGCGCTCCTGCACCTGCCGGTGATCGCCGTCGAGACCATCGGCACCGGCGTGATCGTCGCGTATCTGGCGAAGGTGAAACCGGAGTGGTTGAAACTCGCCGCCGATCAGTCCTCGACCGGCGTCACTTCATCGAACGGCACTTCCCACTGACCGAGGCCAAGGCTCACCGACACGACCTGCTTCTTCGCGTCCACCTTCACCACCTTGCCGACGGCGTCGAACCGCGCGACGTGGACGCGATCGTTCGCCCGCAGCCGCTCGCGCTTCTCGTTCAGGACTTCCACCTCGCGCCGTTCGCGCTCGACCGCCAGCGATTGGCGCTCGTACTCGGCCTTCTGCCGTTCGGCCTCGTGCTGGGCCGCGAGCGCGTCGACCTTCGCCTTCTCGGCCTCGGCGCGCAGCTCCTGGAGGCGGGCCAGCTCGCCGGTCTTCCCCGCGCGGCGCTTCAAATACCTGCGGGCGCGCTTCAGCAGTTCCTTCGGCAGCTTGAGGCGCCGGGCGATCTTGAGCGCATTGCTCATGCCGTACTGGCCGATGTGCAGCTTGTAGGTCGGTCGCAGCGTTTCGACGTCGAACTCGACGGCGCCGTTCTCGGCGCGCTCGTTGTGGAAGGCGTAGGTCTTGAGGTCGCCGAGGTGCGTCGTCACGATCGCGCGGGCGCCGATCGAATCGAGCTGGTCGAGGATCGCGCGGCCGAGCGCGGCGCCCTCCACGGGGTCGGTGCCGGCGCCGAGTTCGTCCAGCAGCACGAGGCTGCGCTCGTTCGCGACGGAGAAGATGTGCGCGATGCGCGTGACGTGGGAGCTGAAGGTGCTGAGGGATTGTTCGAGGCTCTGTTCGTCGCCGATGTCGGAGAGGACGTGGTCGAAGACGGGGACGGTGCTGCCTTCGTTGGCCGGGAGGTGCAGGCCGCACTGGGCCATGACGCAGAGGAGGCCGGCGGTCTTGAGGGTGACGGTCTTGCCGCCGGTGTTCGGTCCGGTGATGACGAGGAGGTTGAAGCCGAGGCCGAGGCGGAGATCGATGGGGACGATGGGGCGGGGCGCGGCGCCGTCGGGCCGGGGTTCGTCGCGGATGATCCGTTCGAGCAGGGGGTGGCGCGCGGCGCGGAGCCAGAGCTTGCCGTCGGTGTTGACCGTCGGCGGATACATCTGGAAATCGCGGGAGAAGTGGGCCTTGGCCGTGACGAGATCGAGCTTCGCGAGCAGGTCGATCGACCAGCAGAGCGGCTTCGAGACGCGGCCGACCTCCTGGCTGAGCCGGCGGAGGATCCGCTTCACTTCGCGGTCCTCCTCGGCCTTGAGCGTGACGCGGTCGGCGCTGAGGCGGGCGATGGACGCGGGTTCGACGAAGACGGTTTCGCCCGTGCCGCTGACGCGGTGGACGATCCCTTCGACCTTGTGCCGGTGGTTGACGGCGACGGGCAGGACGTAGTGGTCGCCGTTGACGGTGGCGTTCGGGTAGCTGAGGATTTTCCTCAATTCCGGGTCGCGCAGGAGGCGGCGGACCTCGGCCTTCACCTTCTCGTCGAGTTCGTGGAGTTTTTGCCGGACGACGCCGAGTTCGCGGCTGGCCATGTCGAGCACGTGGCCGCGGCCGTCGATGCAACCGCCGATGGTCTTGGCGACGACGCCCTGGTCCTCGACGCCGGAGAGGAGTTCGATCAACCCCGAGAGCCGTTCGTTCAGCCGCATCCGGTAGCGGTACATCGCGCCGGTGACGGTGAGCGTTTCGGCGACCTGCAGGAGCTGCTCGGCGGTGAGGGCGGTGCCGATGGCGGCGCGGCGCGCGAGCAGGCGCACGTCGTGCAGTCCGCCGAACGGCGGCGCCTGCCCCGCGACGAGCGCGTCGACCATCTCCGTGACGAGCGCGATCTCGGCGCGGATCGTGGCGGCGTCGGTGGTCGGCTCGAGTTGCCGCGCGAGGTCGCGGCCGAGCGACGAGGCGGCGTAGCCGGCCAGCAGTTCCCGGACCTTGTCGAACTCCAGGAGTCCGAGCGTGTGGGCATCCATCGGCGTTAACGGCTCGATCGCGTCCATGCCGCCCGGACACCGTTCGCGGAAACGGGGTTCGCCGGCGGCGAAGGGGACATTCTAGCGGCGGGCGACTCGTATAACTCCGGTATGCCGCGGGCGACGGACATTCTGGTGATCGGCGGGGGGATCGTCGGCCTCACGACGGCGATCCGCCTGCGGGAGGCGGGCGCGACGGTCGCCGTCTACGATCGGTCCGAGTTCGGGCGCGAGGCGTCCTGGGCCGGCGCGGGCATCCTCCCGCCGGGGAACCCCGACCGCGCGGCCACGCCGATCGACAAACTGCGCGCCCTCGGCGCGCGGGAGTTCCCGACGTTCTCGCGCGAACTGCTCGAGCGGACCGGTATCGACAACGGCTACCGGCGCAACGGCGGAATCGAATTCCTGACGGCCGAGGACGAATACGCCGTCGGCCTCTGGGAAACGGAGGGGATCGCGTTCGAGAAATTCGACGACCGGCGCGTGCCGGGGGCGACGGCCTATTCTCTGCCCGAGATGGCCCAGGTGCGGAACCCTTGGCACCTCAGAGCTTTGATGGATCTCGCCAAATTAATTGGCATCGAAATTCATCCGCACGTCGGCATCGAGAGCTGGCGAATCGATGCGGGCCGCGTGACGGGTGTTCGACTCGCAAATGGTTCGACCGCTTCCGCGAATCAGTTCCTGGTGGCGGCGGGGCCGTGGAGCGAGCGGTTACTCGCGAGTTTGAACTGCCGGCCGGGCGTGCATCCGGTGCGCGGGCAGATCCTGCTCCTGAAAACGAAGGTCGAAACGCTGGAACCCACGTTAATCGCCGGGAAGCGCTACCTCGTGCCGCGCGGGGACGGCCGCGTGCTCGTCGGCTCCACGGAGGAACCGGAGGCGGGCTTCGCGAAGCAGACGACGCCGGCCGGCCTCGCCGAACTGCGCGCGTTCGCCGTCGCGATGGTGCCGGAACTGGAGGACGCGGAGATCGAGCAGGGCTGGGCCGGCCTGCGGCCCGGTTCGCCGGACGGCCTGCCGTTCCTCGGGCCGGTGCCGGGGCACGACAATGTCTTCGCCGCCGTCGGCCATGCCCGCGCCGGCGTGCAGCTCTCGCCGGGCACGGCGCGATTCCTGACCGACCGCATGCTCGGGCGACCGACCGCGATTCCGCACGACGCGTTCGCGCTCGATCGCAGGCCGAACGCGCCGGCGCGCCCGGCGTTCCGTTCGTGATCGCCGCCGGATTCGCGATGGTCGAACCGCGCCCGATCTGCTGAAATGCCACCATGAACGATCCGAAGACGAACCGCGAGAAGCTCGCCCAACTCGTGGCCGATTACGATTGGCTCGAAGCCCATTGCCGGAAGCAACCCGACCTGGCGCGGCACGCGGGGCACCTGCGGCTGGCGGCGGCGCTCGCGCGGAACGTCGTCGGCGGTTCGCTCGAAGGCCGGCCCGACGCGCCGCTGCACATCGCGGTCGTGGGCGGCGCCGGATCGGGCAAGAGCACGGTGGCGAACTTCCTGGTCGGCTCGGCCGTCGCGGAAGCGAACCCGCAGGCCGGCTACACGCGCCATCCCATCGCGTTCGCCTTCGCCCCCCCCGCCGCGTGGCCCTCGCACTTCGGCTTCCTCGGCCCGCTCCGCAAACTCGCCGACGCGGCCCCCTCGAATCTCGACGAGGACGTGTACCAGGTGCGGCCCGTGACGGCGGCCTCGTCCGACGATCCGCTCGCCGACGACGTCGTCTGGGATTGCCCGGACATGACGACGTGGGCGAGCACCGGCTACGTCAGCCGGCTGATCGAGGTCGCCGCCCTCGCGGACGTGATCGTCTACGTCGCCTCCGACGAGCGCTACAACGACGAGGTGCCGACGCAGTTCCTGCAACTGCTCGTGAAGGCGGGCAAGGCCGTGATCGTCGTGCTCACAAAGATGCGGGAGGCGGACGCCCCGGCGCTCGCGGAGCACTTTCGGCAGGAGGTGCTCGCGAAGATCAACGAAGGCGGCGCGATCCCGCCGATCCCGGTGGTGGCGATCCCGAACCTGCCGCCGGCGGAGCGGGACGATCCGGCGAAGGCCGGCGCGAAGTGGCGCGTGCAATTGCTGAATCAACTCCTCGTGCTCTGCCCATCGGCGAAGGACGCCCGCGCCCGGACCGTGCGGAACGCGGTCCGCTACCTCGAAGCGTCCGCGGACGGATTGCTCGACGTCGCTCGGAAGGACCTCGCCCAGTTGGAGGCGTGGAAGGCCGCCGTCGCGAACGGCCAACGGACCTTCGAGGAACGCTACGCCCGCGAATACCTCGTCGGCGAACCGTTCCGCCGCTTCGACCAGTCGCGGCGGCAATTGATGGAACTCCTGGAGCCGACCGGCCCGGCGGAATACGTGGGCAAGGCGTTCGCGCTCCTGCGGATGCCGTTCTCGCTGGCGTGGGATTTCCTCGCGAGACTGAACCGGCGCGCGGAGATGCCGAACCTGCCCGAAGGGACTGTACTGGCGAACGCGCTGACCGGTTGGCTGGAGGGCCTGCAAGCCGAGGGCCTGCGCCGCGCCGACGGCGGCAATCTGTGGAAGGAGACCATCCGCGCCTTCGACGGCGGCCTCAAGCAGCAGGGCCTCGACCGGTTCGCGACGCTCGCGCGGCAGTTCGAGCAGGCGGAAGGGAACGAACTCGAGAAGGCCGGCCGCAAGCTCACCGAATCGCTCGCCGCGAACCCGACGCTGCTGGCGGGAATTCGCTACGGCAAGATCGCGGTCGACGTCGCGGCCGTCGTGGCCGTGGTCTGGTGGACGTGGATTCCGAGCTGGTACCACGTGCTGTTGTTGCCGGTGGCGGCTGCCGCGAGCCATACCTTGGCCGAGTTGGCGATCCGCTGGCGCGTCGAAACGGTCCGTGCGGCCGCGCGTCGCCAGCGGGAATCGCTCCTGCGCGCTACGGTGAGCGCGCCGCTCGCGAAGTGGCTGGACGATGTGCCCGCGACGGACGGTTCGACCGTCGATCGGCTCCAGCAGGCGCTGCGCCGCGTGCCCGAAAATCTGGCGAGCCTCGCGGCCGCCATCGCCCCGGCGAACCCCGCATGAGCGAACCGATCGCCCCCGACGCCCCGTTCCTCTGCACGCTCGCGCCGCTCCTGCGCGGCCTCGAGCGGCGCCTGCGCGCCTGGGGCGAGGCGCGGCTGGCGAACCCCGTGCCCGCCGTCGCCCGCGCCGAGATCGAAGGCCTCGCCGACGACCTGCAACGCAAGGCCGTCGCCCTCGACGCCGAGCAGCCCGCGCTCGTCGTCATGCTCATGGGCGGCACCGG
>CAYVRB010000106.1:0-18357 GCA_964453375.1 uncultured Alcaligenaceae bacterium
AAAAACACCCGCCTCGCTATCGCAACTCCCCCAATTTCAGTCAATACGGCCTAATGAAATCGACCGCGCTCGGCTCCGAAGACTCCGCCTCGCGGCTAAACGATAATGAACTCGTTCCGCGCTCGGCTCCGCAGACTCCGCCTCGCCGCTCAACTTATGGCGTCTTGATTTCGATCACGGTCGATTCGCCCGCCTTGCCGGCGACCACGGTCTTCGTCGCGTCGCCGACCGTGACGACGTAGTCCATCCCCGGCTTCAGCTCGAAGCTCAGGAAATCATTCAGGTCGGCCGATTCGCCCTTGGAAGTCCCTTCGTGCTTCGTCGGTCCGGTCACGCGGACGGTCACGCTCGTTCGCTTCCCCTTCGCATCGAGAACGCGGATCGAGAGCCGGAACGTCTCCTTCGTCTCCGCCTTCGCGTAGCGGTCGGTCACGTTCTCGCCGGGCACGGTCTTCTTGTCCCGCGCCCAGACGAGCGGGAAGGGCGTGTCCGTCTTCTTGAAGCTCGCCGCGTAGATGGCGTGCTCCGGATCGTCCTTCCGCGCCTTGGCGGCGTCGCCGACGAACCAGCCGCGATCGAGGCCAAGCGGATCGGGTTCGCAGGCGCCGGTGAATCGCCACTTCTTGTCCCAGATCTCGATCCAGGTGTGGTTGCCGCGCTTGTCGGACCAGTTCGGCGTGCCCACGAGTCGCGTCGGCACGCCGACGGCGCGGCAGGCGTCCGAGAGAACGATCGACAGGCCGGTGCAGGACGCGTTCCCCTGCCGGATCGATTCGAGCGGGCTGAGGTTCGGCGCCCGGCGCTGCGGGGCGTACTTCAGCTTCAGCAGCGGGAACAGTTCCTTGTTGAGCGTCTGCGCCACGTCCGAGGCGGTCTTGCAATCCTTCACGAGCGGCACGCACTTCTCGTACAGGTCCTTGCGCCACGGATCGCGCGTCTCGTCCACGTTCGCGTAGGGGAGCACGTTGTTGAGGAACGTCTCCTCGGGCAAATCCTTCGCCCACGGGAACTGCTTGCGCGCCTTGTAGGCGAGCGCATGGTTCTCGATGAGGAAGTCGGCTTTCAAAGTCGCGAGGTCGGCGTCGGGCATATTGGCGACGAGGAATTCCATGCCGGCGCGCTCGTCCTTCGGCACGCCCGCGAGCGCCTTCTCGAGTTCGGCGCGGTTCCCCTTCGCCTTCGCCAGTTGCTTCTCGACGGCGTCCGGTTCCGCGGCGATTACTGGATACGCGAAGAGGACAAGGAATAATAGGCAACGCATAGTGGCTCCAGAAATCGGCCCGCGACGATTGTCGCGGGCCGAAGGAATTCACTTCTTCCCTTCCAACTCGTTGGCGAGGCCGCCGGCGTCGTACACCTTCCGCAGCGCCTCCACCATCGCGCGGCTGTCCACGCTCACGGCGCGGGCGACCGAGTCGTCGTAGATGAAATCGAGCACGAGCGACTGGATGTTGCCGTCGAAGATCAGGCCGACGACCTCGCCGTTCTTGTTCACCACCGGGCTGCCGGAGTTGCCCCCGATGATGTCCGCGGTGCTGACGAAGTTGAACGGCGTCTTCAGGTCGAGGCTCTGCTTCTTCTCCTCCCAGCGCTTCGGCAGCTCGAAGGGGTATTTGTTCCCCTGCTCCTTGCTGCGCTCGTAGAGGCCGCCGTAGTTGGTGAACGGGGGCACGGTCTGGCCGGCGTCGGTGAAGCCCTTCACCGGGCCGAACGCGAGGCGGAGCGTGAAGGTCGCGTCCGGGTATGTGCCCGTGCCGTCCATCGCGAAGCGCGCCTTGGCGAGCGCGGCGTAGGCTTGGCGGCGCGGTTCGTCGATCTCGGTTTCCACCTTGCGGCGCAGCTCGCGCGCCGGGCCGTCCACGATCTTCGCGAGCGCCACCATCGGATCGGTTTCGTCGGCGCCGGACTCGAACATCGCCTTGCGGGCCGCGATGTCCTTCACCTTCGTGCCGGAGATCAGTTCGAAGGCGCGGTCCTTCGGCGACTTGCCCGCCAGCACCTTCTCGACCAGATCGTGCTTCGATCCCAGCGTGCCGGCGAGGAGCGTGAGGCTGTCGGCGAGCTTGAGGAGTTCGAAGTCGTCGTGGATCGGTTCGTCGGAGAAAAGCTGCTGCTTGAGCGAGCCGAGGCGCGCTTCGCCGAATTCGGGCAGGCGCTCGCTGGCGGATTTGCCCTTCTCCTCCGAGTAGCGGAGGAGGGTGCGGGCGATGCCGAAGAGCTGGCTATTGAAGGCGGCGCCGCCCTCGAGGAGCGTCATCTCCTTGATGTAGCCGACGCGCTTCTTCTGCCCCTCGGCGATGACGTCGAACGCCTTCGCCGCCTCGGCCGGCACCTTGTCCGGATTCGCCGCGATGAACTCCTTCAGGCGCTTCTCCTCGGCCGCCTTGCGCGCCATGATCTTCGGATCGAGCAATCCGCCGAGGCCGCCGATGCGCGCCTTGCGGCTGTTCTGGATGCCGAAGAGTTCGTCTTCGCCCTTCTGCCGGTTCTCCTCGCTGCGGCCGACCCAACTGCCGATCAGCACTTCCATCCGGTTCAGCCGCTGCATGAGGAACGGGAAGCCGGTGTCGCGGAGGTATTCGAGTTCCGCCATGGTGTTCTGGCGGCTGGTGCGGCCGGGGTGGCCCGACACGAACGTGAGTTCGCCGTCCTTCGCGCCGGCGGCGCTCCACTTGAGGTAGTGCTCGCACTTCAACGGCTTGTCGTTCTCGTAGACGCGGAAGAAGCACATGTCCAGGTCGAAGCGCGGGTACTCGAAATTGTCCGGGTCCCCGCCGAAGAAGGCGATGGCCTTCTCGGGGGCGAAGACGAGGCGGATATCGGTGTACTTCTTGTAGGTGTAGAGGTGGTAGGCGCCGCCCGCGTAGAGCGTGACGACGTCGGCGCGGATCCCCTTCGATTCGTCGGCCGTGGCCTTCTCGATCCCGGCGATCTTCGCCTGGCGCAGCTTGAACGCCTCGCCGGGCGGCGTGCCGGCCTTGACGGCCGCGTTCACGTCGGCGGTCACGTCCTGGATGCTTTGCAGCACGTTCAGTTCGAGCGCCTTGCACTTGATCTCGTCGGCGGGGGTGCGGGCGTGGAAGCCGTCCTTGAGGTAGTCTTTTTCCTTGGTGGAGAGCTTTTGCAGATCGTCGGCGCCGACGTGGTGGTTGGTCATCACGAGGCCGTGGGCCGATACGAAGCTGCCGGAGCCGCCGCTGTTGAACCGCACGCTGGATTTCTGGAGGTGTTCGAGCCAGGCGTCGGTCGGCTCGAAGCCGTATTTCTCCTTGAGGAGCTTCTTGGGCACGTTGTTGAAGGGCCACATGCCTTCGTCGGCGTGGGTCGGCGCGGCGGTCATGGCAAGCCCCGCGACGGCGGCGGCCGTCAGGATGCGAGATCGGAAACGCATGAAGGAATCTCCGGTGGTGGAGAGGCATTTATAGGCGCGGACGGGGGATTAGCGCAGCCTCGCGAGCGCCGAGGTTGTTGACGAAGTTAGGAGTGCCCCCGGCGCGCCGCCGCCCCAGGTTTTGAGTAGGGCCTTCGCCTCGGCGGTGCCGCACCATTCGACGAGTTCGACGATGCGCGACCGTCGCACCGATTCCGGCGTTTCGGCATAGGTGGACGCGAGCAGCTTCGCCAGCCGTTCGTGGACTTCCGGCGAGGGGGTCGCGGCCCGCGCGGCGCGGAGGTCGCCGGCGATCGTATCCGCGACGTTCTTCAATTCCTTCATCGCCGCCTCGCGATCACGGAACGCCGGGGCGTCGAGATCCCGCAGCCACGCGGCCAGTTTCACCGGATCGGGCGCGACGGCGGGGCGCACCCGATCGCGGACGAACGGCAGCGTCGTCGCCGGCGCGGCCGCGAGCCGCTGCAGGGCGAGGTACGCCGCCTCCGCGTCGTTGCCGAGCAGGTCGGTCCAGAGCGCCTCCGTCGATTTGGCGTCGAGGCGCGTCGGATGGTTCTTGAGCGCGCCGCGCACGTCCCATAGATAAATCGGCGCCGTCGGCCCGAGCGCGGCGAGGAACTTGCCATCCGGCGTGAACGCGAGCGGGCGCTGGGATTCGAGCGAGGGCATCGCGTGGCGCAGCTTGCCGGTGGACGCGTCGTAGAGCTGCGTCGACCGCCGGCTGCGCAGCGCGATGCTGCGGCCGTCGGGCGAGAAGACGACCGACTCGAACCCGAAGCGGAGCGAACTCTGCTGCCAGAGCAGGCGTCCGTCGTCGAGGTCGAAGAGGCCGAAGCGGAATTGACCCGTCCGCACGAGCACTTTGCGGGAATTCGCATCCGCGGCGACGATGCCGCTTTCAAAGCGCTGTCGCGGCCAACCCGACCGGGGCTGTCCGGTCGAGAGATCGATCAATTCCAGTTCCACGCATTCGGGATCGCCATCGTAGAGCTTCATGCTCAACGCGGTCGTCCCGTCGGGCAGGGGGAGCAGTTCGCCGAGCGAGCGGTCGTGGGACAGAACTTCCCGCTCGGCGGCCCAGTCCCACATTCGAAACATTCGACCGTTGCATCCGAACACGTGTCGGCCGGTGCGATCGAAGCCCAGCGGCATCGCGGAATCGGTCTTCCAAGCGAACGACGAACGAATCCGACCGGTCGCGACGTCGCAGATTTCAACGTTCTTGAACAGGGTCCGGGCGAACCATTCTCCGTTCGGGTGCAGGGCGATCAAAAAATGCGGATCGTGGAACGCCCCGACGCGCGATCCCTTCGCAAGATCGAAGAGCTGAAAATAGCCCGGCCCGAAGATCGCCAGCCGCTTTCCGTCCGCGACGAATTTCCCGAGTTCGCTGCGCGCGACGATGTCGTCGCTCGATTGCGGGAGCTTCGCGAGCGTCGCCGCGTCGTACAGCGCGATGCCGAAGTTCGAGAGCGCGACGGCGAGCCGCGTGCCGTCCGGCGAGAGCGTGGCGCGGTTCACGATCGTCGGATGCGGGAGCGCGTGCGTTCTCGTCGGCGTCTTCGCCACGAGATCGACGCGCGCCACCTCGTTCTGCGCCGCGAGGAACACCGATTTCCCGTCGAGCGATGGAACGATTCCACCCCGGCTCCGGCCGGTGTTCTCGAACGTGTGGAGCGGCGTCGCCTTCTCCGTCGTCAGGTCCACGCTCTCGAGCCGGTACGGTTTGTCATTCGCATGGATCAATCGCAGCAGCGACATTCCGTCGGCGCTGAAGGCGACTTCCGTCACGGTCGACTCGGCGTCGCCGGCGGTGCCCGCGAACGGCATGTTCCCCGTCGCCACGTCGCGGACTTCCGTCCAGTTGTTGCCGAACACCATCACGATCCGTCGGCCGTCCGGCGAGAATGCGAAATGATTCGGCGAAATGTCCGAGATCGAGAAGCGCACGTCGCCGATCTGCTTGCCGGTGTCGGCGTCGAGGACCTGCACGAGGCCGCCGTAGCGCCGGGCGATGCGCGATCCATCGGGCGAGATCGCGATGTCGTCGTAGTCGTTGGTCAGCAATCGCTGCTGCCGGAATCGACCGGTCTCGCGGTCGACGACGATATGGTGCATTCCCGAGGCGAGGCCGGCGAGCACGGCGATGTGGCCGTCGGGCCGGATCGCGAGGTGCGTGATCCGTCGGAACCCGGCGTGCGTGGCGATCCGCAAGCCGGTGGCCGCGTCCCAGACGTGGACGGCGCGGGCGGTGATGCCGACCAGTTGCTTGCCATCGGGCGAGAAGCGCAGGTCGTAGAGGTCGCCGGAGTAGCGGAAGCGCGAACTGCCGATCCGCGCCGCGACGCCCGGCGGCAGCGGCACGCCCTCGGCATCGACGCGCACCGGCCCCCAATCGGCCACGGCCACGGCGCACGCGAGCAGGACGGCGGCGGGAGTCATGCCACCAGCGTAACCGCAACGCGATCCGTAGAACAGAGCGAGTCGGAAAGCGATATTCACCGCGGAGTACGCCGAGAACGCGGAGAGAAAACCAAAACGAGTTTGTCTTGAACGAAATCTTCTCTGCGTTCTCCGCGTCCTCCGCGGTGAAAATGTCTTAGTTCTCAGGGCGAGCACCCAATGTCCGAAGTCGGCACCTACGCCCTGCTCGCCGCGGCCGCGTTCGTCGCGGGGGCGATGAACTCCGTCGCCGGCGGCGGTACGCTGCTCACGTTTCCCGCGCTCCTCGGCGTCGGCGTGCCGGCGACCATCGCGAACGCGACCAGCACCATCGCGCTCCTGCCCGGTTCGCTCGCCGGCGCCTGGGGCTACCGCAAGGAGCTCCGCGCCGTTCGCAAGTTCGCGATCCTGCTATTGCCCGTCAGCCTCGTCGGCGGCGTCGTCGGCGCGCTCCTGCTCGTTTGGTATCCCGATGCGTTCAAGTCGCTCGTGCCGTGGTTGATCCTCGCCGCCGCCGTGCTGTTCCTGATCCAGCCCGTCGTCAGCCGGATGTTGAAGAAGCAGGATGCGACGCAACCGGTCGCGTCGACCGTCACCGTCGGCGTCATGGCGTTCCAGTTCCTCGTCGCGGTCTACGGCGGCTACTTCGGCGCCGGCATCGGCATCCTCATGCTCACCGCCCTCGGCTTCATGCATGTCGGCGACATCCACCACATGAACGCCGTCAAGACGCTGCTCGCCTCCGCCATCAACCTCGTCTCGGTCGTGATCTTCGTGGCCGAGAACCTCGTCTGGTGGCACTACGCCGCCGCGATGGTCGTCGCCGCGATCCTCGGCGGCTACCTCGGTGCGCGGGTGGCGCGCCGGCTGCCGGCCAAGTACGTCCGCTGGACCGTGATCGCCATCGGCTTCGGCCTGGCGCTCTACTACTTCGTCAAGAAATGAGGGTGCCATGCTCGCCGTCGCCGATTCCGGTGCGGGCCTGCCGCTCGTCCTGCTGCACGCCTTTCCGTTCGATCGCCGGATGTGGGAACCGCAGACGTCCGTGGCGAACGTGCGGCTCGTCCGCCCGGACTTGCCGGGCTTCGGCGACACGCCGCCGGTCGAGTCGACCGTCGATTCGATGGCCGACGCCGTGGCGGGAACACTCGATGAATTGAAAATCGATTCCTGCGTTCTCGGCGGCTGCTCGATGGGCGGCTACGTCGCGCTCGCGTTCGCCCGCCGGCATTCGCATCGGTTGATCGGGTTGATCCTGATCGACACGAAAGCCGAACCGGACGACGACGCGGGGAAGGCGAACCGTCAGAAGATGATCGACGCGACCGGCACGCTCACGGCGGCCGCCGTCATCGACGGGATGATCCCGAAGGCGCTCGGCGACGCGACCCGCTCGACGCGGCCCGAGGTCGTCGCGGCCGTCCGCCGTCTCGGCACGGCGCAATCGGCGGCGGGGATCGTCGCGGCGCAGCGGATGATGCGGGACCGGCCCGATTCGCGGCCGTTGCTCGGCGCGATCCGCGTGCCGACGCTGGTGATTGTGGGCGAGCACGACGCCATCACGCCGCCGGCCGGGGCGCGGGCGATGGCGGCCGCGATTCCGGGCGCGACGTTCGTCGAACTGCCGGACGCCGGGCATCTGCCGAACCTTGAGACGCCGGCCGCGTTCAACGCCGCTGTGGGCGATTGGCTCGCGCGGGAACAATTCCACGCGCCCGCCAAGGACTAAAATAGCCCGATGAACATCCTGCTCGCGCCCGTCGGCAGCCACGGCGACGTCCACCCGTTCGTCGGCCTCGGCCTCGCGCTCCAGGCGCGCGGCCATTCCATCACGCTCATCGCGAACGAAGTCTATCGCCCGCTCGCCGATCGGCACGCCTTCGCGTTCGTTGAAGTCGGCACGGCCGACGACTTCCACCGCATGACGCACGACCCGCTCCTCTGGCATCCGTCGAAATCGCTCCGCGCCGTCTTCAATCAGGAGTTGATGCGCCGGTTCCTTCCGCAAACGTACCGCGCCATCGAACGCCGCCACGAACCGGGACGCACCGTCGTGCTGTCGGGTTCGCTCGGCCTCGCCCCGCGCGTCGCGCGCGAGAAGCTCGGCGTGCCGCTCGTGACGATCCACCTGCAGGCCTTCGCGATCCACAGCGTGGCCGCGCCGCCGCGCTATCCGTCCGGCCCGCACCTGAAGCACTTCCCGAAGTGGATGCTCCGCGCGATGTATTGGTACGGCGAGAAATACGTGCTCGACGGCTACCTCGCGGGGCCGGTGAACGAGTTGCGGAAGGAAGTCGGCCTGCCGCCGATCCGCCGCGTCTGGGGCGCGTGGCGGCAATCGCCGGACTTGATCCTCGGCTTGTTCCCGAACTGGTTCGCCACCGCGCCGGATTGGCCGGCGCACATGCGGCAGACCGGCTTCGTGCGCTACGATCAGGCGGAATCGAAGGCGCTGCCGCCGGACGTGGAACGGTTCCTGAACGATGGCGAGCCGCCGGTGGTCGTAAGCTTCGGCAGCGCGATGCGGCAGGGTCGGCCGTACTTCGCGGCGGCGGCCGAGGCGTGCCGGCGGTTGAAGCGGCGCTGCCTGATCCTGGCGAAATCGGGCGAGCAGATTCCGCCGACGCTCCCGCCGGGGTGCGACCACTTCGACTATGCGCCGTTCAGCCTCGTCTTCCCTCGCGCCGCGGCGGTGATCCATCACGGCGGCATCGGCACGACGGCGCAGTGCCTGGCCGCCGGCGTCCGGCAGTTCGTCATGCCGCTGGCGTTCGACCAGCCCGACAACGCGGAGCGCTTGGTAAAGCTCGGCGTGGCGCGCTGGGTGCGCGCCGCGAAGTTCACGCCTGAGCGTGCGGAGGCGACGTTGAAGGGCCTGTTGTCCGATCCGAACGTGCAAGCCAAGTGCGACGCGGCGCGGGCGCGAATGGCCGTCGATCCCGTGCCCGAAACCTGCGGCTTGATCGAAGGTGTTCTTTCCTCCCCGTCGTTGCCGTCTCCGCAAAAAATCCTTTGACAGGCGCCGCCCCGGTTGGCATAGTCCCGCCTCGCTGAATCTCGGGGGACTCTCGCCATGCCGCGTCTGGGATTGCTCTGCGCCGCCGTCGCGCTCGCCGCGTCGACCGGTTGCTCGACGATGAACAACACCGAGAAGGGCGCCCTCGTGGGCGGAGGCGTGGGTACGGTCGTCGGCACCGCGATCGGCGCGGCCACCGGCAACCCGCGCACCGGCGCGGCCGTCGGCGCCCTCGGCGGCGCCACCCTCGGCGCCCTCGCCGGGAACAAGCAGGACAAGCTCGACCGCGCCGTCGAACACGCCGAGCACGTCGCCGCGCAGAACCCGCAACTCGGCCTCATCGACGTGGTGAATCTCTCGCGCGGCGGCACCGACCCCGAGGTGATCGTCAACCAGATTCGCAATACCGGCTCGACCTATTCGCTTTCGACCACCGACATCGAGTACCTGACGCAGCAGGGCGTCGCCCCGCGCGTCATCCGCGCGATGCAGGATAGCCGCGGGCGCGCCGCCCCGGTGGTCGTGCGCGAGGCGCCGGTCATCATCGAACGGCCGGTGTACCCGGTCTACGGGCCGCCGGTCTACGGCCCGCCCGCGATCGGGTTCCACTACTCGCGCCGTTTGCGATGATTAGGCGTTCGGAACAAGAATGTTTCCCCATTGTAGGACGGACTTCTAGTCCGTCTTTCCTAGCTCGGACGGACTAGAAGTCCGTCCTACGGGTAAATCATCTCGTGCCGCTCGCCTTACTTCGTGAACCGGTGGATCCCCTTGCCCGTCGGCGAGACGACGAGGAAGTACATCTCGCCATCCTCGGCTTCGCCGAACGACAGCATCGGGATGCCGGGGTCCTTGATCGGGTGGTTGGCGACCACCTTCTTGTCCGTGGCGTCGTACTTCAAGGCCCAGAGCTTGTTCGAGACGTAGTCGCCGTAGAGGTAGTGGCCGTCGAGTTCCGGCAGGCGCTTCCCGCGATAGACGCCGCCGCCGGTGATCGACTTGCCGATGTCGTGGTGGTACTCCCACACCGGATCGATCATCTCCTTGTTGATGTCCACGCCCTTGACGCTGAACGGGTGCGTCGCCTCGCGGAGTTTCCAGCCGTAGTTCCCGCCGCGCGAGACGATGTTGATCTCCTCGTACAGGTTCTGTCCCACGTCGCCGGCCCAGAGGTCGCCGGTCTTGCGGTCGAACGCGAAGCGCCAGATGTTGCGGAATCCGTAGGCCCAAATCTCCGGCTTCGTGTTCGCCTTCCCGACGAACGGATTGTCCTTCGGGATCGCGTAGTTCCGGCCCTCGTCCTTGCGGTCGACGTCGATGCGGAGGATTTTGCCGAGGAGGGTGTTCAGGTTCTGGCCGTTCTCGAGCGGGTCGTTGGCGTCGCCGCCGTCGCCGTGGGTGATGTACAGGTAGCCGTCAGGCCCGAAGGCGAGAGTGCCGCCGTCGTGGTTCCAAAACGGCTTCGTGAACTTGATCAGCACTTCCTCGGACTTCGGATCGGCCTTGTTCGGGTCGTCCTTGCTGACGCGGAACCGCGACACGACGTTCGTGAGCTTCGCCCCCTTGAGGGTGTAGAAGACGAAGAACTCGCCGTTGGTCTTGTACTTCGGGTGGAACGCGAGGCCGAGGAAGCCTTCTTCGTTCTGCTTGTCGATGTAGACGACGCGATCCTGAATATCGAGGAAGACGTTCGTCTCGGTCGCGGCCTGGTCGTTGGCGAAGGAATGGATGACGCCCTGTTCGGTGGCGACGAAGACGCGGCCGCTGGCGTCGTTGGCGTGCGTGAGCACGATCGGCCGCAGCGGCGTGTTCTGCCCGGCGTCGTTGACGTTGCTCCAACCGGTCCACTTCAACTTCGGGAAGGCGACTTCGGTCTTGATGTCGAGCGGCGCGTCGTGGACTTCGGCGCCGGGGACGACCGCCGGGATCGCCGTCAGCGTGCCGGCCTTCATGTCGGGCACGAGGATGCTCTTGCCGTCGACGCTCAGGCAGGTGTCCGCGGCGGCTTGGAAGCCTTCGGCGAGGAGGATCGGCTTCGCCCCCGGTTTGGCGATGCCGAAGACCTTGCCGTTCTTCCAATCGCTGACGAAGAGCCGGCCGTGGTAGTCCCAGGTCAGGCCGTCGCCGCCGCCGAATCCGTCGGCGAGCTTGACGTGCGAGCCGTCGGCGATGTTGACGCGGTAGAGCACGCCGGTGCCGAAGTCGGCGAGGAGGAGGAAGTATTCGCCATCGAGCGCGAGGCCGTTCGGCGTATTCAATCCCGGCAGCTTCGCCGCATCGACGACGAGCTTCGGCTTCCCGCCCTTCGGCGCGATGGAATAGACCGCGCCGCCGGCGCCCTTGAGATCGCCGGAATCGCTGACGTACATGACGCCGCTGCGGCCGTCGATGGCGAGGTCGTTGAGGAACTGCGGGGGCGTCGGGAACGCCTCGGCGGGCACGTGGACGGTCGCCTTGCCCTTGCCGTCGATCCGCCAGATGCGCGTCTTGTCGGCGACGTAGAGCATCTTGTTGTGGGCGACCATGCCCTTGGGATCGTCGAGTCCGGTGGCGAAGGGGACGGCCTTGCCGTTCTCGACGACGGAGACGACGCCATCGCCGTCCTTGCCGAATTCGCCGATCTCGGTGATGTAGATTTTGTCGCCGACGGCGACGACCGATTCGGGCGACTTGAGGCCGGAGACGAGCGGCGCGGGCGGGGCGGCGAGGGCCGGGGCCGCGCACGCGAGGAGGAGGGCGAGGGAGAGCCGTTTCATGGATCGCGTCCTGTCGGGAGGGTGCGAGGTAGGTTGTACCGGCCGAACGGGACGCGGACAGTCATTGCTGTTGCTGCTGTTCCTCCTCGGCTTCCGTCGTCGCCTCCTTGCGGATGTTCGCGAGCACCATCGTGAGCGGCACGTTGAGCGGCGGCAACTGGTCGCGCCACGACAGCGTCGGCAGGCGGTCCAGTTCGCGCGACTCGACGCGGGCGAAGATCTTCTCCTCGCCGGCGCCGCGGTAGATCCCCTTGTTCGGCGGCACGTCGGCGTAGTTCCGCCCGACCGCCACCTTCACGAAATGCTCGTCGATGGCGACGTCGTTCGTCGGGTCGATGCCGTACCAGCCGGCGTCGCCGAGCCAGACTTCCACCCAGGCGTGGCTCTGGCTCTCCTTGCCCGGCCGGTGCAGGTAGCCGCTGACGTACCGCGCCGGCACGCCGTGGGACCGCAGCACCGCGATCATCAGGTGCGCGAAATCCTGGCAGACGCCCATGCCGTGCGACAGCACCTCGTCGATTGGCGAACTGGCGTTCGTCACCGCCTTCGCGTAGGTGAAGTGCGTCTTGATGTGCCGGGAGACCTGCATCGCGGCGTCGATGATGCGCTGGCCCGGCCGCGGGCGCAGGCGGTCCACGAGCGGCGCGAGCGCCGGCACGTTCCGCACCGGACCGCCGAACGCGAGGCAGTCGAACGCCGCGAGCGGGAGCGCGCCGGGGTCGAGCGGCCAGCACAGGTCGCTGTGCAGGTTCAGGTTCCGCCGGGGATGCGTCTGCACCACGCTCGCGGCCAGCGCCACCACCTCCAGGTTCGGCGCGATCAGGTTGAAGTGGTGCACCTGGTTCCCGAACCCGTCGCGGTATTTGTGCACCGACACCGGCTGGCTGAGGCTCAGGTGGAACGACTGGCAACTCTGCCCGTCGTCGCTCATCGGTTCGACGCGGAACTCCGCCAGCCACTCCGTCACCGGCGTGGAGTATTGGAGCCGCGTCTCGTGCTGGATTTCGAGGATCATGTCGAGTGCGGAGTGCGGAGTGCGGAGTGCGGAGTGAAGACCGCGATTTCAGCGCTTGAAACGATTCGTTGGTTATCCATTTGCGCCCACCATTCAGAGTCTAAATTGCCGACGCTGATAGCTCCATGACGATTGGTCTTTGGTTTTCACTCCGCACTCCGCGCTCCGCACTCCGCACTCCGCACTCGATCAGGTCGCGAGCAGATACTGGTCGTGGACGGTGCGGCCGAAGGCGAGGCACTGCTGCAACAGGTGATGCAGCCGGCCGGAGAATTCGTTCGCGAGCAACTGGCCCGGCTCGGCGTAGCGCAGCTCGCTGATGACGCGGCCGAGTTGCCGCTCGGCGCGGCCGTCGCCGCGGCCGCCGGTCGATTTCTCGATGCTCGCCACCGCGCGCGACGCCTCCTCCAGGCAGAAGCGCACCGCCCGCGGGAAGGTCGTATCCAAGAGCAGGAACTCGATGACGCGCTCCGGTTCGACGCGCCCGGCGTTCACGCGCTGGTACGCCTCGAAGGCGTTCGCGCTCTTGAGCACGCCGGCCCATTCCAGCGCGATCATCGTCGCGTCGGCCCCCTTCGAGAGATCCTCGCACTTCACCAGGAGCGTCCGCAGCGTCTTGTCCGCGCGCTCGAGGTTGCGGCCGAGGCGGATGAATTCCCAGCCCTCGTCGTGCGGTAGGGTCGCGTCGCACACGCCCTGGAACAGGTGGCAGCCCGATTCGACCGCTTGGTAATAATCGAACGGCGAATGCCGCGCGCGGTGCTCGAATTCGGATTCGCGGAGCTGCCAGTAGAGGCCGTTGATGGCGCGCCACACGTCGGGGCCGAGCGTGCCCCGGATGCTGCGGGCGTTGTTGCGGGCGCGGTTCACGCAGCCGATGATCGAGCCGGGATTGGCGATGTCGAAGCTGAGCCACTCGGCGACGGCGGCGGGGCGGAATTTCTCGCCTGCCAGCGAATCGGGCAGCGACTGCTGAAGAATCGCCAGGTTCGCCATCCACGGCCGGTCGTCTTCGGTCGGGGCCACGCTCGCGAGGTCCAGCTCGCGGTGGAACGTGGCATTGAGCAGGCGCGACACCGACTCGGCACGCTCGAGATAGCGGCTGATCCAGAACAGACAATCGGCGACGCGGGAGAGCATGATCGACACCGGCGCGAAACGCGAAGACTGTCGCTCCCCGGAGACGATTCGACTCCGGGGAGCGGACGACGCCTGCCCGAATCCTTGGCAACAATGATGCCAAATCGGTCGCGATCGCGCCTCCGCGCGATCCGATCACTTCGCGACTTCGACCCACTTCTGCTGCTTGGCCGAGTCGAGCATCGCGTCGAGGATCTGCTGGGTCTCCAGCGCGTCCCGGAACGTCGGCCCCTGCGGCTTGCCGCTCTCCAATCCCTGGATGAAGTCCGCGACCTGGTGCGTGAAGCTCGCATCGTAGCCGATCGCGAGGCCGGGCACCCACCACTTGTCCATGTACGGGTGGTCGCCGCCGTTGTCGGTGACGTGGATGCTCTTCCATCCGCGGATGATGCCGTCGTCCTGGTAGTCGAACATCTGGAGCCGGTGCAGGTCGTGCAGGTCCCAGGCGAGGCTGGCCTTCTCGCCGTTGATCTCGAAGGTGTAGAGCGCCTTGTGGCCGCGGGCGTAGCGGGTCGATTCGAAGTTCGCGAGCGAGCCGTTGGCGAACTTGCCCATGAAGATGCAGGCGTCGTCGATGCCGACCTTCTCGACCTTGCCCGTGAGGTTGTGCTTGCGCTCCTTGACGAACGTCTCGGTCATGCAGCAGACGGTGTCGAGGCGGCCGTTGAGCCAGACGGCGGTGTCGATGCAGTGGGCGAGGAGGTCGCCGGTGACGCCGCTGCCGGCGGCGGCCACGTCCAGCCGCCAGAGGCCCTGGCCGCCCTGCGGGAGGTCGGCGTTGATCGTCCAGTCCTGGAGGAACTTGGCGCGGTAGTGGAAGATCCGGCCGAGGCGGCCTTCGTCGATCAGCTTCTTCGCGAGCGTGACCGCCGGGATGCGCCGGTAATTGTACCAGACCATGTTCGGCACTTTGGCCTTCTCGACGGCCGCCACCATCTCCGCGCCCTGTTTCGAGTCCAACGCCAGCGGTTTCTCGCAGAGGATCATCTTGCCCGCCTGCGCCGCCGCGATCGCGATCTCCTTGTGGAGGTTGTTCGGCGTGCAGATGTCGACGACGTCGATATCCTTGCGGTCGAGCAGTTTCTTCCAATCCGTCTCGATGCTCGCGTAGCCCCACTGGTCGGCGAACTTCCTGATCTCGGCCTCGTTGCGGGCGCAGGCCGCCTGGAGCACGACTTCGTGCTGCGAGGGGAAGAACTGGCCGACCTGCTTGTAGGCGTTCGAGTGCGCCCGGCCCATGAAGCCGTAGCCGATCATGCCGACGCGGAGAGGTTTTTTGGACATGCCTCGTTTCGCTCCTGTGAGAAGATTGGCGTATCGAGTCAATTGGCTCGAATGTAATCGATCGCTTGTTGAAGTTTCAAGCTTCGTGGTTCGGGATGGCCATCCTCCAACATGTCCGAGAGCAATGCTTTCTGGATGACGGTTTCCGAATTCATTTTCACCTCGACTCGAACGAGAAAATCACCATACGAAGTTATCGCTTCAGTAAACAGTTTCTGCCGAATTCGCGACACGCGTTCGGGCTCCCAATAGGTCGACGCGTCCAGGAAATACGTGACGCTCCGAATATCGACCCCGCTCGGAACGCCTTCGAGAGAAAGGTTGATGAAATAGAATTTCGTGCCGTCCTCCTCGCCCTCGACCGGCTGTTCGTTTTTCAGTTGAAAACGCGCGACAAGTTTGCCTTGCACGCTGGAAGTGAATTCTTGCGTATAGCGGATCATTTTCCGCCTCCGGGTTTCTTCGGTTTTTGTTGGGAAGTCGGCATCCGCAATCCGCCTTCGATTCTCTGTTGATCCAGCCAACTCGTCGCCAGAGCATTCGCGGCGGATTGTTGAGCTTGATAATCCACACTTCCGATTTTGGACTTTGGAAGTATCTCGTCGAACATCTCTTCGAGATCTTCCGAATGCTTCAACCACTTGGCCACCTCATCGAGCGGATTGGCCTTTCGGAGCGCGTGCCGCGTTCTCAATTCCAACAGCGAGAACGCTTTGGTGGCAGCCAGCGCCTTCAATGCGGTTTCCTCCACTCCCGCGGCGCGATACAGCTCCAGCACGAACAGCACAATGAGCGAGACGATCGCGGCGACGAACGACCAACTCATCGTCTCCGCGGGCAACTGTTCCACTTTCGTTCGGATCACACCGGCCGTGCCAAGCAACGTGAAGGCGATGGATACTCCGATGTAGAACCTTCGCATCTTCACTTCGCGCCGCTTGTGGGCGCCTTCGGCCCGAACGATGCTGCCGGCGATGAAGAGCAGATAGTTGCGAAGCGTCTCTTCGTTCTGTTTGGTTTGTTCGTCGGCTGGCGTAGCCATGCTGTCTCCGACATTCGCCCGCGTGACAAGCTATTTGCCCGCGCCGTAGTAATCGTACACCGTTTTCCCGATATTGGCGATTGTCACCTGCCCGGCGTTGTCGATCGCCCAGCGCTGGTCCGCGTTCCCGTTCGTCAGCACGCACAGCGCCACGGGCGTCGTCTTCGCCTTGTCCGTCGCGTCGGGCACGTACACGATCGCCGCGTTCGTGCGCACCTGGTTCGTCGCGCCGCCCTTCTGCGCCACGACGGTGCGGGCCGGCAGGAACCGCACCACCATCTCCTTGTCGTCGCACGCCTTCATGTGGTCGAGCATCGCCTGGCATGACTCGGCCGACGCCGCCTTCCCGGAGCGGATCAGTTCCAGCAGTTTCACCATGTCGTGGGCGGTCGTGCTGCCGAGCGAGTACTTCTTCGTGCGCTCCGGGTCGACGCTCGTGGTGCTGCCCTTGAAGACCTTGGCGTTGATGCGCGTCTCCGGGAAGCCGAGCTTCGCCATCGTCGCGTTCACGCTCTTGATGCCGACCTGATCCAGCACGAGGTTCGTGGCCGTATTGTCGCTGTAGACCATCATCAGCCGCACGGCGTCGCGGACGGGGAACGTGGCGCCGTCCGAGAAGTGTTGCGTGAGGATGCCGGAGCCTTGCACCTTGTCGTCCTTCGCGAGCGTGACCGTCTTGCCGAGGTCGAGCGCCTTCGCGTCCGCCTGGCGGTACGCCTCCACCATGATCGCGAGCTTGATGAGGCTCGCCGTCTGCATGACTTCGTCGGCGTTGTGGCTCCACGCCTCGCCGGTCGCGAGATTCTTCACCGCGACGGCGACCTTGCCCTTGTGGGCGTCGACGTGGGGCTTGAGCGCCTCGCCGAGATCGGCGGCGAACGCCGGAACGAAACCGGAGAAGAGTAGAAATAACGTTGCGAGCGATTTCATGAGTCAGTTCTTCTTCTTGGGCTTCGGGCGGGGCGGGTCCGCAAACAGTTCGTCCAGTCGCAGCCGAAACCCCGGCAACACCCGGCCGCCATCGAGCGAGCCGTCGCGTTGGACGACCTTGCGCTTCGTGGCGGACGTGCAGACTTCCGCCGTCCGCGTGATCGGGTCGATGATCCACGCGAGCCGGCACCCGCCGGCGAAGTAGTCCACGAGCTTGCGGTCGATTTCCTTGACGGTATTCGATGGGCTGAGAATCTCGATCGCCAACGTCGGGATCGTTCGCCAGATTGACTCGTCGGGCATTCCTTCTTCGGGCAGTCGGGAAAAGGGGATGAAGCTGACATCGGGGTAGCGAACGTTTCCCGGGAAGAAACGAAACGGTCCGTCCGCTCCGACGACGATGCCGAGTTGTCGTTCGCGGACGAAGTTCCCGATGAGCCGGCCGAGTTCCATGCCCAGGAACGATTCGTGAGTTCCCATCGCCTTCTCCACGAGCGTGCCGTCGATCAGTTCGTAGAGACGCTTGTCGGCGGCCTCTTGATGTCGAAGCACGTCCGCCTCCGTCGCCCGTCCGGGCGGCGGGTCCATGCAAATGCGATTCAACGGGACGTAGCCGAGTCGCTCATGCAACTCGGCAAACGAATCGAAGGCGATCGGCATCGCGGATTTGACGACCATGGTTCCTCCTCCTATCAGGCCGCCGCGTACTTCGCGCGCATCGTGTCGAGGAACTTCTTGCTGTCGGCCGTCACTTCCCACGCGTTCGGCCAGAAGCAGAGGTCCACGCACCACCAGTCGTTCGGCACGCCGGCGGCCTGGATCGCGGGGAACAGCTCGTCGAACTTCAGGTGGCCCGTGCCGAACGGGTTGTGCGTCGACGTATTGTGCTCGTTCAGGCTGCCGTCGCTGTCGATGACGTGGACGTGCGTGATCTTCCCCTTCAGCTTGTTCAGCAGTTCGAGCGCGCCGCCGGCGAGGAGTTCCTTCTCCCCCTGGTGGTTCGCGCCGATCCCCGCGACCATGTGCGCGTGGCAGGTGTCGTAGAGGACGCCGAAATTGGGATTGCCCAGCGAGCGCACGCCGTCGACGATCTTCACGATCTCGCTCGTCTTGTTGAACACGAATCCCGGCTCGAACTCCCAGCAGATCTTCATGCCGAAGTCGGCCGCGATCTTGCTGCAGGTGTCCCACACCTTGACGAACCGGTCCAGGCCGGCCGCGTAGCCGACCTTCTTGCCGTCGTCCGTGTCGAAGTAGTTCGGGGCGAGCACGGTGTCGACGCGGATCGTCTTCACGTCCAGGTCGGCGGCGAAGTGGCACCAGCCGAGGAACGCCGTGGTG
>CAYVRB010000107.1:0-18353 GCA_964453375.1 uncultured Alcaligenaceae bacterium
GCAACTGCGCCGGCATCGGCGGGATGCCGCCGAGTTTGAACTGACCCAGCAGTCGACAGTCCTTCGTCAGCTCGCGCTCGCCCTGGTAGATGTTGATCGAGATCGCCGACTGCCCGTCCACCGCCGTCGAATACCGCACCGTCTCGCGGCACGGGACCGTGCTGTTCCTGTGAATCACTTTGTCCACCACGCCGCCGAGCGTTTCGATGCCGAGCGAGAGGGGCACCACGTCCAGCAACAACAGGTCCTTGCGATTCCCCGCGAGGATGTCCGCCTGCACCGCGGCGCCGAGCGCCACCACCTCGTCGGGGTTCAAATCGGTGTGCGGCTTCCGTCGGAAGAACTCCTCGACGCGCCGGCGCACCAGCGGCACGCGCGACGACCCGCCCACCAGCACCACCTCGTCCACTTCGGTCGTCTTCGCGTCGGCGAGCGCCGCCCGGCATTTCGCGATCGATCGTTCCACGAGCGGCGCGATCAGCGCCTCGAACTCGCCGCGCGTGAAGGTCGTGCGGCGATCCCGTTCGACGAACTCCGCAATCTCGGCGTTCGAGAGCGCGATCTTGGTCCGCTCGGCCGCGTCGCGGAATCGCTGCAACAGCTCGGGGTCGCGAGTTGCGAGATCGACGTTCAACCGTTTCGCCGCTTCGGTCATGATCGCGCGGTCGAAGTCGTCGCCCCCGAGGAAGGTGTCGCCGTTGGTGGCCAGCACGCGGAAGATGCCGTCCACGACTTGTAGGATGGAGCAATCGAAGGTGCCCCCGCCGAGGTCGTAGACGGCGACGACGCCGGCGCTGCGGCGGTCCAAGCCGTAGGCGAGCGCCGCGGCCGTCGGTTCGTTCACGATCCGCAGCACGTCCAGCCCGGCGATCCGGCCCGCGTCGCGCGTCGCCTGCCGCTGCGAATCGTCGAAGTACGCCGGCACCGTGATGACCGCCTTCGTCGGGTTCCCGGCCCGACGGCGCACTTCCTTCAGGATGAGCGCGGAGAGTTCCTCCGGCGTATGTTCCTGCCCGCCGACGTTCACCGTCAGCACCTTCCGGCCGCCTTCGACCTCGCGCTCGGCGATCTGGTGCGGGATCAGCTTCAGCTCATCCTTCAACTCCACGAGCGTCCGGCCCATGAGGCGCTTGACGCTGAAGATGGTGTGGTCCGGGTCCGAGAGCGCGCGCTCCTTCGCCGCCGAACCGACGAGGACGGCGCCGTCGTCGTGGAAGCTCACGCAGGACGGCACGAGCGCCGCGCCGGCGGCGTCGCGCACGACGGCGGGCCGACCGTCCTGGACGTAGGCCGCGAGACTGTAGGTGGTGCCGAGATCGATGCCGACGACGGACGGATTCATGGGGCGGTCATTTCACCTTTGAGGACGATCGCGATATGCTAATTCTACGGAGCCGGCGACGCGATCGCCGGCCGTCCGATCTCGGTGCGGAGCTTCTCCCATGATCGCTCGCCGTTCCCTTCTGGTGGTGCTCGGTATCCTTGCGCTCGGCGGCGGTATCGCGCTCGCGATTTCGCTGAGCGGCGGAGGCGGCGGCAACGTGCCCGCCCCGCCGGTCGTCGACGACGGCGGCACGTCGGCCGTCACCGGCCCGGCCTGGATGAAAGACGTCACCGCCGACACCGGCATCGTCTTCACCTACAAGAACGGCGAAGAGGCCAATCAATACGCGATCATCGAATCGCTCGGCGGCGGCGTCGGCCTCATCGATTACGACCGCGACGGCCTCCTCGACGTCTTCGTCCCCGGCGGCGGCTACTACGAAGGCAAGAACGTCCTCGGCCACCCGTGCAAACTCTATCGCAACCTCGGCGGCTTCAAATTCCAGGACGTGTCCACCGCCGTCGGCCTCGGCGCCGTCAAGTGGCAGTATTCCCACGGCGCCGCCTGCTTCGACTACGACAACGACGGCCATACCGACATCCTCGTCACCGGCTACAACCGCCTCATCCTGCTGCACAACGAAGCCGACGGCGCCGGCGGCCGCAAGTTCGTCGACGCCACGCCGAAGTCCGGGCTGACCGAACAACTCTGGAGCACCTCCGCCGCCTGGGGCGACCTCGACGGCGACGGCTTCGCCGACCTCTACGTCGCCCACTACGGCAACTGGGGCTTCGCCGGCGTCGGCCCCGACGGCAAACCGTACCGCCATCCCGAAGACTGCACCTACGACGGCAAGACCCGCGACGTCTGCCAGCCCAAGCGCTTCGACGCCCTGCCGCACTCCGTCTACAAGAACAACGGCAACGGCACCTTCACCGACATGTCCAAGCACTTCGTCGCCAAGAACGGTGGCAAGGGAATCGGCGTCGTCATCGCCGACCTCAACGCCGACGGCAAACCCGACGTCTACGTCGCCAACGACACCGACGACAACTACCTCTGGTTCAACAAGCGCACGAAGCCCGGCGAATGGGCCTTCGAGGAAGTCGGCCTGCTCGCCAATTGCGCCCGCGACGACCGTGGCACGCCCAACGGCAGCATGGGGATCGACGTCGCCGACTACGACCGCACCGGCCGCGGGTCGATCATCGTCTCGAACTACGAACAGGAACTCCCCGCCCTCTACAGCAACCGCGCGACGGCCGAACGGATGTCCTTCAACTACGCCACCGTCGTCAGCGGCATCGGCAAGATCGGCGGCATCTACGTCAACTGGGGCATCGGCTTCCTCGACGCCGACCGCGACGGCTGGGACGACCTCGCGATCTTCAACGGCCACGCGATCCGCTACCCGGCCGCGAAGTTCGGCCGGCAGCAGGCCGCGCTCCTGATGCGCAACCAGAAGGGCAAGTTCACCGCCACCGCCGGCCAAGGCGGCGCCTACTTCGACGGCAAGCACAACGCTCGCGGCGCCGCCTTCGGCGACCTCGACAACGACGGCAAGATCGACGTCATCGTCAGCCACCTGAACGAACCGCTCGTCGTGCTGAAAAACGTCTCCCCCGACGAAAACCAATGGATCGGGATCGAATTGGCCTCCAAGGCGAACCGCAGCTACGTCGGCGCCAAGATCACCATCGAATCGACGAACGGAACGAACACCAAATACCAGAAGGGCGGCGCCAGCTACGGCTCGACCGCCGACGCCCGGCACGTCGTCGGCCTCGGCGCGGCGAAGACCGCCTCGGTGAAAGTCGTGTGGCCCGACGGTGCCACCGAAGAGTGGAAAGACCTCGCCGCCGGCGGTTACTGGCGATTGAGCGAAGGGATGCCTGGCAAGGCGGAAAAGAGGAAGTAAAACCCGGAGCGCGAGCGATGGGCGTTCCGCTCGCTCGCGTTCCGGGCCGAATGGCTCACAAAATCCCCGGCGCCGCCACTTTGATGCCCTTGAGGGCCATCTTCAACTGCTCCGGGTTCGGCGCGAATTCGAGCGCCGTCGCCTTGTCGATGTCCCCGCGGTCCACGAGCTGCCGCAGGTTTTCGGTGAAGTCGACCATCCCTTCGTTGAACCCGATGCGGATCGCATCCAGGATCTTGTCGTCCTTGCTCTTCAGGATCAGGTCCCGGATCGTCGGGTTCATGATCATGATCTCGTTCGTCGGTACGCGGGACTTCTTGAGCGCCGGCACGAGTTTCTGCGCGACGATCGCCTTCAGGTTGAACGCGAGCGACTGGCGCACCGCGTGGTGCTGGCTCGGCGGGAACAGGTCCAAGATCCGGCTGACCGTGCTGGCCGCCGTGGACGCGTGGATCGTCCCGAACACGACGTGTCCGGTTTCCGCCGCGTGCACGCCGGCCTCGAACGTCTCCTGGTCCCGCATTTCGCCGACGAGGATGATGTCCGGGTCTTCCCGCACCGCGTGTTTGAGCGCGACGTGCCAGTCCACCACGTCGAGGTAGACCTCGCGCTGGTTCATCACGCTCATCTTGTCCACGAAGACGAACTCGATCGGGTCTTCGATGGTGAGGATGTGCAGCGCCTCGTTCTGGTTGATGTACTCGAGCATCGAGGCGATGGTGGTCGATTTGCCGGAGCCGGTGACGCCGGCGAGGATGATCATCCCCTGGTCGAAGTGGCAGAGCTTTTCGATGGAGGGGGGCAGGCCGAGGTTCGCGAAGTTCGGGATGCTGGTGTTCACGCGGCGGGCGACCATGGCGAGCTTGCCGCGCTGCTTCATCATGTTGACGCGGAAGCGGCACTCGTCGTCGCCGACGACGTGGGCGAAGTCGGCGCCGCCGTCGTTGTCCATCTGCTTGTGCGCCTTGTCGTTCATGATCCCCTGGAAGAGCTTCCACATCTGTTCGTTCGAGATGGGCGGCGTGTTCATCCGCTGGATCACGTTGCGGAGGCGCATCATGCCGGGCAGGCCGGATTTCAGGTGGAGGTCGGAGCCTTCGTGGAGCATGACGGTGCGGAAGAGCTGGTTGATCTTCGGCTCGCCGGGCACTTCCTCCGCGACGCGCAGGCCGCCAAGCTCGTTGATGTAGTAGGGTCCGGTCTTGCTGCCGCCGTCCTTCACGCCGGGCTTCGGCGAGAGGGAGAAGAGCGGATTGTTGTAGCCGCGCCCTTCGGGGATCACGCCGGGCTTGTCGGCGCGGGGCACTTCGGCCTCGGGCGCCGCGGCCGGCGGCGGCGGCGGCGATTGCACCACCGTCACCGCCACGGGCGCCGCGGCGACCGGGACCGCCGCCCCCGCGGGGCGCATCGATTCGGGCAACGGCGGACGGACCGCCGGCTTCGCGGGCAACGCTTGCGCCGGACGGGGCTTCTGGTCGGACATCGGGAACCTCGAGGAGGAATCGAATGTTTGAGAACGTCGAGTCGTTCGCGAAGGACCGGATCGCGCTACGACAATTCCACCGGAATCAGTTTGGTTCGTGAAACGCCGCGGGGATATCGCGGGATCCGTGCACGACGCGCAGGATTCGGATCGTCGCACCTTCGATACGATAGAAGGCCAGATGGCTTTGAACGACGAAACATCGTGTTCCGCGCAGGACGTCGTCGCGGGGTATGCCCATTTTGGGCCATCGGACATGTGTCGCCGCGCGGTCCCAAAACTCTTCCAAGAACCGATCCGCCGCCGTAAGACTCGATTTCGCCATGTGGGAACCGATGGCATCGAGGTCCTGGCGTGCGCGGTACGAGAGCAGTGCTTCAGGCATGTCGCGACTCGCCGTTCGCCAGCTTCAGGGATTCGCGGCATCGAGTTTTGATTTCCTGGAGCAATCCCGGAGTCATCGCGACCATCCGCCCCGCTTCGACGTCGTCGACGCCGAGTTGAATCTCGCGCCGCAGCTCGGCCAGCTTCCGTTCGCGCTCCTCGCGCTCGTCGAGCGCCGAGAGCGCCTCGGCGAGCACTTCGCGGCCGGAGCCGTAGCGGCCCGACGCGACCTTGGCGGCGATCGTGGCTTCGAGTTCGGGCGAGAGCAGATCGTTCATGGCGGCGCCTCCTCGCTACAGTGTAACCGACACGAGCCGAACGGGCACGTTCCGTTCCGCCAGATACGCCTTGGTCGCGGGGATCGAGTATTCGTCGTAGTGGAAGATGCGGGCGGCGCGGGCGGCGTCGGCGCCGGCCTCGAACGCCTCGCGCAGGTGCTCGGGGTTCCCGGCGCCGCCGCTGGCGACCACGGGAATGCCCACCGCCGCGCTCACCGCGCGCAGCATCGGCAGGTCGTAGCCGTTCTTCGTCCCGTCGGCGTCCATCGAGGTCAGCACGATCTCGCCGGCGCCGAGCCGCTCGACCTCGCGCGCCCACGCCACCGCCTCCAACCCCGTCGGCACGCGCCCGCCGTTGATGTGGACTTCCCAAACCTCGTCCAGCGCGGAGTGCGGAGTGCGGAGTGCGGAGTAAAATTCAGAAGATTGGAGTCTTTCACTCCGCACTCCGAACTCCGCACTCCGCACTCGCTTCGGGTCGATGTTCACCACCGTCGCGCAGCGGCCGAACCTCCGCGAGACCTCGGCGATCAGCGAGGGCGTCTTCACCGCCGCCGAGTTGATACTCACTTTTTCCGCGCCGGCCTGGATCAGCTGCGTCGCGTCGTCCAGCGTGCGGATGCCGCCGCCGACCGTGAACGGCATGAAGATCTGTTCGGCCACGCGCCGCACCATGTCCAACAGGATCGAACGGCCCTCGTGGCTCGCGGAGATGTCCAGGAACACCAGTTCGTCCGCCCCCTGCGCCTCGTAGCGCCGGGCGACATCCACCGGATCGCCCGCGTCGCGCAGGCCCACGAAATGGACCCCTTTGACGACGCGGCCGTCCTTCACGTCCAGACACGGAATGATGCGCTTCGAAAGCATGGTTCACCGGCGAGTGTGCGACCCGGTGAATCCTAAGGGGCGAGCGGCGGAATCGGCCAGAAAAATGGCGAGGGGCGAAGGGAATCTCGAACTCATCCGGCGCGTTGCGCGGCGACCCAGAGGAGATAGGCGACGCGTTCGTTCACGTTCGCGCGGCGTTGGGACTTCGCCGAGCTCCCGTCGCGCCACGCGTAGTAGAGGACGGCCACCGAGAGCACGCAGGCGTATCCGACGAACATTTGGAACATGCGGTTCGCAGCCCCGAAACCGTGGCGGGAGAAGGTTCGGCGCGGTCGCTCCAGCGGCCGGCCGGTTGGGAAGACTCGCCACGTGCGGGAAGAGTAATTCATGCGCCGATGGGGGGCAAACGGCGGACGGGGAAATCTCGCGAAACGTCGTCGAGTTTTCCGATGTTGGGGATTCGGACGCGCGTATCAGTCGCGCCGGGACTCGTCGACCGCCGCGTCGATTCGTTCCCCGCGCAAACCGACGAGGCCTTCGCTTCCCAAACGCAACACCTTGCCGCCGACGGAAAGCTCGAAGACGTCGTCGAGGGGTTGATAATTGAGGACTTGCACGACCGACCCCGGTTTGAGGCCGAGATTCTGCCAGTGGCGCAATCGGTCGGGGTTGTCGTCCTGGGCTTCGCGCACAACGACGGAATCGCCGGCGCGGAATTCGTTCAGGCGGTGGAGCGTGCGACGGCGGAGTTCGCCGGCGGACGTGGGGATCGGATGGCCGTGGGGGTCTTCGAGCGGCTGGCCGAGATGGTCGGCGATGGCCTGTTCGAGCCGGGGCGAGATCGCGTGTTCGAGCGCTTCGGCCTCGGCGTCGACTTCGCTCCAATCGAGGCCGAGCACTTGCGTGAGGAACAGCTCGATGAGCCGGTGCCGCCGGACGACGCGGCGAGCCTCGGTGACGCCGCTGGGCGTGAGCTTCGCGCCGTCGCCGGGCGTGTAATCGATCCAGCCCGCCTCGGCGAGCCGCTTGAGCATCGCGGTGACGGACGGCGCCTTGACGGCCATCGCGCCGGCGATCTCGGCCGGCGTCACCAAGTGCTCCGCCCCGCCCAAACTGTGGATCGCCTTCAGGTAGTCCTGGACCGCTTCGGAGAGCCGTGCGGGCATCGGCATCCTCGCGCCGGGGTGGGGTTCAAGCGATCTTACGGAGGGCGGCGGACGCCGACGATTGCGATTCCGCGATCCGGCCCAGCACGAACTCCGCCGCGCGGGCGCTCGCGCCCGGCACCGCGACGCGATCGCGCAGAGCCAGCAACTTCCCCCGTGCCGAGGCGTGCGCCGCCGGATCGTTCAACCAACCCAGCAACCGATCCGCCATCGCGCTCGAACAGTCGCCGTCGGTCAGGAATTCCGGGAACAGTTCTTCGTCCGCGAGGAGGTTGACGAGGCTGATGTACTTGCAGGTCATGAGTCGCCGGGCGACGAACCGCGCGAACCGGGAATAGCGGTAGACGATCGCGCTGGGCACGCCCCGATACATCAATTCCAAACCGACGGAACCTGAGACGGCGAGGCAGACATCGGCGGCGGCGATGATCTCGGGCGTGCGGCCGACGTGGAACTCGATCGGCAGCCTCGCCTCCGCCGCGAGCGCCAGCGCCGCGTCGCGCTGGCGCTCGTTGAACGACGCCACGAGGAATCGGGCATCAGGCCGGGCGGCGTGAACCTTGGCCGCCGTCGCCAGCATGAGCGGCACGTTCGACGCGACCTCCTGATTCCGCGAACCGGGCAAGAGCGCCACGACCGGCCCGGCGGACCGCGACTCGGTCACGAAGGCGGCATTGGGCCGCTGGGCGGCGAGTTCGTCGAAGTACGGATGGCCGACATAGCGGGTCTTCAACCCCTTGCGGCGGAACCAGACATCCTCGAACGGCAGCGCCGTCAGGATTGTATCGAAGTTTCGGCGCATCTTGCGGGTGCGCCAGCCGCCCCAGGCCCAGAGTTGAGGCGGCACGAAGTAGTACACCGGCACGCCCGCGGCCTTGGCGCGCTTCGCCAGGTGCCAGTGGAAGCCGGGGAAGTCGATCAGCACGACGGCGTCGATTTGGCCGGAGCGAAAGACGCGCTCGGCCCGATCGGCGAGTGCGAAGAACTTGGGGAGGTTGACGATCGAGCGGCTCAGCCACATGACCGAGAGTCGCGTGAGCGGGAAGAGCAGATCGACGCCGGCGGCGGCGATCTTGTCGCCGCCGAAGCCCACGAGGCGGGCTTGCGGTTGCAGCGTGCGGACCGCACGGGCGAAGTTCGCGCCGTGCAGGTCGCCGCTGGGTTCACCGGCCGAAACGAAGATCGTCATGGGGCATCCGTGCCGGAGAATGAACGAATCGAACGAGTGCGAATCAGGCCATCGCCGCCTTCGCGGCGGCCAGTTGTTCCGCCCGCTTCTCGCCGGGCATCTCGGTCGGTTCGGCCACCTTGCGGTAGCCGAGGGCGCGCAGCACTTCCAGCACTTCGCTCCAGGTCGGGAACGGCCGGCGGTTGTCCCGCTTGTAGCGGTCCATCGCCTTCATGAAGATCGTCTCTTCGTCGTTGTAGTCGCGCTCGCACGTCGTCGGATCGATGAGCCGACGGCGTTCGCTCGTGCGGCGCTTCTCCGCCGCGTTGTTCGCGCGTCGCCGATCCGTCGCAACCGGAATGTTCCGCTTGCGGCGATCGTTCGGAAAACCCGGCTCCGCCGAATTCTCGGACGCGTTCGGGACAGTCGTATTCACAGTTGTCATCGCAAGAGCATCCTTCAGCCGGATTGGGGTGGCTGGGAATGCCAGGCTGGCGCGTCGAGTTCCGTTTCGGCGGCCGGTGCGAATCCTCGGGGATGAACGGTAACTTTAGACTAACCGCTCGGAATTTCGTGTCAACGAGAATTCGCGCCTGACGTCGTCGGTGTTCACACACCGTTGCGGATACCGCTCATTTACGTTAAAGATTCACACGGGGTCAAAGCAATGGAACTTGTAATTTTTTCCACGGAACGCAATTCTCAATTCCCGCAGTAACCGGACCGTCGATGTATCTTGCACGATCTCCGCGAAGGTCGCAAGCCGCGCCTTCGCCCGTCCTTCGCCCGCCCGAGGCCGCCCGGTGACGCTCGCGAACGCGAACCTGATCAACCTCTATTCCTTCTACCTGGCCGCGATGTTCGTGCTCGGGTTGATGCGCCGTTGGTCCGTCTACGCCGATACGCTGGCAATCCTCGTGGCCGTCCGCGGCCGCTGGCCGAAACTCGTCGAACGGATGGCTGCCCACCGCAAGGCGGTCGTGAACTGGGCCACCGTTCGCCCCGTGGCGCTCGTCCTCGTGCTCATGGTCGTGCAGATGGTGGCGTCGCGCCTGATTTGGCCGAAGGCACGGCTGCCGCTCGGCGAACTGCCCGAACCGCTTTGGCACCTGATTCCGTTCTTGCTGGCGCTCGTGCCGATGCTCGTCGTGGATGTGTACTTTCTGATCGCCGTCGGTCGCTTCGACCGCGCCGAGACTGAAAAGTACTTCGACCAAGCCGAGCGCTGGTCGGGCAGTTGGAAGGCGAAGGCGGTGCGCGCGATCACCTTCGGCCGCATCGACCCGGACCAGCAGGTCGACGAAGGCGTTCAGAAAGGGATGGAACAACTCGGCCAGACGGTGAGCTGGGCGATGTGGTGGGTTTCGGTTCAGATGGGCCTGCGGTTGCTCTTCGGCCTGACGATCTGGATCCTCTGGGCCATCCGCGATCATTAATGGCGCAGGGCGTCGATCTTCGCCTGGACCTTCGCGGCGTCCGCTTCGACGCTGCCAATCGGTTGCGGCTTGAAGGTCGCCTCGCGCGTGTAGCCGATGTGCTTCATCCACGCCGCCGAGCGGAGTCGGCGTTTCTCCTCGACGAGTTTGAACATCGGATCGGCTTTCACGGCGGCCAGCGCGTCGGCCGCGACGGATTCGCCGAGCGATGCGAGGATCGTGCGGGCGATGAAGAATTGCCCGTCGTCGCCGGGGTGCACTTTATCCTTCGAGAACGGCTCCTTTCTCGCGTCCCGCGCTGCGCGCATCGGCGTATACAGGTCGATCACGTCGACGCCGGGCTTCTTGAGCGAACGCTCCCACTTCGCGTACTCGGCCAGCACGGAATCGTAGTTGAACTCGCCCGGCTTCCCCGCGAAGTCGTAGATCGGCGGCGTCACCAGCACGATCCGCTTCGCGCCGCCGGCCTGGCACTGCTCGATCAGTTTCTCGACACCGGCTTTGAACTTGCCGAACCGATCCGCGTCCAGCGGCAAATAGATGCCGTCGTTCATGCCGTAGCACGCGACGACGACTTCGGGCTTCGCCTTCTCGAGCACGCGACCGAGCCGCTCGAACAGGCAGGGCCGGGGGAACTTGCCGCCGGCGTGGCCGTCCTCGCTCAGTCCGGACAACGTCTCGCTCGCGAGGCCGAGGCCGAGGAAATCGAATTCGAGTTTCGGGTGCTTCTTTTCGAGGTGATGGGTGACGAAGCCGATGTAACCGCCGGCCTGCGTGATGCTGTCGCCCAGGAAGACGACGCGCCGCCCGGCGAGCGATTTCGCGTCCTGCGCCGACGCGGTTGACAGGCCGACCATCATCGCGAAGACTGCGAGATCGAATCGAAACATTGGTTCCCTCCCGAGTGGGCCGAGGCGAAGCCTCGCGGAAGATTCTGCCGGTTCCGACGACGGGAGCAAGTCCACGCGGGCGGGAACGTGTAGAAAACCAAGACGACACAATTCCGAACCGGTGTGAGCCGAGCCATGCGAACGTCGTTGACGATCGTCGTCCTCGCAAGCCTCGCGGTTGTGGCTCCGCTGGCGGCGGCGCCGAACGTCGTGATCGTCATGACCGACGATCAGGGCCTCGGCGATTTCTCGTTCACCGGCAACCCGGTCCTGCGCACGCCGAACCTCGACGCGTTCGCGAAGCGGGCCGTGCGCCTGACCGATTTCCACGTCGCGCCGATGTGCACGCCGACGCGCGGGCAACTGATGACCGGCCTCGCGGCGCTGCGGAACGGCGCCACGTCCGTCACCGCCGGCCGCACCTTCCTGCGCCCCGGCCTGCCGACGATGCCCGAACTCTTCGCCAAGGCCGGCTACCGCACCGGCCTCTTCGGCAAATGGCACCTCGGCGACCACTACCCGCATCGACCGATGGACAAGGGCTTCCACCACGCCGTCTACCACCTCGGCTGGGGCCAACTCCACAGCACGCCGGAGTTCGATCAACCGCTCATCGACGGCCGGTATTTCCTCAACGGCGTCGAAACGCGCTACAAGGGCCATTGCACCGATGTCTGGTTCGACGCGGCGATGGCGTGGATGAAGGACCGCAAGGTCAAGGGCGAACCGTTCCTCTGCTACCTGCCGACGAACGCGCCGCACGCGCCGCACATCGATCTGGAAGAAGACATTCGGCCGTACCAGGGGAAAGGGCCGGCCGGGTTCTTCGGCATGATCGCGCACATCGACCGGCGCTTCGGCGACCTCGAAAAGTTCCTCGCCGAGAGCGGCCTGAAGGACGACACGATCGTGGTGTTCCTCACGGACAACGGCGGCACGGCGGGGGTGGCCACCTTCAACGCCGGCCTGCGCGCGGGCAAGACGACCTACTACGACGGCGGGCACCGTGTGCCGTGCTGGATCCGCTGGCCGAACGGCCGCCTCGGCGAACCGCGCGACTTCGACGGGCCGACGCAGAACACCGACCTGCTGCCGACGCTCGGCGAGCTCTGCGGTGTGCCCATTCCCGCGACCGATGCGGCGTATCGCGGCACGAGCCTCGTCCCGATCCTTCGCGATGCTTCCGCCAAACTCGCCGACCGGAAGCTGGTGGTGCAGTACGGCCAGACGCCGAAGAAGTTCGACAGTTGCGTGATCTGGGACCGTTGGCGACTCGTCAAGGGCGAGGAATTGTACGACGTCGTCGCGGACCGCGCCCAGAAGACCGATCTCGCCAAGGATCGTCCCGAGATCGTGAAGGCGATGCGGGACCACTACGAGGACTGGTGGCGCGGCGTGGAGAAGGGCGTCGACGAGTTCGTGCCGATCTCGCTCGGTTCCAAACCGCAGCCGGTCGTCGAGCTGAACAGCGGCGACTGGGAGAACATCTACGCGGACAATTCGGGCTTCGTGCGCGAGGCGGTCGGCGGGCCAACCGGCGGTCGCTGGCACGTGACCGTCGAAGCGGCCGGCACCTACGAGTTCGACCTGCGGCGATGGCCGGCGCAAACGAACGCCGCGCTCGGCGACCGCTACGAACCGAGCGCGAAATCGCCGAGCAATCGCCCGAAGGACAAGCAGAAGACCGTCGGCTTTCCTTCGATCGCCCGCGCGACGGTCGAGATCGCCGGGGCGAAATCGACCGCCGCGGCCGATCCGAAGGAGACCGTCGCGAAACTCGCGGTCAAGCTCCCCGCCGGCCGCACGACGTTGAAAGCCTGGTTCTCGGACGCGGACGGCGCCGACCTGTGCGGCGCCTTCTTCGTCACCGTCCAGCCGGCGAAATAAACCGTTCGTTTCCTCGCACTGAAAGGTCCGCCATGCGATTCCTCCTCTCCGCGGCGCTCGTCGCCGGCGCCGCCGCCTGCTCCGCGCAAGACGCGCAGCGCGACATCCCCTACGCCGACAAGCCCCACGCGCGGCAGGTGCTCGACGTTTACTCGCCGAAGGATGCGAAGGACGCGCCGGTGATCTTCTGGATCCACGGCGGCGGCTGGCAGACCGGCGACAAGAAGGAAGTCCAGCTCAAGCCGAAGGCGTTCACCGACAAGGGCTTCGTCTTCGTTTCGACGAACTACCGGCTGCTGCCCGACTTCCCGATGGAGACGATCATCGCGGACGTCGGCCAGGCGCTCGGGTGGACGCACAAGAACGTTGCGAAGCACGGCGGCGACCCGAAGCGGATCTTCGTGATGGGCCACTCGGCCGGGGCGCAGCTCGCGGCGTTCGTCTGCATCGACAAGCGCGTGTTGAAGGCGGAAGGGGTGCCGATCGACGCGCTGAAGGGTTGCGTGCCGGTGGACGGCGACACGTACGACGTGCCGGCGATCATCGCGACGGCGGAGGCGCGTTGGGCGGCGCACGGGATGCCGCCGTCGAAGTTCGGGCACCGGGAGAAGTTCGGGAACGACCCGGCGAAGCACAAGGATTTCTCGGCCGTCACGCACGTGAAGAAAGGCGAGGGGATTCCGCCGTTCCTGATCCTGCACATCGCCGGCCACCCGGACGTCACCGCGCAGGCGCAGCGACTGGCGACGACGCTGAAGGCGGCCGAGGTGCCGGCGGCGGTGCACGCGGCGCGGGAATCGACGCACACGCGGATCAACGCCGAGCTGGGCCAACCGGACGACGCGACGACGAAGGCGGTGTTCGATTTCCTCGCCGCACGGCTCAAGTGAGCGGGCCGAGGTTCCCGTAGACGTCGGGGCGGCGATCGCGGAAGACCTGAAGGCCGGCGCGCACTTCGTCGAGCCTGGCGCGGTCGAAGCGGCCGACGACGAGGACGTCGTCGGTTTCCGATGCGGAGGCGAGCGCGGCGCCGGCGGGATCGAGCAGGACGCTGCGGCCGCCGAAGGTCAAACCGTGGTCGGCGCCGACGCGATTGACGGCGGCCACGTAGAGCTGATTCTCGATGGCCCGCGCCGCCGTCAGCGTCGTCCAATGGTCGATCCGCGCGAGCGGGAACGCGGCCGGCACGATCACCGCCTCCGCGCCGGCGAGCGCCAACGCGCGGGCCAGTTCCGGGAAGCGCACGTCATAGCACGTCATCAATCCGACGCGGAACCCGCCCAATTCGAACGTGGCGAGCGATCGACCGGCCGCCAAGTGCTCGTGCTCGCAGACGGGGCGGCCCGTGAAGAGATGGATTTTTCGATACTTCGCCAACAGCGCGCCGTCCGGCCCGATCGCGGCGGTCGAGTTATAGATCGACGCTCCGTCGCGTTCGGAGAGGCCGGCGATCACGGCGATGCGGCATTCCTTCGCGAGTCCGGCCAAGTCGAGGAACGGTCCGCGGTCCCACGCCGATGCCGCGCGGGCGATCGTCGGCATGTGGTAGCCGGTGTCGCACATCTCGGGGAAGACGACCGCGTCGCCGCCGCGCTCGGCGGCGACGCGGATCGACCGCGCCATCGCCGCCACGTTGTTCGCGACACCGCCCGGTTCGCACGCCATCTGGGCCAGGGCGACGTTCATCGGTATTCCCCGCGCGGAATCACTCCAGGAATTCGATTTCCCCGGAAACGACATCGTAGAGCGCGCCGACGATCAGGATGCGCCCGGATTTCTCCAGGTCGCGCAGCGTCTGGCTTTCACCGCGGATCCCCTCCACCACGCGGCGGACGTTCTTCTTCGCCACGTCGTCCACGAATTTCTCCTGTTCGGCCTGGGAGAGCTGCGCGAAGTGCGAACACGCCGCCTTGTCGGTCGCCAGTTGGATGTCGGCGACGATGTGGTCGATGTGCTGGCAGCCGGTGACTTCGGCCGGCGGGCGCGGGTCGCCGATGAGCTTGACCGCCGCGCCGACGGCGCCGCAGCGCGTGTGCCCCATCACCAGGATCAGCTTCGAGCCGACGACGGCGCAGCCGTATTCGGCGCTGGCGAGGACCTTGCGGCTGGTGACGTTGCCGGCGATGCGGACGCTGAAGATGTCGCCGACGCCGAGGTCGAAGATGAGTTCGACGGGCGAGCGGGAGTCGATGCAGCTGAGGACGACGGCGAGGGGGTGCTGGCCGGCGGCGGTGGCGCTCACCTGGCGGCCGAGGTCGCGCGTCAGCCGTTGACCGGTGCGGAACCGTTCGTGGCCGTCCTTCAGGATTTGCAGCACCTGCGCCGGCGCGACGGCGCTTTGCAGGTCGCGCGTCGAGTAGTCCACGTATTGGATCTGGTCGACGAACTGGTACTCGCCCTTGAAGCCGAGGAGGCTGACCTCGATGCCGCGCGCGGGGGCCGATTGTTCCTTGTAATCCCGGATCAGATCGAGCACGTCCGGGTCGATGTAGTCGGTGTTCTGGGCGTCGAGCAGGACGTGTCCGCCGCGCGGGACCGCTTCGAGCACGTTCAGGAGCGCGGCGCGGTTGAGGAAGCTGACCTGGTTCGCGAGCACGATGTGCACGACCTCGCCGCCGAGGTGCTTCTCGACGTAGCGGCGGATCGGGCGGCGCAGGTTGCTGTGCAGGATGAAGGCGACGCTGACGACGAGGCCGATGATGATGCCGATCAACAGGTCGGTGAGCACGATGCCGAGGACGGTGGCGGCGAAGGGGATGAACTGCGGCCAGCCGGTGGACCACATCTGGCGGATGAGCGCCGGCGACGCCAGCTTGAAGCCCGTCACGATCAGGATGGCGGCGAGGCACGAGAGCGGAATCTGATTCAACATGGCCGGAAGGAGCGCGACGCAGAGCAGCAGCAAGACGCCGTGGAAGATGGCCGAGAGTTTCGTCTTCCCGCCGGCGTTGATGTTCACGGAACTGCGGATGATGACCGACGTGACGGGCAGGCCGCCGATCATGCCCGACGCGATGTTGCCGACGCCCTGCGCGAGCAGTTCGCGGCTGGCGGGCGAGACGCGCTGCTGCGGATCGAGCTTGTCCACGGCTTCGAGGTTGAGCAGCGTCTCCAGGGACGCGACCGCCGCGAGCGTGAACGCCGCCGTGTAGATCGCCGGCTTCGCGATCTGCGAGAAGTCCGGCAGCGTCAGGTACTTCAGGAACGCGTCCAGCGAATCGGCCGCCGGCACCTGGACGAGGTGGCTCGCTTCGATTTCCCAGCCCGTGCCGAGCTTGCGGAACAGGTTGACGAGCACGACGCCGAGCACGACGACGACGAGCGGCGCCGGCACGATCGATTTCTTCAACGGCTTCCAGCGCCCCCACACGACGAGCAGCGCGAGCGACATGAGGCCGACGACCGCCGCGCCGAGGTTCAGGTCGCTCAGCGTCTTGTACAGCTCCGTGAAGGTGTTCTCCTGGTCGGGCTGCACGAAGGACATTTCGCCTTCGGGGTCGGTGTCGTGGCCGAAGAGGTGGGGGATCTGCTTGAGGATGATGATGATGCCGATGGCGGCGAGCAGCCCTTTGATGACGCTAGAGGGGATGAAGTTGGCGATGAAGCCGCCGCGGAGGAGGCCGAGGACGATCTGGATGCCGCCGGCGAGGACGACGGCGAGGAGGAAGGCCTGGAAGGAGCCGAGGGAGACGATCTGCGCGGCGACGACGGCGGCGAGGCCGGCGGCGGGGCCGCTGACGCTCGTCTGCGAGCCGCTGAGGATGCCGACGACGATGCCGCCGACGATGCCGGAGAGCAGGCCGGCGAAGAGCGGCGCGCCCGACGCGAGGGCGACGCCCAGGCAGAGCGGCAACGCGACGAGGAACACGACGACGCCGGACGCGAGATCGCGCGGGAGGGTCGAGGCGAGGCTACCGTTACCGTTCGGCATGGTGGAGTGTCCCGGGGAGGAATCGACGGACGCAAAGACGCGACGGACGTGGCCGGCGCGGCGGGAGGATGGATTTCAAGCGGGGGAACGGCGAGCGATCAACAGCGCAGCCGCAAGCCGTCGGTGGAAACGAGCGCGGGGACGGGGCGTTCGAAGGGGGCCGGACGGGACGCGTTCGGGCGCGGGAAGGGCCGATCGAAGGCGCGGGCCGGCGCGCGGGGCGGCGACCAGCGCGCCTGGGCGCGAAGCGAGAGCTTCGCTTCGGTTTCCTCGGCGTCGGGTTCGGTCTCGTTGGCGGGGGCCGCGGGAAGTCCGACGCGCGCCGGCGGGGCTTTTCCGATGGAGAGCGTGGCGAACGGAACGAAGGCCAGGATCGCGACGAGCGCGCCGGCGAGCGACCGGCGCAGCCGGAGCGCGAGCTCGAACGGATTCGGGGGAATCGAGCCGGTCATGGCGGGGGTAGTATAGGAAGGCCGTTTCGCGGAAAGCAAGGCCGACCGGGAAACGAAAACGGCGGGCCGAAGCCCGCCGTTCGTTGTTGTTGCGAAGCCGGTTATTCTTCGCCCTGGCCCGGCAGGGAGAAGAGCGGGCCGGCCGCGCCGGTGCCGCCGCGCAGGTCCTTCTTGCCTTCGATCTTGGCGCCGCTCGGCTTGTTGTCCCCGCCCATGAGTTCGTCCGGCAGTTCGTCCGGCACGGTCGGGTCGTCGACGTTCTTCATGCTCAGGCCGATCTTGCGGTCCTTGGTGTCGACGCGGAGCACCTTCACGTCCACGTCGTCGCCGACCTTCACGACCTCCTCCGGCGACTCGATCTTGTTCTCGGACAGCTCGCTGATGTGCAGCAGGCCTTCGAGACCCGGTTCGAGTTCGACGAAGACGCCGAAGTTCGTGAGCTTCGTGATCTTGCCACGGACCTTCTGGCCGGGGCGGAAGCGGTCGGGGATGTCGCCTTCCCACGGGTCCTTGCCCATCTGCTTGAGGCCGAGGGCGACGCGCTTGCGCTCCTGGTCGACGCTGAGGACGACGCAGGTGACCTTCTGGCCCTTCTGCACGACTTCGCTGGGGTTGGACACCTTGCGCACGTAGCTCATGTCGCTGACGTGGAGCAGGCCGTCGATCCCCTCCTCGATCTCGATGAAGGCGCCGTAGTTGGTGAGGTTGCGGACCACGCCGGACACTTGCATGCCGTTCGGGTACTTCTTGGCCACCTCGTCCCACGGGTTCTGCTGGCACTGCTTCATGCCGAGCGAGATTTCCTTCTTGTCGTGGTTGATCTTGAGGACCTGCACCTCGACGCGGTCGCCGATGCTCAGCACCTCGTTCGGGTGGCTGATGCGCTTGGTCCACGACATTTCGCTGATGTGGACGAGGCCTTCGATGCCCGGCTCGAGCTTCACGAACGCGCCGTAGGGCATGATGTTGACGACTTCGCCGGCGTGCTTGCTGTTCTCCGGGTACTTCGCCTCGATGTCCTGCCACGGGCTGGGCGTCTTGTGCTTGAGCGAGAGGGCGATCTTCTGGCGCTCGCGGTCGATGTGCAGGATGTAGACTTCGAGCTCCTGCTCGATCTTGACGACGTCGTGCGGGTTGGTGACGCGGTGCCAACCCATGTCGGTGATGTGCAGCAGGCCGTCGATGCCGCCGAGGTCGACGAACGCGCC